>JAFRWY010000020.1 GCA_017437905.1 Eubacterium sp.
AAAGACTGATACGCGCAGGCTTCTATGATTTAGCCCTTGCGTACCAGTCAGTGCACGTCAACTATTGAAACCGCCGTGTACCGAACGGTACGCACGGTGGTGTGAGAGGACGGGGGTTAATCACCCCCTCCTACTCGATTTGATTTATCCGATATAATTCAGCGGATTTACCGGTGTTCCGTTGACCCAGATCTCGATATGGAGGTGAGGGCCTGCGGTGATTCCGGTATTTCCCGAATAAGCGATAACGTCACCGGCATCTACATGGTCTCCCGCACTGTATCCTGCATAACCGGACAGATGCTGGTAGAGGGATGTGATTCCGTTTCCGTGATCCACACGAATGTAATAACCGCGTGCACCGCTGTAGTCTGTGTACATGACGGTTCCGCCCGCGATGGCTACAACGGAACTTCCGACGGAGCATCCGATATCGATGGCCTTATGATTTGTAGTCGCACCGGCAGTGGGAGCGGAGCGGTAGCCGAAATAGGAAGTGATGTGATGGCTCGAGGGAACGGGCCATACCCAGCCGGTCTCATTGTAGCTCGGCGTCGGTTCCTCATACTTTTGACGCTCCGAGGATCCGGATGAAGAACTGGAACCGGAGCTGGACCCCGAACCGGATTCCGAACCGGAACTGGAACCGGATTCGGATTCGCTGCTGCGTCGCTTTGCAGCCTCTTCCTCCTCCTGACGGCGGCGTGCCGCTTCTGCTTCCTGCCGCGCGCGTTCCTTGGCCTCTTCCTGTTTTCTCTTATACTCGGCTTCCAGACGGTCGATCTCGTCCTGGCCTTCCTCGATCAGGCGGTCATACAGGCTGATCTCGCTTTCGGTATCACCGATCAGGACCATGTACTCGGCCAGCTTATCCTTCTTCGCATCCTGCCGGACCTCAAGCTCTGCCTGTTCCTCCTCGGCCTCGGCCTTCAGTTCCTCCACCCGGGCCAGCTCTTCCTTCAGCAGCGCTTCCTTATCCTGCACTTCCTGTGTGATCCGGAGCAGCTCGGTGAGCTGTTTCTGATCGTAGGTGGACACCTGGTCCACATATTCGGACTGGTTCAGCACGTTGGAGAAGTCATCGATGGACATCATGGCATTCATGAAGCCGATCTCACCGTTCTCGTAAGAGTAGGCGATACGTTCCAGCATACGGTCATGCTGGTTCTCCTTGGAAATGATGGCTATCTGCAGCTCGGATTTTGTGATGGACACCTTGGCCTGTACCGCATTTCGCTCGGCAGTAAGATCGGCAATCCTGTCCTCGCATTCACCAATCTGGTTATCCAGCTCACGGATGGTGTCGCGGACCTCATCTGCGGAAATGTTCAGGCTGGCCAGCTCATCCTCGGCCTGCGCCTTCTTCTCTTCATTTTCTTCATTCTGTCGTTTGATCTCTTCTATTTCGTCCTGCTCATCCGCATAGACCACTGCGGTGTTCTTCGGAGAGAGCGCCGGCACGGCCGGAACGGCGAACAGGGCAGCCATCAGGCAAGCAGTGATGACTTTTCTTGACTTTCGCATGATATGCCTCCGTTTTTTTTGTCTTCCGGTCCGTGATCATCCGGCCCGGAAATGTATATTCATAAGTTGTTCTCAAATAAAGAATGCCACATACCCTGCATGTAACATTTTCGTAACATTTGTATGATAACACAATTGATACGTTATGTAAATCCCTTTTTATGGAAAAAAGTGCCCAAATCCGACCCCTCGGATTCACCCTCTTTTACAAATTTTCCGAATCGGAGCAATTATGCGCCTTTCCCCGCAAAAGAAATGCTATCCATCCCCGCCGGAACTTGTTACAATAACTATGGGATTACTCGGGCGTAGCGGGGGAAACCCGGTTACGCCCCGGTAAAGCAAGGGATCCCTGCTGATGAAAAAAGCAAACAAGGCCCTGCAAGGAGGTTATCGTATGATCGAGATCAGAAATGTTACAAAAACATATGGGAAAAATGCGCCTGCGGTGGATGATCTGTCCTTTACGGTGCAGGACGGTGAGATCGTGGGCTTTATCGGGCCGAACGGTGCCGGGAAGACCACCACCATCCGGATGCTGACGGGCATCCTTCGTCCGGACAGCGGGAAGATCCTGCTGAACGGGATCCCCATGGCACCGGATGCCATGGAAGCAAAGCGGATCGTGGGCTATATCTCCGATAATCCGGACATGTTCCTGAAACTGACGGGCTATGAATTCGTGGGCTTCATGTCGGATATCTACGGGGTTTCCGATCAGGACCGGAAGGAGCGGACGGCTTATTTTTCGGAACAGTTCGGTATGACCGAAGTGATGGGAGACCGCATGCAGAGTTATTCCCACGGCATGCGGCAGAAGGCCATGATCATTGCGGCACTGGTGCATGATCCGGCGGTCTGGATCCTGGACGAACCCATGATCGGTCTGGATCCGCAGTCCGCATTCAATCTGAAGCGAATGATGCGGGAGCATGCGGCCAAGGGCAACAGCGTGCTTTTCTCCACACACGTGCTGGAGGTGGCGGAGAAACTCTGCGACCGGGTGATCATCATTTCCCATGGAAGACAGAGATATTACGGAACCCTGGACGAGCTGAAGTCCATGAACCGGGAGTCGGATCTGGAGCAGGTGTTCCTGGAACTTATGAAAGACGATGCGGGGGAGGAGCAGCATGAATAATTACAGACGTCTGGTGCGCGTCTTCCTGAAGGATATCGCCTACGATCCGCCGAAGGATAAGGGGCGGAAGGTACAGATCCTGGTGCTGACGATCTTCGCGGCGGTCTTCATCATGATCCCCATCGCCGTGGGCAGCGGGCTTTTCACCTATCTTATGACGGGATCGCTGGTACGCGCGGGACATACGGCCTTCGGAATTCAGGTGATGTACCATCTGATCTCCATTTTCACCATGGTATTCGGCATCAACGTGATCTTCAACGAGCTCTACTTCTCCACGGATATCGACCGGCTTCTGCCGCTTCCGATCCGGGGACGGGAGATCGCCGCTGCCAAGTTCTCCGCGGCGTACAAGATGGAAAATGTGATGCAGTTCATCCTGATCCTGTCCTGTACCATCGGCTTCGGCCTGTCTTCGGACATGCCGCTCTGGCGGTGGCCCATAGCCATCCTGCTGGGACTGACTCTGTCCATGATCCCCATGATGTACTGTGCGATCCTGGGAATCCTGCTCATGGCCTTTACCCGGGTGGTGAAGTCCAGGGATACGGTGCGGAAGATCTCCGTCATCTTCATGCTGGTGGTGTTTGCGCTGATGGCGCTGGCCCTTACCACCCTGAAGAAAGTGGACGTGGACAGCTGGATCGTAAATGCGGCCAGCCAGGACATCCCCTTTGTCCGGGTCATGAATGTGGTCTTTTTCGAAAATGCACTGCTTGTGGAATTCATGAATGACGGAAATGTGCTGTCCCTCCTGATCTACGCAGTGCTGCATATAGCGATCCTTGCGGTCTTCCTGCTGGTGGCGGACCGCTTCTATATCAATTCCGTGAGCCGACTGGGAGAGGGCACCCACCGGTCGAAGCACAGTGCGGTGCATATGGACTGGGCCCTGCAGAAGAGGGATGCGTTCCGGAGCTACATTGCCAAGGAGTGGAAGATCCTGCGGCGAACGCCGGTCTTCTTCACCAACTGTATACTGATCACCTGGATCTGGCCGGTATTTGTTGTGATCGCGGGGGTTATGACCGGCATGGACATGACTCCGGGGGCTGTCCGGGACCGGATCGGGGACGGAGAAACGGGATTTGCCCTGGGAGCGATGATCGCGGCCTTCGCGGCGCCTTTTATCATGGGAGCCATGAACAGCCTGGGCTCCAACGCATTTTCAAGAGAAGGGAAGCACTACGAGGTGCTGCAGTTCCTGCCGGTGCCGATCCGGACCCAGTGGAACGCCAAGGCGGCGATCGGCGTGATGGTCACCTTCCTGGGAACTGCGCCCTTCTTCCTGTTCTTCGGGATCTATGCGGGGGTACCGGTCCTGCAGATCCTGCTGTATATCCTGATCACTGCGGCGGCCTCCGTGGCGGTTACCTATATGGGCATGCTGCTGGACAGTGTGAATCCCAAACTGTTGTGGGAGGATGCGCTTTCCGCCCTGCGTGAGAATTACAATACCTTTTTCTGCATGGCCATCGCCATCGGGATCGCGGCGTTGATCGGAGGCGCCTGTGTGGCACTGCACCTTCTGCTGGATGCGCCGGTCACCCTGCTGGGCTGCGGCGTGCTGGTACTGACGGTGCTCTTCGACATTTTTATCTATCACCGGAGCATGACCCGGGGGATCGAAAATGTCCTCCATGTGGGCTCCGAATGATAAGCGAGAAAAAAGGAAGGCACATTTGTCTCTGTGATCACAGGGCAAATGTGCCTTCCTTTTCTAAATGTCGTACGGACCCGTACGGCCCGGTATCTTTCTTAAGATCTGCTTATGCCAGTGTTACATGGAAGCAATTCCCGTGTGTGGTGGCTTCCGCCCAGATCTGTCCTTTGTGGGCTTCCGCAATTCCCAGGGCGATGGAGAGTCCCAGCCCGTAGCCTGCGATCTCTTCCCTTGAACTGTCGGCCCGGTAGAACCGGTCGAAGAGATGGGAGATCTCTTCCTGTGTAAGGGGTGTTCCTTCATTTTCCACGGACAGATGCAGCTGTTTCTTCCCGTGGATCTTCTCCCGGCGGAGCGTGACCAGGATCTTTGACTTTTCACTGCTGTATTTTAAGGCATTATCCAGCAGGATCCCCGTCAGCCGTCGGAGCAGTGTCCGGTCCCCGGTGATCATAAGATCCGGATCCACGGTGCCCGTCAGGGTCTTGCCGGCTTCAAAGTAAACCGATTCCCAGGTGAGGAGGGAATCCTCCACGATCTCGCTGAAGGAGACCTCCTGGAAACTTTCGGGATGCTGTCCCACATCCCCCCGGGCCACGTCCAGCAGTTCGCCGATCAGCTCCTTCATGCGGTTGCTTTCCTCCCGGACGTTCTCCATCCGGTGCAGGTTCCGCTGCAGCTTCTTTGCGGCGGCGGACTCCGGTTCGATGCCGAGGGATGTATCCTCCGCCAGTGTTCCCAGGGAACGTGTGACTATATCCGTATTGGACATGATGACCGTGAGAGGGGTCTTCAGTTCATGGGAAGCGTCGGCCACGAAGCGCTTCTGGTCGTCCCAGGCCCGTTCCACCGGCCTGGTCGCCAGGTGGGAGAACCAGAAGGAGAGCAGCAGCATGACGGCGATGACCGCCAGACTGATCCAGATGGAGCGGTTCAGTGTGCTCTGCAGCATGGAGATCTCATTGGAAATGTCGGCAAATGCAACTGCTACGGTTCCGTTGAAGAGCGTCTTCTTCATATAACGTAGGTTGTGGGAACTCAGCTTTCCGCTGTCCGCCTTCTCAGCAATGGCCGCGTTCACAAGCTCGCTCACGTCTTCCTCCGTGCTGATGAAGAAGATATTGTTCTGCCGGATGGATATGGTGCCGTCAGCCATATAATAGGCGATCAGGGTTGCGATCCGGTCCTGTCGGTTGGCAAAGTCGGCCATCCTCCGGTCATCCCGCCGGTTTCCGCCCCGGCCTTTGCCCTCCTGGGCTTCCGGGTCTTCGAAGCCGTAGTCTTCCATTTCCGGCAACCCGGGAATGATCACGACGGTGTCGTCAACGATCCCCGGCAGCGACCAGGGGAAGGCCGCGGAGTTCAGCGCATTTGTAAGTGCAGCCTGGGAGTCGGATTCCATACTTTGTCTGGATGAGAAATACTGTACTCCGAAAATGACCACAAGAAATAAAACAACAACCCCCATCATCATGGCGATGAATTTTATCCGGAGCTTCCGGATCAGGGGGTTGGATTTTTTATGTTTCTTTTTCTTCTTTCCCAGTGCCGGAGCAGCCGGATCTTTGATGGTTTCCGTCATAAGTACTCCTTTGTCATGCATCCTCGAGATGGTAGCCCACCTTCCGGACAACCTGGATCGAAACTGTTGATTTCAGGGAATTCAGCTTGCGCCGCAGGAAAGAGATGTAAGCCTCCACGTTGTTGTCGCCGGCATCCGAATCATAACCCCAGATCTTGTTGATCAGGGTTTCCTTCGAGAGGATCGTCTTACCGTTGATCATGAGATACCGCATCAGTTCAAATTCCTTGGCATTTAACTTGATGGATTTTGCGCCGCAGGTCAGTTCACAGGAGGAAGGAGTGAGGGTCAGGTCGCCGAAGGTCACATTTTCCGGGACATAATCCGTCTTCCTCCGCATGATGGCATGCAGCGTAGCCACCAGCTCCGCATTCTCGAAGGGCTTGGTGAGATAGTAGTCCGCGCCCAGGTTCAGTCCCTGAACCCGGTCTCCCAGTTCGGTCCGGGCCGTCAGCATCAGTACGGGGGTGGAGATTCCCTCCTCCCGTAACCGCTTTAAGATATCGAATCCGTTCATTCCGGGCAGCATGACATCCAGCACGATGGCGTCGTAGATCCCGGAGGCCGCATCATAGTAGCCGTCCTCGCCGTTGTTCTGGATATCCACCGTGTCACCGGCTTCCTCTATGATATCCGCGATGGTTTCCGCAAGTCTTTTTTCGTCCTCTACAACCAGTACCCGCATATTGTAACCTCCTGATCCGGCAGCGGATCCGGGAGAAATGGTTCTCCATGCTCCGCTGTCCTAACTTTTTGCCGTGGCTTCCGCCAGTTCCACACTGAAGGGAGCGCGTTCTCCCTTGGTTTTCCTTGATGCGATAAATCCGGAAAGTGGATGACCGATATAGGAGTTGAAGTCAGTGGCTGCCCGGTTATGCTTCGAACCCGTGGCGATGAGATCCGTACGGATGGAATCAAACCGCTCCCGGAGCCTTTTATAATCTTCGTCGGATTCCAGCTCCGGATGCTCCTCCAGCACGGGAAGCAGCCGGTTCCAGCGTTTCGCCTGTTCCGTATAGGTTGCCATCTGCATGGCGGTGGGCATACCCAGTCCGAGGGACTGCTTCTTCGTCAGATCCTCCTCCAGCCCGATCCCTTTCCCGCTGAGCAGCTCAGTGATCTGTTCGTAAACATGATTTCTGTCCCAGAGCAGCGTGTCGATCTCGCCTGCGAGATTCCGCGCGATACCGTCCAGCTTGCCTACCCGGTTCACGGTATAGATATAGTAGCCTCCTGCCAGAATGATCACCAGGAATATGATAACACCTGTTACGCCCACGGGTTTTTCCTCCTTAAAAATACGGGATTCCGGGGGCAAAACTCCGTCTGTCCCCCACATCTTAAAACGCTAACCTTAATTTTACCATAAAAAAAATAAGATATAAATGTAAATTTGCTTTTTTTGCGGAACATGATACAATGTTACCATGTGGTGATCCTGTATATTTCATTACGCAGGATTTCCGAGACCGAAAACAACAGCAGGAGGCCTGCCATGTCGGATACCAATATGGATACAAAGCGTCTGATCGCGGACAGTCTGAAGGAATTGTCGAAGGAGAAGAGCTTCGACAAGATCTCCGTAGGGGAGATTGCCGCCAGGAGCAATGTGAACCGCCAGACCTTTTATTATCATTTTCAGGATAAATACGATCTGCTTAAATGGATCTACCGCGTGGATTATTATGAACCCAACATGACGAATATCTCCATGGACAACTGGGACCGGTGCCTGGAGGGGATCCTTACAGGGGTCTGGAAGGACCGGGAGTTCAGTATCAACACCATCAAGCATGCGGCAGGAGATATGCGGCAGATGATCCTCCAGGATGCGCAGGATATCTTTAATGCGGCCATAGACTACCTCAGGGCGCAGCCCTCCATGGACAGCCGGGAGATCCGTCACATGAACCCGGAGGAGCAGCGGCTTCTGGCAAGATTCTTTGCCTACGGTATCTGCGGAATGCTGATCGAGTGGATCGAACTTGGCATGCAGGAGGAACCCTCCGTGATCGCGGGACGCATGCTGAAACTGATGACGATCTGCAAGCAGCTGGCTTACCAGCAGGTTATGGGAGAGCATGACGGGGAGAAGGTATAAACAGGGGTCGACTCGCCGCAGATTCATAAAGTCTTGTCATTTTTCTATGTTTGTATAATGAAATCCACCACCTTCGGGAATATAGTATCACATGACGGAAGAATACTTTCGTTTTAGGATACAATGAACCGGAGGTGTTATTATATGAAAGGCTTAGGAAAAGTAGTCGTCCGGCTGCGGATCCCGATCCTGATCCTGGCACTGGCTCTGCTGGTTCCATCGGTGATCGGATACTTTTCAACACGTACGAACTATGATATTCTGACCTACCTGCCGAAGGAGATCGAAACCATGAAGGGCCAGGAGATCCTGGCAAATGATTTCGGTACCGGCGCCTTCTCTCTGATCGTGGCGGAGGGGATGTCGGAGAAGGAGATCAAAGACATGGCGGCCAGGATGGAAGAGGTCGACCATGTGCGGAAGGTCTTATGGTACGGAGCGGTGGCGGATATCTCGATCCCGGCGGAGATCCTGCCGGACAAGTATCTGAAGATACTGAAGAACGGCGATGCGATCCTGATGATATCCATTTATGACACCACCATGTCCTCGGATGAGACCATGAAGGCCATCGAGGATATCCGGGAGGTGGCAACGGAGCAGACCTACATCAGCGGTATGTCGGCCATGATCGTGGATACGAAGAACCTTTCCGATAAGGAGGTTCCGATCTATGTGGTGATCGCGGTGATCCTCAGTCTGATCATCCTGATGCTTACCATGGATTCCTTCCTGGTTCCGGTGTTCTTCCTGCTGAGTATCGGATTTGCGGTCATCTACAACCTGGGATCCAATTTTATCCAGGGAGAGATCTCTTACGTAACAAAGGCACTGGCTGCCGTGCTGCAGCTGGCGGTTACCATGGATTATTCCATTTTCCTGTGGCACAGCTACTCCGCGGAGAAGGAGGTCTGCCACGGAGACAGAAAGACAGCCATGGCCAATGCCATCAATGAGACCCTTTCCTCCGTTGTGGGAAGTTCCATCACCACGGTGGCAGGCTTCGTGGCACTGATGTTCATGAGCTTTACCATGGGCTTCGATATGGGCCTTGTGATGGCGAAGGGTGTTGTGATCGGCGTTATCTGCTGTGTTACGATCCTTCCTTCCATGATCATGATATTTGACAAGGCTCTGGAGAAGACAAAGCATAAGCCGCTGCTTCCGAATCTGTCGGGCATCTGCAAATGGATCGTGAAGCATTTCTATATCGGCCTGATCCTGTTCGCGGTTCTGATCGTTCCCGCATACATCGGACAGGCAAATAACAAGGTGTACTACAATCTGGATTCCTCACTTCCGAAGGATCTGCAGTGTATGGTGGCGCAGGCCAAGCTGGACGAGAAGTTCAACATGAGTTCGACCCACATGATCCTGCTGGACAGCAATATTGATTCCAAGAGCGTAAACAAGTTTGTAAATGAAGTGAACAAGGTGGATGGCGTCAAGGCCGCGGTGGGACTGGATTCCCTCCTGGGACCGCTTTTCCCGCGGGATATGCTGCCGAAGAGCCTGATCAAGATCCTGGACAACGGTGAGTATCAGCTGATTTTCATCCTTTCCGAATACAAGGTGGCAACGGATGAAGTTAATACCCAGTGTGACAGGATCAATGAGATCCTGGACAAGTACGACACCAAAGGCATGCTGATCGGTGAGGCACCATGTACCGAAGATCTGATCCATATCACGGATCGTGACTTCAAGGTCGTCAGTGCGGTATCGATCCTGATGGTCGGTGTGATCATCCTTCTGGTGTTCCGGTCCATCACACTTCCGATCCTGCTGATAGCGGTGATCGAATTTGCGATCTTTATCAATATGGGTATCTCCTATTACATGGGAGATGTGCTGCCCTTCGTAGCATCCATCGTCATCGGTACGATCCAGTTGGGATCCACCGTGGATTACGCGATCCTGATGACGAATAAATATAAGGCCGCAAGACTTTCCGGTCTGGAGAAGATCGAAGCCGTAACCTGGGCTCTCGAGAACTCCATCCACTCCGTGATCGTCAGTGCACTTTCATTCTTTGCCGCGACCATCGGTGTCGGCCTTTATTCCAATATCGATATGATCAGTGCCCTCTGTTCCATGATGGCCAGAGGTGCGATCATCAGTATGTTTGTTGTAGTCCTGCTCCTGCCTGCAGTGCTCAGGATATTTGATCCGATCATCCTGCGTACCACCATGGGCTTTAAGGGTGTGACAGGTAAGAATAGAACATCTGACAGTTTGACACAGATCTGAAAGGGGAAAACGCATGAAGAAGAATCTCACAAAACGTGTGGTTGCCGGAGTGATGACAGGCGCGATGCTGCTGGGACTCGGCAGCTGCGGTACGGTGGACAGGAAGGCGGAAGAGGCTACGATCCTGGAGCCGGCGGAGGCCTCCACCGAGGAAGCCATGGAACTGGGCAATCTGATCGATGCATCCTTCAATCTGGACGGCGTCATGGAAGGCGAGAAGGATGAGACGGTCTACGCCATGGCGGATGCTCACGGAAATGTGAATTCCGTGATCGTCAGCGAGTGGCTGAAGAACAGCGACGGAGCGGCGGAGATCAAGGACCGCAGTAAGCTGACCGATATCGAAAATGTGAAGGGTGACGAAACATTTACCCAGAACGGCGAAGAACTGGTATGGCAGGCCAACGGCAAGCCGATCTATTATCAGGGAAAGAGCGATCAGGAGCTTCCGGTAAGTGTTAAGGTCAGCTACAAGCTGGACGGTAACGATGTGGAGCCGTCGGCGCTGGCAGGTGTTGCCGGAAAGGTGACCGTCCGTTTCGAGTATTCCAACAATGCCAAGGTCGGGGATGTGTATGCACCGTTCCTGATGGGCACGGGTGTTCTGCTGGACGGAGAGAAGTTCTCGAATGTCAAGGTCACCAACGGTAAGGTGATCGGCGACGGAAGCCGGTTCATCGTGATCGGTGTCGGCATGCCCGGTCTGGATGACAGCCTGGCACTGGATATCGAAGGCATCAGCTTCCCGGATTATATGGAATTTGAAGCGGATGCCACGGATTTCGAGATGGACATGGCGCTTACATTTGCAACTCCCATCGTGCTTTCCGAAGATGCCATCGATCTGAATGTGGATGATCTGAAGAAAGAGATCGATGAGAAGAGCGCACAGTATCAGGACGGTATGAACCAGCTGGCGGAAGGTATCGCAGCTTACACCGACGGTGTGGATAAGCTGGCAGGCGGTATCGACCAGGTGAATTCCGGTGCTGCGGATCTGGCAAAGGGCGCTGCACAGTTAAATGACGGTGCAAAGAGTGCACAGTCCGGTGCGTCCCAGATCTACGAAGGCGCAAAGAGTGCAAAAGAAGGTGCAGACCAGCTGGCAGCAGGCGCAAAGAGTGCAAAAGACGGCGCTGCAAAGCTGGCAGACGGAACCAAGAGCGCCAAGGAAGGTGCTGACCAGCTGTATGGCGGAACCAAGACCGCCAATAAGGGTGCAGACGATCTGGCAAGCGGTGCGAGCCAGCTGAACAATGCAGTAAAGGATCTTCAGCTCCCCAGTCTTGACGGCGCAAAGGATAATATCACGGATGAGCAGCGTGCGGCAGCGGCACAGGAGATCCAGGCAGCTGTTGAAGCGGAAGGATATACGGCAGACAAGGTTTCGGATGCCATGACCCAGAGCGTGACGGGAGCTCTTCCGGCAGCACCCTCTTTCGCCGCACTGGCAGATCCGACCCTCTCGGCAGACCAGCAGGCAGCACTGATCCGGCAGGAAGCAGCGGCTGCAGGCCAGGCCGCCGTAACAGATGAGGTAAAGCAGGGTATAGCAGCCGATGCGGCAACGAAAGCCCAGGAAGCTGCAGGTGCGCTGCAGACGGATCCCTCGAAGATCACAGGAAATGCTACCTATCAGCAGATCTATGCATCCGTAAGATCCTCTCTTCTGGATCAGGCGTATGTAACAGCGATCAATGCGGCGCTGAAGGCGGATCCGGCTACCGCATCGCTCACTTATAATGATCTTTCTGCCGAGCAGATCACGGCATATAAGCAGGCATTGTCCGGACAGGTGGAAACAGCGGTTGACCAGCAGATGGCAGGTCTCGGACAGGCACTTGCAGGTGCTTACACCGCAGGCTACGGAAACGGATACGGTGAAGGCTACGGCCTGGGTTACGGCACAGGCTACGGCACAGGTTACGGAACCGGTTACGGTACGGAATACGGTAAGCTCGCACAGGAATTCAAGGCATTCACAAATGCCCTGTCCAAGAACCTCAGTGACGGCGTGGTACCGGTACTTACGGCAATGTGCCAGGCTTATGCAATGGTAGGTGTAAATTACGGTATGGATGCGGTCCTGAAGGAAGTGGATTCCAAGCTCGCTGCATTTTCACCGAAGATCAAGCAGCTGAAGGATGCAACCAGTCAGCTGGCAAACGGAAGCGGTCAGCTTTCCAAGGGCATGGATGATCTGGAAAGCGGAAGCGGCCAGCTGGCCAAGGGACTGGGTGATCTGAACAACGGTGCAGGTGAACTTTCCAAGGGCCTCGACACCCTTGCAAATGGAAATGAAAGCCTTTCCAAGGGCCTGGGTGATCTGACCGGCGGAACCAGCCAGCTGAACCAGGGTCTCAGCAGCCTGGCAGACGGTACAGGCCAGCTCTCCAGAGGTGCAAGCCAGCTTTCCAACGGAACCGCACAGCTGAACGACGGCGCGGCACAGCTGGCAGCAAATAGCAGCAAGCTGACCGACGGTGCAAACCAGCTGAAGGATGCAACAGCCAAGATCATTGACGCAATCGATAAGGGTGAAGTGAAACTGGATGAACTGAAGGCCAAGTTCGAGAATATCCGCAAGGCCGGTGAGGAGTACAGCTCCTTCGGCGGCGCAAGCAGCGATATAAAGAGCAACGTTAAGTACATCATCAAGACCGAAGGCATCTCCAGCGAGGAGTAATCCCGTATAATAAAATAAAGGGTGGGACCGATCCGTAAGGGATGTGTCCGCCCGGTCAGGAACAGGTATGGTTCGACCCGGTCGAAACCATACCTGTTCTTTTTCATGCAAAATCAGTTTAATCCGGAAGGAAAATATGATACAATGAGGAATGGCCCGCGTGTCTCATTTCCGCGGGAAGGAAGGAGAAGGAACACATGGCAGAACAACTGTATGAGAACCGGGAACTGTCCTGGCTGAAATTCAACGAACGGGTTCTGGAAGAATCCGAGGATGAGCGGACGCCGCTCTGTGAACGACTGAGCTTCATTTCCATCTTCCAGACAAATCTTGACGAATTCTTCATGGTGCGTGTGGGGTCGCTCCATGACGAAATGCTCCTGAAGGAGAATACACGCGAGAACAAGACCAACATGACCGCTGAAGAACAGCTCGAAGCCATCCGTGAACGGGTGAAGGAACTGATCAAGCGGAAGGATATCTCCTACGCCAATCTGATGGGACATGTGGAGGCGGAGGGGATCCATATCATCAACTTCCAGAAGCTGGATGACCGTCAGGGCGCATACCTGCAGACCTATTTCGAGCAGGAAATCATGCCGCTGCTGTCCCCCATCACCGTCAGCAAGAAGCAGCCGTTCCCGTTCATCAAGAACAACGAGATCTGCGCCGTTGCGGTGCTGGTGCCGAAGAACAGCAAGGCCAAGAATCCGAAGACAAGGATCGGTATCGTACCGTGCAATAACGGTATGTTCAACCGTCTGATCCAGATCCCCGGCTCCAAGGGCTATGCCATGCTGGCGGAAGAGTTGATCCTGCATTTCCTGCCCAGCGTATTCCAGGGCTATACCATCGTCAGCAAGTCCCTGATCCGTGTGACCAGAAATGCTGATATCGATGCGGATAAGGGATATGACGAAGAACTAAGCTACCGGGAGCATATGGAAGAGGTGATCAAGCAGCGCCGCAAGCTGACTCCGGTGCGGATGGAATATACCCGTGACCTGGATAAGCAGGTGCTGACCCAGATGAAGAATTTCCTGAAGATCGATAAGGATATGATCTTCAAGACCAAGTCGCCGCTGGACCTGTCCTTTGTCTTTGATATCCAGGATATCCTGCGGCACAGATCGGAGCTCTTCTTTGAGAAGCGCTTCCCCCAGAGATCCCCGATGCTGGATGAGACAAAGCCGCTGATCCCCCAGATCCTGGAGGGAGACAAGCTGCTGTCCTATCCCTATGAGAGCATCCGTCCCTTCCTGAATATGCTGACGGAAGCCGCAAATGATCCCCAGGTGGTATCCATCAAGATGACCCTGTACCGGCTGGCAAAGCACAGCAAGGTGGTGGAGGCGCTGGTGGAGGCGGCCGAGAACGGAAAACAGGTGGATGTGCTGGTGGAGCTGAAGGCCCGTTTCGATGAGGAGAACAATATCGAGTGGTCCCGTATGCTGGAGTCCGCCGGCTGTCACGTGATCTACGGACTGGACGGTCTGAAGGTGCATTCGAAGCTCTGCCTGATCACAAGGAAGAACGGAGAGAGCGTTCAGTATATCACCCAGGTGGGAACCGGAAATTATAATGAGAAGACGGCGCGTCTTTATACGGATCTCTGCCTCATCACGGCGAATGTGGGTATCGGTCTGGAAGCTGCAAAGGTGTTCCAGGCACTGTCCCTCGGTGAGGTGCTGACCAGCACGGAGCATTTTATGGTGGCACCCAAATGCCTGCAGAACAAGATCATCGAGCGGATCGAGCGGGAGATTCAGATCGCGAAGGACGGCGGAGAAGGGTATCTCTGCTTTAAACTGAATTCCCTGACGGATAAGAAGATCATCGACAAGATCATTGAAGCGTCGGAAGCGGGCGTGAAGATCGAAATGGTGATCCGCGGTATCAACTGTCTTCGTACGGGTATTCCGGGAAAGACGGACCGGGTGCGTACCGTATCCATCGTGGGACGGTTCCTGGAGCATTCCCGGGTCTACATTTTCGGAAAAGGCAGCCGGGAGGAGATCTATATCTCATCTGCGGATTTCATGACGAGAAATACGGTGCACCGTGTGGAGGTGGCTGCGCCGATCTATGACAGCAAGCTGAAGGATATGATCCGGAGCATGATCCGGACACAGCTGGCGGACAATGTGAAAGCCAGAGAGCAGCGGCCGGACGGAAGCTATACCTATGTGACACATGAGGAGCCGGCGGTGAATGCACAGGAGGAGCTGTATATACAGGCCTATCGGGCGGTGGGTGCAGCTCTTACCCGTGCAACGGAAGAAGAGTAGTCTTAAAAAAAGCAGGTCTAAAGGATCCTGCGGGACATAAGGACGGATGGAAGAAAAGAAGAAGGAAAAACTGCATATCAGCATGAGCACTTTCCTGGTGATCACCGTCTTCTCCGTGATCCTGCTTGTGGCTGCGGGAACTGCGATCGGCATACTCCTTTTTTCGGAGAGGACCGCTTCGGATTCTCTTCTGGATAAGACGGAGGAGCAGGCGGAACGGCTGGCGGATCAGATCGCCCTCCATCATTTCCGGATCGAATCGGCGGAGAATACACTGGCGGCGGATATCGATGAGACCGCATTTCTTGCGGGAGGAAGGATCCTGGTGATCGGACGGGACTACCGGATCGTAAAGGATACCTTCTCCTTCCAGCAGGAGGCCTATATCGTCAGTGAGAATATCATGACGGTGATGACGGGGGAACAGGAACGCATCGCATCCATCCGGAATTCCTACGCGGAGGTCATGCTTCCGATCCGGGGAACCAACGGAGAGATCCAGGGCGTGATCGTTTCCACCGCATCCACGAGACCCATCGAGCAGCGCCAGCGGATCATCGTCAGAAACACCCTGATCCTCAGCGGTGTCGTGCTCCTTGTGGCCATCCTGGCAGTGCTTCTGGTATCCCGGCTTACGGTGCGGGGACTGAAGGACATGAACCGGCGGATCGCGCATATCTCGGAGGGCAATCTGGATGAGAAGCTTCCGGAGAGCGGATTCCGGGAGACCCGGTATCTGGCGAAGAACTATAACGGTGTCATCGCCCAGCTGGCGGACATCGATACCACCCGGCAGGAGTTCGTATCCGACGTGTCCCATGAGCTGAAGACCCCCATCACCTCCATGAAGGTGCTGGCGGAGTCCCTGCTGCAGAATGAAAATGCCACCACCGAGGATTACCGTGAGTTCATGACGGACATCGTGGAGGAGATCGACCGGGAGACGAAGATCATCAATGACCTGCTGGCCCTTGTTAAGACGGATAAGCAGAACGCGGTGATGAACTTCTCGGAGGTGGACATCAACCAGCTGATCGACGTGATCATGCGGCGCGTGACACCTCTCGCCAAGAAGAGAAATATCGAGCTGACCTACGAGAGCTACCGCAGCGTGAAGGCGGAGGCGGATGAGGTGAAGCTGTCCCTGGTCATTTCCAATCTGGTTGAAAATGCCATCAAGTACAATGTGGATAACGGCTGGGTGCGGATCACCCTGAACGCCGATCATAAGTATTACTATATCAAGGTTGCGGATTCCGGCGTGGGAATTCCGGAGGACGCAAAGGATAAGGTGTTCGAGCGGTTTTACCGCGTCAGCAAGGACCGGAGCCGTGATACGGGCGGTACGGGCCTCGGACTGGCTATCGCCCGTTCATCCATCAATGCACACGGCGGTACCATCAAGCTGTACAGCGAATCCGGAAAGGGGACCACATTTACCGTCCGGCTGCCGCTGGTGCAGGAGACGGTAGAGAAGGACGCGCCGGAGAAGAAAACCGCGGAGAAGAAAACTACGGAGAAGAAAACTACGGAGAAGAAGGCTTCGGAAACGTCGGAACCGGAGAAAAAAACATCAGGGAAAAAGACGCTGGAGAAAAAACAGACGGAGAAAAAAACGGCGGAGAAAAAATCCGCAGAGAAGGAATCGTGAGGATGAGAAAGGGCTTTCTGAAAAAAGTGCATACCGTTCTTTTGCTTACGGGCCTTACCTGTCTTCTTTTATCCGGCTGCGGGAAGGAGACCCTGGTTACGGAGACCGTGATCGACAGTGTGGATTCCAGCCTGTCGGAGGATCACGGGATCACCATCTACCGGGTGGAGGGACGTTCCGTTGTGGCGGAGGAGGAACGCTTCCAGCCGAAGCAGCCCGACTCCCTGGCCAGTTCCCTGGAGGAGACCATGGCGGTGATCCCCATGACGGAGGGGGTTCGCTTCGTGGCATATTCCATGGCGGAGGAGAATTCGGTTACTCTTTCCCTCCAGGTGGAGAGCTCCGTCAGCCGTGAGACCCTGCTTCTGGAGAAGGCGGCACTGATCGGAACCCTGGAGCAGATCCGCAGTATAGGCAGCATGACCCTGTCCATCAAGGATGAAGATGGCAGACTGATCGAAGAAAATACCTACAGCGGCGGCTCATTTTACTATTATGACAGAATGATCCCCACGGGACAGAACAACGGCCAGATCCGGCTGTACCTCCCGGATGAGAAGCGGGAGACCCTTTCGGAGGTCACGTTAAATGTGACGCTGCAGCTGGATGTCTCCGTAGAGGAGGAGGTTGTGAACCAGCTGATCCGCCGGGAGGTCTTCCCTGCAGGGACGGATCTGATCAGCATTTCCGTAACCCAGAAGGTGGCCTACGTGGATCTGACCCGGCAGTTTGCGGAGGGGACGGATGCCATGGCGGTCTATTCCCTGGTTGACAGTGTGGTGGCACTGCCGCATATCTCTTCGGTCCAGATCCTGGTGGAGGGAGAGAAGCAGGAGGAGATCGGAACGGTGGATACCCATGTGCCCCTTTCCTTCCAGCGGCCGTAAGAGGGGACGGCGATTAAACTGAATCAAGGAGAACTGTGTGAGAAGACCATTGCTTACGTTCCTCGGGCTTTTCTTTCTGGGAGAGCTGGCGGGACAGATGATCGATCGAAATATGGTATATTCCTGCGGGGCGGCGGCAGCCGCGGCAGGGATCGTGATGAGAAGCAGCAGGCAGATCGCGGCGAAAAAAACGCGATACTATCTGTTGCTTCTCTTTCTTTTTGCCCTGGGTTTTGCCTGGAACTACGGGGTGCGGCTACAAATGGTTGCGCGGGAGGCATTGGCATCGGAGGCTGCCGGGGAGGGGCGGAGCATTTCCCTGGAAGGCGTTGTTACGGAGCAACGGGAATGGGCATGGATCCTCCGGACAGATCTGGGAAAGCTGAGGATCCTTACGGGAGAAGATGAGGGGACATCTCCGGTCTCCGTGGGGGACCGGATCCGGGTTACGGGGGTGCCGGAGCGGATCCCCGGCTCTACGAATCCGGGATCCTTTGATTCGGCGGAGTATTATGAAAGCGAAGGTATACGCTGGCAGATGGAACCGGAGGAGACGGTGCTGCTGGAGCAGGGGGCGGATCCGGTCCTCTCCCTGCTGGACAGTATCCGGACCGCCTGCAGGGAGCAGGCGGAGGAACTGCTTCCGGAGAAGGAGGCGGGGATCCTGAGGGCCATGCTGCTGGGGGAACGGTCCGGGGTGGACCGGGAGCTGAAGGAGCTGTACCGTCAGAACGGGATCGCCCATGTTCTGGCCATCTCCGGACTTCATGTATCCCTGATGGGAACCGTGATCATGATGCTTCTCGGACTCTGCCGCATGTCCCGGCGGAAGGCGGCGGTGATCACCATTCTGCTGCTCTTCCTGTACGGCTTTCTGACAGGCTTTTCCCCGGCGACCCTCCGGGCGATCTGGATGATGACGGCAGTGAATCTGGGGAGTGTTCTCCGGCGGACGGCGGATCTTCCCACGGCGGCAGGCGGGGCCCTGTTCCTGATCCTTATGGTCCGTCCTTACCGGATCACGTCTTCGGGACTGCTGATGAGCTTTCTTTCCGTGGCGGGGATCATTGCCGGCGGTGCATTTTACAAAAGGATCTTCGACCGGGAACGGTTCCTCTTCCTGCCGCTAAAACTCAGGGCACCCATGAAACATTTCGTGGAAATGCTGCTCTTCAGCGTGACTCTCCAGCTCTTTCTGGAACCGGTGATGCTTCGGGATTATTATTCCGTTTCGCCCTACAGTCCCCTGCTGAACCTTCTTGTGGTGCCGCTGCTTACGGTGGCGGTGATGAGCGGTGCCGCGGGACTGCTGATCAACTTTCTTCCGGGACTCCGGCTGCTGGCCCGGGTACTGATCCTGCCCTGCAGGGGCATCCTTGCCCTTTATGAGATCCTCTGCCGGGGAGCTGCGGAGATTCCGGGACATGAACTCCTGACCGGCGGGATCAGCGGAACGGAGTGCCTGCTTCTGCTCTTCCTTATTCTTGCTGCCATGTACGGGCTGTACCGGATACTGGGGCGGAACAGGACCGGCCGGCACCGGTGGAGATATTATTTTCTGACACTGCTTTCCATCACAGTCTGCTTCCTGCTGGGGGCCGGGGCGGCACTCCTGAAGAACCGGCTCAGCGAGCGGATCATTTTCCTGGATGTGGGACAGGGGGACGGATGCATCGTTCATACGAAGGATGCGGATCTTCTTTTTGACTGTGGCTCCTCGTCCCGGGACACGGTGGGGCGGGACGTGCTGATCCCGGCCCTGCGTTACTACGGGATCCGGGAGGTGGATTCGGTATTCCTGTCCCATACGGATGCGGATCATGTGAATGGTGTGGAGCAGCTGCTGGAGCAGGGAGAACTTTACGGGATCCGGACAGACCGGATAGTGTTCGGTGCGGGAACTGCGGAGGATGCATCCCGGCAGCGGCTTCAGGAACTGGCCGGGGAGGCCGGAACGGATGTGCTGGAAATGGCGCGGGGAGACGAGCTATCTGCCGGAGAAACCTACGTCCGGGTGCTGCTTCCGGAGCCGGGAGAAACCGGGGAAGGAAATGATTACTCCATGGTATGCCTGCTGTCCGTCCGGGGATTCCGGGTGCTTTTTACCGGAGATATCGGAGCAGAGCGGGAGGCGGAGCTTGCAAAGATACTGAGAGAGGACAGGATGTTTGGTGGTACGGAGGGGGCAGAGGAAAGCCGGGGACAGGGAATCGATATATTGAAAGTGGCGCATCACGGATCAAGATTTTCCAGCAGCGGGGAGCTGCTTTCCCTCTGGCGTCTCCGGGAAGACGAAGGCGCAGGCATAGAGGCGGAAAGAGGAGCCGGCGGTACGGCAGGCAACGGAACCGGTTGTGCAGATGACAGCGGGACAGTCAGCGGATCGGAAATACAGGCGGCCGTTATTTCCTGCGGGAGAAAGAACCGGTACGGGCATCCGGCGGAGGAGACCCTGGAGCGGCTGGAACAGGCGGGCTTTACGGTCTTCCGGACCGACCGGCAGGGGGCAGTGATCGTTTACTTCCCGTAAGATACGTAAGAGGCAAAAAAACAAAGAAAAGAGTGTGAAAACACGTTGTCAGCAATGGGATGATATGGTAGAATCTTTTCATTGGCGCCGGGGGTTACGGCGCAGAGGCACATTTCCGATACGGAGTTTGATCCGGCAGGGGGAGAAAGGAATCGGTTATTCTATGGCGCACAGAAAAATGAAAAAAGTGTTGATCGGGACGCTGGGACTTGCCATGTCCGGCGGACTGCTGTTTACTCCGATGACCGGAATATTCGGATCTGAGGAGTCTTCTTACGTGAAAGCGGATACGCTGTACGGATGGGTGACGATCGACGGAGAGACGTATTTTTATTACAACGGAGTGAAGAAGACCTACACCTACCGGTATAACGGACGGTTATACTATTTTGATCCCGTGACGGGTGCACAGCAGACCGGATGGATCCAATACGGCGGAGAATGGTATTATTTCTCACCCTCCACAAATCCGGATGAGCGGTATGCGGTTGACGGCTGGGAAAAGATCGACAACAAGTATTATTATTTCGATAAGTCGAATAATATGATGTGGAGAAATGCCTGGGTCGAGGTAACTTCCTCCATCCGGTATTACGTAACGAATGACGGCAGCCGTGCTTCGGACTTCGTGAAGATCGGGGACAACTGGTATTATTTCGATCCGACCTCCGGTGTCCAGAAGACCGGATGGATCACTTATAACAGCAAGAAGTATTATTTCAAAACTGACGGAACCATGGCTACGGGCCTTACGACGGTTGACGGAAAAACCTACTATTTCGGAAATGACGGAGCCATGCGCACCGGAACGGTCACCGCAGACGGCTGGGTCTATACGCTGTCGGATACCGGCGAGCTGATAAAGAAGGAGCAGGTGGTGACCCTGACCGGATGGCAGGAGATCAACGGCAAGACCTACTACTATGATGCAAACGGAACCATGATCACCGGCTGGAAGCAGATCTCCGGGAAATATTATTATTTCGATCAGGAAGGCGTGATGCAGACCGGATGGGTTACATACAGCAGCAAGAAGTATTATCTGGGAATGGACGGTGTGATGCAGACCGGCTGGAAGCAGATCTCCGGCTCCTGGTATCTTTTCACTTCGGGCGGTGAACTGCTGACCGGCTGGCAGCAGGACGGTAATAACTGGTATTACCTGCTCCCGTCCACCGGCGCGATGCAGACCGGATGGCAGCACATTTCCGATGCCACATATTATTTCAACGATAAGGGCATCATGCAGACCGGACTCATCACCTACAGCGGACAGAAGTATTATCTGGATACGAACGGAAAAATGCAGACCGGATGGCAGACCGTAAACGGTAAGAAGTATTACATGGCAAATGACGGGGCGGCTGTGACCGACTGGAAGGAGATCAGCGGCAAGCGGTATTACTTCGGAACCGATGCGGTGATGTCCACCGGATTCCGGACCATCGGCAGCGGGACCTACTATTTCGGTACCGACGGCGTCATGCGGAAGGAATGGCAGACCATCGACGGAAGCAAGTATTATTTCGGTACCAACGGCATCATGGTAACCGGAAGTACCGTGATCGACGGAACCACCTACCAGTTCGGAACCGACGGAAAACTGATCGAATCATCGCAGGGCGGTGGGGAACAGGATCCTGATCCGGATCCCGATCCGGACCCGCAGGATCCCCAGCCGGTTGTAAAGACCGGATGGCAGAAGGAAGGCGGAGCCTGGTATTATTACAACACGAACGGTAAGAAGGCCACCGGCTGGAAGACCATCAAAAACAAGAAGTACTACTTCGGGACCAACGGTGTGATGCAGACGAAGTGGAAGAAGATCGGTAACAAATGGTACTACTTCGATCCGGCAAACGGATTCATGGTAACCGGCTGGAAGAAGATCGGCAAATGGTATTATTTCCGTAAGACCGGAGATATGGCTGCCGGCGAATTCATCCAGGGCTACTGGATCAACAAGGACGGCACCTGCACCGAGACCCGGGTGGCAAAATGGGGCAAGTATCAGGGAAAATGGTGGTATGGCTACAGTAAGGGCTGGTATGCAAAGAGCATTACCCTGAAGATCGACGGCAAGGCCTACAGCTTCGACCAGAATGGTTTCTTACGTTAAAAAGTGCTTGACGAACCCGGCATGGAATGCTAATATGGTTCGGTACGTATTTTGAATGATTGATTCCACATGCCCGGCTTTCCGAAGCTGACCGTGTCTTGGCTAAATGGAATCCATTGCATACACTATTTATCATGTTTTATGGAGGTACAGAGCTTTGGCTAACATCAAATCAGCAAAGAAGAGAATCCTTGTAACAAAGAAGAAGGAGCTTCGGAACAAGTCCGCGAAGTCCAAGATCAAGACCCTCGTAAAGAAGGTTGAGGCTGCGATCGCAGAGGGCAACAAGGCAGAAGCAGAGGATGCACTGAAGGTTGCGATCTCCGAGATCAGCAAGGCTGCATCCAAGGGAATCTACCACAAGAATACTGCTGCCCGTAAGATTTCCAGACTGACACTGGCTGTAAACAAGGTAGCTTAGTCCGCGTTTTACGGGGGCAGACCTGAAAAAGGGAGGGACAGATACAATTCACTGTATCTGTCCCTCCCTTTTTATATGTCGCGCGGTTGCCCTGCGGAGATGGAAACTCTCTGTCCCGGCCCCTGCTTTCTGACCCCACCGGGTCCCGTCCAGTTCCTATTTCAGATCCATCAGGTCCAGGATCAGACGCTCCAGTGCGTTCCGGTCCGACAGCCGGCCGGTTTTGATGGAATAGTCCGCTTCGAGGCATGCGTCACAGGCGGCCAGCAGCTGCGGATAGGTGTAGGATCCGGCCAGCGTCGTATATTTATTTACAAGAAACGGAAGGAATCCGGCGGTTTTCGCCATTTCGGACCTGGGCGTTTTATCCGCCTGCATCTTTGCAACCTGAACCAGGATCTGGTATTGTTTTGCAATCAGATAAAGCACCTTCATGACCGGTTCCCTAAGGGTCAGAAGGTCGTTATAGAGCAGAAGTGCCTGCTCTGTTTTTTTTGCGGAAATGGCGTCGACCATGTCGAATACCTTGTCTTCCGCCACGGTGACGGAGATGGCTTCCACATCCGCTACGGATACGGATTCTTTCTCCAGGGTATAGCTGATCAGCTTCTCCAGCTCGGTATCCAGTGTGGACATGTCGGTTCCGACGGCGGAAAGAAGCCGTTCGGGAACGCCGGCCTCCACTTTCTTTCCGGTATCCGACAGCCGGCTTATGATCCAGGAGCGGAGCATTTTCTCATCCGGGACATCGAAGGAGAAGGCACCTTCGGCCTTGTCAAACAGTTTAAAGAGCCGGCCCCGCTTATCCACGGCTTTGGTAAGACCGGTGGATTTTTCGATGTCCGGTTCCACGAAGATCAGGATCCCCGTCTCCGGCAGGGTGCCCAGCGCATCCGTCAGTTCGTCTGCGGATTTCAGGAAGAAACCGCTGTCCTCTACCAGAACCACCCGGTGTTCGGACAGGAAGGGCATGGTGGAAAGATCCCCCAGGATCGTTTGGACATCTGCCGACGCACCCTGGTAGGAGGAGAAGTTCAGGGAATCTCCCTCGTTCACCAGACGGGAAAGCAAAAGATCACGGTACTGCCGGATCAGATACCGCTCCGTTCCGTACAGCAGATACAACTGGCGGACCGTACCCTCATCCAGTTCTTTCTTCAGTTGTGCCATACCGCGTGCAGCGGGTTTCTTCGGCGCCATCGGATGCTTCCCCTTTCTCCCGAAAATGTGTCCGGATATCCTCCGACATCCGCGTCCCGCACACTCTCCGGGACCCTGCTATTGTATCATATCCGCATCCGTAACGGCAAGTGCGGGCGTTTTCTGTTTTTCCTTGTAAAAGGACTTGTTTTATGTTAAAATGTATATGGGATTGATGTTTGATTCCGCCGGTGAAAACCGGTTTCCAACTGAATCGTATCGGCAAAACCGGGGAAATCCGGCGACGCAAAACTAACAGGGCCTGTAAAATGGCAGCCAGTTGCAATACTTGACGGGGCGATCCATATCAGGACGGCCCCGTTTTGTACATGAAGGAGGTGCAATAGTGAAGGGAGCGAAGAAGTTAAAATCCATAATTGTCATGCTGCTTGCAGCGGTTATGGTTGTCGTGTATATTCCGGCATGGGCTGAGGCCGCCGGGGAACCGGCAGTGATCGACAGGATCGAATTGAAGGTGGAAGTAAAGACGGATGTGGGAGAGGCTCCTGCCATCTCTGCAGAGTGTCTGACGGAAGGCGTGACACTGGATGCGGCATTTCTGGAGTCCGTGATCGGTGATATCCAGCAGGAAGCCACTACACAGAAACAGTTCTACACGGATGAAGCAAGGAATCGGAAACTGGGAAAGAATCTGCTGACAGAGATTGAGGCGGAATCCGAGTATGATTTCGGAGTGATCCTGGAGGTGAAGGATCTTTCTGCATACACCGTTGACAGGAGTGTTGTGATCGTATGTAACGATGTGGAGTACATTGCATCCGCAAGAGAGATCAACAAAACAACGACCGGTATTGTCATCGAGAAGGTGCTCTTCAGGATCGATACTTTTCAAACGGAATCCTTCGACGGCTGGGTGGAGGATGACGGTTATAAGTATTACTACCGGGAAGGACAGATGGTCACCGGCTTCTGCGGGATTGATAATAAGACGTATTATTTCGCATTTAACGGTGTCATGGCAACCGGCTGGCAGGAACTCGGGGAAAATAAGTGGTATTACTTCGGAGAAGATGGTGTCATGGCAACCGGCTGGCAGGAACTCGGGGAAAATAAGCGGTATTACTTCGGAGAAGATGGTGTCATGGCAACCGGCTGGCAGGAACTCGGGGAAAATAAGTGGTATTACTTCGGAGAAAATGGTATCATGGTAACCGGCTGGCAGAGCATCCGCAGCAAATGGTACTACTTTAAGAACGGTGTGATGCAAAACGGTTGGAAAAAGATCGGTTCGGACTGGTATTATTTCAAGAGCGGTGTGATGCAGACGGGCTGGACAAAGATCGGTAACAAATGGTACTACTTCTTAAAAGGCGTGATGCAAGACGGCTGGAAGAAGATCCTTGGGAAATGGTATTACTTTAAACAAGGCGTGATGGTGGACAAATGGCAGCGGATCGACGGCGGCTGGTACTATTTCAAAGGCGGTGTGATGCAGACCGGCTGGAGGAATTTCAGTGGTAAGTGGTATTATCTGCAAAAGAGCGGCCTGATGGCAACCGGAAAACTGCAGATAGGAAAAACGGTTTACTACTTCGGCGGCAACGGGATCTGCAAGAACCCGTAACAACAGAGTGGTTTCCCTGCATGCGGGCGCATGTGGGGAAACCGCTTTTTTTCATTCTTATGGTTGAAGAAAACTATGTGAAATGATAGAATAAAATGGACTGTGAACGGTCAGACAGAGCGCTCCGGCAGCAGGAGAACTGAGGGGCGTTACTTACTATTTCTGGAGGGTTACATATGGACGAGAGACTTCATCACTGGATCAACTGGATCCTGTATGACGAGTTGATGGACGGGAAGATCAATGCGCCGAAGCATCTCCTCGGAAATCATGATTTCGGAGACGGTCAGGTGATCACCTGCTACAAGCCGCATTCCTCGGGCGTTTCGATCAAAACGCCTGCCGGCAAGACATTGACGCCGATGGAGAAGGTCGGTGAAGATGGATTCTATGGCATCTATTTCCCGAAAAAGAAATTCAAGGGATCCAATTACCATTTTGTTACGGAATACTATGACGGAACATCCGTGGACACCGCAGACTGCTACAGCTTCGACGGTCAGATCACGGATTATGACGCGTATCTTTTTGCGGAAGGCAAGAACTACGACATTTACAATAAAATGGGTGCCCACCCCATGACCATCGACGGTGTGAAGGGTACCTACTTCGCGGTCTGGGCACCGGATGCCCGGAGAGTCTCCGTAGTTGGTGATTTCAACATGTGGGACGGTGCGCTGAATCCCATGCAGATCCATCCGGCTTCCGGAATCTACGAACTCTTTATTCCGGACGTACTTCCGGGTGCGGTCTACAAGTTCCAGATCCTGACCCGTTTCGGTGAGATCCTCTACAAGGCGGATCCCTACGGCAATCAGGACCAGGTGCGGCCGGACAACGCCAACATCGTTGCGGATCTTTCCTACAACTGGAAGGATACGGAATGGATCGAGAAGCGGAAGGAGATGAGCCGCGTGGACCGCATCAAGCAGCCCATGTCCATCTACGAATGCCATCTCGGTTCCTGGAAGAAGAAGGTGGAGGATTCCGATTTCGGTTTCTTTACATATCGCGAGCTGGCAAAAATGCTGGGAGACTACGTGACCGAGATGGGTTACACCCACATCGAGCTGATGGGTATCGCCGAGTATCCCTTCGACGGTTCCTGGGGGTATCAGGTAACGAATTATTTTGCACCGACTTCCCGCTACGGAGTCCCCACGGACTTCATGTATTTCGTGGATGAGATGCACCGCCGGGGCATCGGCGTGATCCTGGACTGGGTACCGGCTCATTTCCCGCGGGATGCCCATGGCCTGGGACGTTTCGACGGCATGCCCCTTTACGAAAATGCGGATCCCCGCAAGGGCGAGCATCCGGACTGGGGTACCTACATCTTTGATTACGGCAGAAATGAAGTCATCAATTTCCTCACCTCCAACGCACTGTTCTGGGTGGAGAAGTATCATATCGACGGCCTGCGGGTGGATGCGGTGGCTTCCATGCTGTACCTGGATTACGGGAAGCGGGACGGAGAATGGGTTGCCAACAAGGACGGCGGCAAGGAGAATCTGGAAGCCATCGCCCTGCTGCAGAATATCAACAAGGTGATGGAAGAGCGGAACCCCGGCGCATATCTGATCGCCGAGGAGTCCACCGCATGGCCGGGAGTTACGGCACCGGCGGATATGAAGGGTCTGGGATTCCTCTTCAAGTGGAACATGGGTTGGATGAATGATTTCCTGGAATACATGAAGCTGGATCCGTATTTCCGGAAGTTCAACCATAACCGGCTGACCTTCAGTCTGTCCTACACCTATTCCGAGAACTATATCCTCGTGATCTCCCACGATGAGGTGGTTCATTTGAAATGCTCCATGCTGAACAAGATGTCGGGTCTGGAGTTCGACAAGTTCGCAAACCTCCGTACGGCATACGGCTTCATGTGCGGCCATCCCGGCAAGAAGCTGCTCTTCATGGGACAGGAATTCGCACAGCTCCGGGAGTGGTCCGAGGCACGTTCCCTTGACTGGTATCTGCTGGACGACCCGAAGCATAAGGGCATGCAGGACTTTGTAAAGGACCTGAACCATATGTACACCAGGTACGATGCGCTGTATTACAATGACAATGATGTCATGGGCTTCGAGTGGATGAAGGTGGACGATGCGGATTCCGGCATCGTGGCATTTGTCCGGAGAGGTAAAACAGCGAAGGATCAGCTGCTCTTCATCTGCAATTTCGTACCGGTGGAGCGGAAGGGTTACCGGATCGGTGTTCCCTGCATTTCCAGCTACAAGGAGATCCTGTCCTCGGATGATCCGAAGTACGGTGGTCTCGGCCGGAACAACAAGAAGGCCATCAAGGCAGAGGCGGAGCCCTGCGACCGCATGAAGAATTCCATCGTTCTGGATGTACCGCCGCTTTCCGTGACAGTCATGAAATATGACTTTAAGGAGTAAGCGGGAGCATCATATATTTTGGTAAAGGGGTATTAAAATGACAACGTCACAAATCGGTATTCTGGTTGCCATCGGTGTTTACCTGGTGGGTATGCTGATCATCGGTTTCATGGCTTCCAGAAACACTAACGATGTCGGGGATTTCTATCTGGGCGGAAGAAGACTCGGACCCTTTGTCACTGCCATGAGTGCAGAGGCATCGGATATGAGCTCCTACCTGCTGATGGGTGTCCCGGGACTTGCGTACTTTTCCGGTATCGCAGATGCAGGCTGGACAGCCTTCGGACTGGCAGTCGGAACGTATCTCAACTGGCTCTTCACGGCGAAGCGGCTTCGTAATTACTCTGAGAAGATAAATGCGATCACCATTCCGGAGTATTTCAAGAAGCGTTTCCGCGATAAGAGTAATGTAACACTTCTGGTGGGAGCCATCGCCATCATCGTATTCTTCGTACCGTATACCGCATCCGGTTTCTCCGCCTGCGGAAAGCTGTTTATGAATCTGTTTGATGTGAAGTATGAGGTGGCCATGGTGATCTCGGCCATTGTCATCATCGCCTATACAACCACCGGTGGATTCCTGGCAGCTTCAAGGACCGACTTCGTTCAGTCCATCGTTATGTCCATCGCGCTGCTGATCGTGCTCGGCTATGGTATCTATCATGCCGGCGGCTTCGGAGCCGTGGTTGATAACGCAAATAAGCTTGCGGGATATCTGGACATCAATGCGACCTTTAACAATGTGACAGGCTCCGCAGACAGCTACGGGATCTTCAACAAGATCACCATGTTCTGCTGGGGACTCGGCTACTTCGGTATGCCGCACATCCTGCTCCGTTTCATGGCAGCAAAGGATGCAAAGCAGCTGAAGCTGTCCCGCCGCGTCGCATCCGTATGGGTTGTGATCTCCCTTTCGGTAGCAGTATTCCTGGGCGTTGTAGGTCGGGCTATGACCCAGACCGGTGCACTGGATTCCCTGATCGAGGATCCTACCAGCTCCTCCAAGGCTGAGACGCTGATCGTGGTTCTTGCAAGACATATCGCAGAGAACGGCTTCGGCTACGCTCTGATCGGCGGTCTGATCATCGCGGGTATCCTGGCATCTACCATGTCCACGGCAGACTCCCAGCTGATTGCCGCTTCCAGTGCGGTATCCGAGAATATCTTCCGTGATACCTTCAAGATCAAGATGAGCGACAAGGCAGCCATGCTGACCGCGCGTCTTACACTGATCGTGGTTGCAGTTCTCGGTGTGATCATCGCATGGAATCCGGACAGCTCCGTATTCAGTATCGTTTCCTTCGCGTGGGCAGGCTTCGGTGCCGTTTTCGGACCGATCATGCTGTTCTCCCTGTTCTGGAAGAGAACCAATGCGGTGGGTGCCATCGCCGGTATGATCTCCGGCGGAGCCATGGTATTTATCTGGAAGTACCTGGTTCGTCCCATGGGAGGCGGATGGGATCTCTACGAGCTGGCTCCGGCATTTGCCGTATCCGCGATCTTTATCGTGGTATTCAGTCTCGTAACGAAGAAACCATCGGAAGAGATCGAAGCGGAGTTTGAGGAAGTAAAGGCTATGTAGAACCGGCAGGCTGCTGTGGCCGACCGGACATCAATGCACATAACAAAAGGAGGCACCGTGGCCCAGGCTGCGGTGCCTCCTTTTTCCTCTTTTCTTTGACCCGGCCCTTCTTACCGGATGGTCCAGTCGACGGGTGCAACCCCGTGTTCTTCAAGGAAATGATTCGCTTTCGAAAAATGCTTACATCCGAAGAAGCCCCGGTATGCGGAAAGGGGACTGGGATGGGGTGCTTCCAGTACCAGATGTTTCGGATTGGTAAGCATGGAGCGTTTGCTTCTGGCAAATCCGCCCCAGAGAAGGAAGACGATGGGCCGGTCCACCTCATTTACCGCCCGGATCACCGCATCCGTGAATTCCTCCCAACCCTTGTTCTGGTGGGATGCGGCCGCATGTGCGCGGACCGTAAGCACCGCATTCAGCAGTAACACTCCCTGCTCTGCCCAGTGGGTGAGACAGCCGTGGTCCGGAATCTCAAATCCAATATCATCATGGAGCTCCTTATAGATATTCTGCAGCGACGGCGGAATATCCACACCCTGCTGCACGGAGAAACAGAGCCCGTGGGCCTGCCCCGGCTCGTGATAGGGATCCTGTCCGATGATCACCACCTTTACTTCGGAAAGAGGCGTCAGGTGGAAGGCGTTGAAGATATCGCCGGCGGGCGGATAGATCGTCCGGGTGGCATATTCCTGATGGATGAATTCGTACAGCTTCCGATAGTAGGGCTTTGCATATTCGGCCTTCAGTACCGGAGCCCAGTCATTTGTGATCTGCGGCATGGATAAACTCCTTTTTTATGAATCTTTGTTTCATGCATCATCATAACGCAAAAAGAGGGAGGGAACAAGAATTACTTGTTTCTTTCGCCTTCTCGTGATAAAATCTAATACTGAGAGCTTTCAACTGAAGGAGTAAACCCCAATGATTCAGAAGCTATTCAAATCGATGGTGATATCGCAGATCGTTTCCGCCATGGCGGTTATGCTCTGTCTTGTCATAGACAGTATTATGATCAGCCGGTTCCTCGGAACGGATGCCATGGCAGCCTACGGATTTGCGAATCCGGTGCTGCTTGTCTTTGCGTCCTTCGGAAGCCTGCTTTCCAGTGGTATTCAGGTTGTCTGCAGCCGTGCCATGGGCAAGGGTGACGAAGAAACGATCAACCGCTGCTATTCCCTGTCCGTGATCATAGCAACCGGAGTCTCACTTCTGGGCGTTCTGCTGGTGATCGTTTTCATTGATCCGCTCTGTGTGGTTCTGGGAGCGAAGAAGGGAACGGCGGTGTTCGAACTGACGAAGGACTATCTGATCGGATTCGTTCTCGGTGCTCCGTTCTTCATCGCAGCCCAGATCCTGGTACCTTTCCTGCAAATGGCGGGTCAGCGCACCAAGCTGGTGGTTGCCGTGCTCAGTATGACGGTTTCGGATATCGCATTTGACCTGATCAACGTATTCTGGCTGAAGAAGGGCACTCTGGGTATGGGACTTGCGTCCACCCTCAGTTATGTAGTGGCAGTAGCCATCGGTATCGTATATTTCTTCCGGAAGGAATGCATCTACAAGTTCCGGGCAAAGAATCTCGGCAACGGACTTTTCAAGGAGATCGCAAAAGGCGGTGTCCCCACCATGGTGAATCAGGTAAGCCTTGTGCTTCTGGTATATCTGGTCAATCATACCATGGTCCGTGTGGGTCAGGAAGTGGCGGTTGCAGCCTATGCGGTAGTATCGACCATCGCCAATATCGGTTACTGTATCGGAAACGGTATCTCTGAGGTGACCCTGATGCTGGCAAGTATCTCCTACAATGAAGAAGATGAGAAGTCTCTCAGCGAGATCGTTAAGAATCAGACGATCTTCTCCATCGGTATCAACCTTTTTGCGGCAATCGTATTCCTTGTGCTTGCGGAACCGGTAGTGAGTCTGTTTGCTCCGGCGGATACGCCCGAGCGGGGGCCGGCGATCTTCGGACTCCGGATCTTTGCAACCTGTCTGATCATCAGCTCGATCAATGCAGCATTTAAAAAATACTATCAGGCCATCAACAAAGTCCGTTTCTCGGAATCGATCTCCCTTATGCAGAACCTGGTCTTTCCTGCATGCGTCGTGGTTTCCTTCGGTGCATTGTTCGGAACCTCCGGTGTATGGTTCTACTATCCTCTGGGTGAGGTCCTGTCCCTGATCTACATTTCCGTCTATGTATGGAAAAAGAGCGGGGCCCGGTACGGCAGTCATAAGAGCTTTGTCTGTCTTCCGAGAGGCTTCGGAGCGGCGCCCGGTGAGGCCGTGGAGATGGATATCAGGAAAGTGGAGGATATCCAGGAGGCTGCGATAGAGGCGTCGGAATTCTGCGCTGAGAAGGGTGTATCGAAACGGAAAGCCATGTATACGGCGCTCTGTATTGAAGAGATGGCCAACAATATCGTTACCCACGGATTTGTGGAGGGTAAGGATAATCAGATCGATATCCGTATCGTTTACAGGAACGATGAACTGATCGTCCGGATCCGTGATAACTGCAAGGGCTTTGACCCGGTAAAGTATTATGAAATGATGCGCCCCGACATGGATGATCCCACGAAGCATATTGGTATCCGTATGGTCTTCAAGATGACGAAGGACATCAAGTATGTGAATTCTCTGGGACTGAACTGTCTTACCATGAAGATCTGACACCGGGTCCGGAATCTTTCCGGCCCTGGAGTCCCGGGATCCATAAACCGGTGGTATAGCAGGATTGAAAATGCTTGACATCCGCGGACGCCCGTGGTAAAGTTTGTCTCATCAAACAGAATATGTAAAAGCGATGACAAGGAGTAGTAGGAGTTCGGAACCTTGCAGAGAGCTGCCGGTTGGTGTGAGGCAGCAGGGGAGGAACATCTGAACTGACCTTCGAGCAGCCGGGGCGAAAGGCAGATGCCGAGTAGTTGCGGACGGGTCCCGACCGTTATATCGGGAGGATATAAGATTTCGTATTGGAATCCGTATCTGCGATGAGGCCTTACAGTACGTAAGGTGAAGTAGAGTGGTACAGCGTGTTACAACGCCTCTACGGGGGAACCCGTGGAGGCGTTTTCTTATGTGCTTCATCAGATTAATGTGTGATGAAGGTGTGGATTGGAAGGCCGGATAACCGGTAACGAGCGGTTTGATGGTGTTCGACGGACACAAGGCGCAATGCAGGCGCGAGCCGGTCCGAGCCAACGATTACCTGACGGTATTGGCCGGCATGAATTTGTTGAAAAAGAAAAGGTTTCATAGTACAATAAGAGATTGGAGGATTGACATTATGAAGAATTACGAACATTACAGAAGAGGCTATTTCATGCCGCCGGTGGAGTCCACCGACTGGGTTAAGAAAGAGTATATCGACAAGGCACCGATCTGGTGCTCCGTAGATCTCAGGGACGGAAACCAGGCACTGGTGGTTCCCATGAGTCTGGATGAGAAGATCGAGTTCTACAAAGAGCTGATCCGTGTGGGCTTCAAGGAGATCGAAATCGGTTTCCCGGCAGCCAGCGAGACAGAGTATGTCTTCTGCCGCCGTCTGATCGAAGAGAACCTGATCCCCGATGACGTGACGATCCAGGTGCTTACCCAGGCGCGTGAGCATATCATCCGGAAGACATTTGAAGCAGTCCGCGGTGCGAACCCGAAGAATGTCATCGTCCATGTTTACAATTCGACCTCTGTGGCCCAGCGGGAGCAGGTGTTCAAAATGTCGAAGGAAGAGATCAAGAAGATCGCAACGGACGGTGCGGAGCTTCTGAAGCGTCTTGCGGATGAGGACGGTGCACCCTACCGCTTCGAGTATTCGCCGGAGAGCTTTACCGGAACCGAGCCGGAGTATGCATTGGAAGTCTGCAATGCCGTGCTGGATGTATGGCAGCCGACCCCGGACCGGAAGGCCATCATCAACCTCCCGGCTACGGTGGAGATGTCCATGCCGCATGTATATGCGAGCCAGATCGAATACCTGAACAAGAATATGAAATATCGTGAAAATGTTGTGCTTTCGCTTCATCCCCACAATGACCGGGGTTGTGGCGTTGCGGATGCGGAGCTCGGACTTCTGGCCGGTGCGGACCGGATCGAGGGAACCCTCTTCGGGAACGGCGAGCGTACCGGAAATGTGGATGTGATCACCCTTGCCATGAACATGTACACCCATGGCGTGGATCCCGAACTTGACTTCTCGGATATGCCCAGGATCCAGGCGACCTACGAGCGTCTGACCGGCATGGAGATCTACCCGAGAGAGCCCTACTGCGGCAAGCTTGTCTTCGCGGCATTTTCCGGTTCCCATCAGGATGCCATCGCAAAGGGCATGAAGTACCGCGAGGCAGATCCGAACCAGATGTGGACGGTTCCGTACCTTCCGCTGAATCCGGAGGATATCGGAAGAACCTACGACGGAGACGTGATCCGTATCAACAGCCAGTCCGGCAAGGGCGGCATCGGCTTCCTGCTTGAGACCAAGTACGGTTTCCTTCTTCCGAAGGCCATGAAGGAGGATGTGGGATACACCATCAAGGATTACTCCGACCGTCAGCATAAGGAGCTTCAGCCGGATGAGGTGGTTGAACTCTTTAAGCAGGACTATGTAAATATCAGTACGCCCATCAACTATATCGAGTGTCACTTCCAACAGGTGGACGGCATCCGCTGCGAGCTGACCATGGAGCGGGACGGCGTGCATAAGGTATATCACGGACAGGGAAATGGACGTCTCGACGCCATCAGTAACGCGCTGAAGCGGCATTTTCATATCGATTACACGCTGATCACCTACGAAGAGCATGCCATCACACGGGGCTCCAACTCCCAGGCCTGCGCATATGTGGGGATCCAGAGGAAGGAATCCGGCAAGGTTTACTGGGGAGCCGGGATCCAGGACGATATCATCGTGGCTTCGGCTTATGCGCTGATCAGTGCGGTGAACCGTTCACTTCAGGCAGAACAGAACTGACCGGCCTGCAGGCCGGATCCTCAGGCGGAGCGGAACGGATGGGTTCCGCTTTGCCGCGGGCGAAGAGATATGTGCCCGGAAGAACGATCGGAATGTTACAGGGGTTGATCCGCTCCGGCGGAGAGTAGGAGGAGATCGTGGCAGAGAATGTATTTTATGAGGGTAGTGATTTTCTGGTTCAGGTGCGGGATGCGCTCTCTGAGAAGGACCGTCTGACAGACAGGGCAGGTGAGCTGAAGGGAATCCTGAAGCGGCAGGAGAAGGATATCGCCACGGAGGAGAAATCCATTCGCGATGAAGTGAATTCCACAGTGAAGAAGCGTCGCGGCGAGCTGGAGGATGAGTACGATAAGCAGATCAGTGCCATCCGCAGCAAGAAGAAGAAGGCTGCTTCAGAGAAGGACAAGAAGGTGGATGCCGCCAAGGCCTCCCGGATCAAGGAAGAGACGAGGGATCACGTAGAGGATTCCAAGGAAGCGGAGAAGGAACTGAAGAAGCTGTTCCGTAAGGAGAAGGTTCCGGGATTCGCCAGAAGCAAGCTCTTCTATATCATGTTCATGCCGGGGAATCCGCTGCAGATCCTGATGATGATCGTATGCTATGCGATCCTTTTCGCAGGGATCCCGACGGTGATCACGCTGCTGATCCGGAACTTCCTGCTGAAGGATGCTTCCGAGGGAACAAGGACAACCGTCTGTATCCTGGTTCCGGCACTGCTGATCATTCTCTTTATGGTGATCATTTTCCTGATCTATGTGAAGGTGAAGGCACGCCACATCGATACCCTCCGGCTGGGACGCCGCTACAGAAATGCGGTGGCCAAGAACGATCAGCGGATCCGCGAGATCAAGCGGTCGGTGGAGAAGGATACGGACGAAAGCCAGTATGATGTGGATGAACTGAACCAGAAGCTGGAGGAGATCAGCGACGAAGAGGAAAGGATCCGCGATCAGAAAAATGATGCGCTGAAGACATTTGACGAGGAAACGGCGGAGAATCTGAAGAGTGAGATCGAGGCGGGACGGCTTCCGAAACTGGAAGAGATGAAGCGGCAGAAGGCTGCGGCAGAGGCGGAGCTGGAACAGACCGAGAAGGCACTGCAGGAGAAAAGCCTGGAGATCTCGAGGGATTATGCCTCCCATCTCGGCGAGGATATGATGCGGGTCGACCGGCTGGAGGACCTGATCAATATCATAAATGCCGGACAGGCAAGCAACGTTTCCGAGGCGATCGCGTACTATAAGAATCCAAATAAAGGAAATGCTTAGGTGCAGATATGGCAAGAAGAAGACGACCGGGACGACCGGAGCGGACGAATGAGACAGGGGATGAACTCCTGGACCTGGAGGATACGGATCTGAAGGAGGAAACTCCGGCAGATCCGGCCCCCATGGAAGAGGATACCGACCTGACGGAGGATGACGGGAACACCGGACGACCGAGGCAGGGACGTGTTTCTTTCCGAAAGAAACACGGAAATGTGATCGAGGTGGGCGGGGACCCGGAACTCCGGAAAGCAAATGAACAAAGACGCGAGACGAAGCGTGCCGGAAGGGCACGCCTCTTTGTGTTGCTTGTCATTCTTCTGGTGGCGATCGGAGTTGTATGGTATGTATATCACGGTATCGGCGAGTTCCAGGGCTACAAGGTCCTGCACAGTGCCGACACCACATATGAATCCAATGCGGAATATACGGAGTTCGGCGGTAACCTTCTGAAACTGACACCGGAGGGCGTATCCTACATCAACGAGAACGGAGATGTGGTATGGACGGCAGGTGCGGACATGAAGGTGCCCATTTCCAGTACCAACGGCAATTATGCGGTGGTTGCGGATAAGGGCGGCAACAACGTGCGTGTGTTCAACACGGAGGGGGCGGTCAGTGATCTGGTAATGCCCTACAAGATCCTGGATATCGATGTGGCTTCCCAGGGAGCCTTCACCGTGGTGCTGGAGAGCGATTCCACCAACTACGTGAATATGTATGACAAGAACGGAAATGCGGTCTACGAGATGCAGACCTCCATCGATAAGAGCGGATATCCGCTGGATATCGCCATTTCCGAGGATGGACAGAAGCTTTTCACCAGTTATTTCTTCATGGAGGGGATCCAGAACCGGAACAATCTGGCAGCCTACAACTTCGGCTCCGTGGGACAGAATGCAAATGCGGACCGTATGGTCGGCGGCTTCAGCCTGGAGGATGAACTGGTGGCCAAGGTGGAATTCCTGACGAATAACACCGTGGCGGCTTTCTCCGATACGGAGATCATCCTGTTCAGCATGAAGGAGAAACCCTCCGAGCTGACCAGAATCAAGTACCAGAGTGACATCCGCAGCATTTTCTATTCCTCCACGTACCTCGGAACCATCGAACATCCGAAGGATGCATCGGAGAATACGGATTACGTGATGCGGGTCTATGACCTGTCGGGAAATGAACTTTTCCATTATTCCTTTAACATGGTCTATGACAATATTCACGCAGGAAAGGATGAGATCATCCTGACCGGCGGAAATCAGTGCATGATCATCACAAGAAAGGGAAGAGTGAAATTCCGCTATTCTTTCGACGATATGGTGCGGAACATGATCCCCACCTCATCCGGCAACGAGTACGTTGTTACATTTGAAGGGAAGACGGAGAAGATCGGTCTGAAGAGGGAGGATAACTGATTGAACTGGCTGCTTATTACAACCATATGTGTCATGGCGGCCTTCGGGCTGATCGGATACCTGCGGGGACTGGTCCGTACGGTGCTGGGGCTTTGTGCCACGGTGATCGCACTGGTGCTGTCCTTTGCCCTGACACCGGTGGTTACGAACTGGATCGTAAAGGGAACCTCGCTGGATGAGAAGATTGAAGAGAAGGTCTACAGCATGGTTGCCGATGAGGCGAAGGAGCAGGTCCGTAACGAGGCACAGGAGAGAGGAATTACGATCACGGATTCCGATGTGAAGATCGACCTTAACAAGAATCCCGATAAGGGGGATCAGGTGGAGCTGATCCGGGGCATCGAGCTTCCGGAATTCCTGACGCAGATGCTGCTGGACGGCAACAATGAACAGGGGTACCGGGATCTGGGTGTTAAAACCGTGTATCAGTATATTTCAAGAACCGCAGCAACCATCTTTGTACGGGTTCTGGCCGGAATACTTACATTTATCGTGATCCGGCTGCTGCTCATCATAGTCACGGTCCTGGTGGGAAGAGTCATGAAGGCGCTTCCGATCGTCGGTGCCGTGGACAAGGCGGTGGGTGCCGTGGTGGGCGTCCTGATCGGTCTTCTGGTGGTATGGCTGATCATGTTCCTGCTTTCGTTGTTCATGAAGCAGGACAGTTACCGGCAGCTCATGCTGGACAACTCCGGCCTGCAATGGCTGTCTGACCACAATCTGATCCGGAAGGCGATCCTGCGAAGGTAAAAAAACTTGTATTTTCTCCGCCAAAGTGGTAGAATGTCGCGAGTGCGCGTTCGGAGGCATGATTCGGAAAATGAGTAAAAGAAAGATCATTACAAAGATCATACTGATCCTGTACGATACGGCGGCAGTGGTGGCGGCCAGTTTTCTGGCGCTGCTGATGCGTTTCGATCTGCAGTTCTCAAAGATTCCCGATGAATATTTCTCGGTGATGACGAAGAGTCTGTGGGTCGGAGTGGTGACTGCGGTCGTTTCCTTCACGTTGTTCCGGCTTTATTCCAGCCTCTGGAGTTATGCCGGTGCGACGGAGTTCAAGAATATCACCCTTGCCTGCGGACTGGCCAGCCTCCTTAACATGGGTCTGATCATGGCCCTGAATTCGGAGGTGACGGTACCGCTTCCGCGAAGCTATTATATCCTTTACTTTGTATTCCTGCTGATCCTTGTTATCATCAGCCGGTTCTTCTACCGGACGTTCTTCTCCGTGAGACGTCAGGTGGTGGAGACCAAGACCCGCACACCGAAGAGCCGGGTGATGGTGATCGGTGCCGGAAGCGGCGGAAATGACCTGATCCGCGAGATCAAGAACAGCAAATATCTGGACATGAAGGTAGTGGGCGTGATCGATGATGACGCCGGCAAGGTAGGCAATTATATCCACGGCGTAAAGGTCGTGGGCAAGAGAGAGGATATCCCCCGGATGGCCGAGAAGCTGCGGGTGGACGAGATCATTCTTGCCATGCCTTCCGCCAAGGCCAGCCAGATCCATGATATCCTGGAGATCTGCAAGGAGACCGGATGTGAACTGAAGAAGATGCCCGGTATCTATCAGCTGGTGACCGGTGAGGTCAGCGTGACGGATCTCCGTGAGGTGGATGTGAACGACCTTCTGGGAAGGGAACCCATCCAGGTAAATATCGATTCCATCATGGGGTATGTATCCGGCAAGACCGTGCTTGTCACGGGCGGCGGCGGATCCATCGGAAGCGAGCTCTGCCGTCAGATCGCAGGGCATAATCCGAAACGTCTGGTGATCGTGGATATCTACGAGAATACTACCTATGATGTGCAGAACGAACTGAAGAAGACCTATCCGGAGCTGGATCTGGTGGTGCTGATCGCATCCGTCCGGAACACCAAGCGTATGGACCAGATCTTCGAGATCTACCGTCCGGACATCGTCTATCATGCGGCAGCCCATAAGCATGTGCCGCTGATGGAGGACAGCCCGAACGAAGCCATCAAGAACAATGTGCTGGGAACCTGGAAGATCGTTCAGGCAGCAGATCGCTGGAAGGTAAAGCGGTTTGTCATGATCTCCACGGACAAGGCAGTGAATCCAACGAACATCATGGGAGCCTCCAAGCGTCTCTGTGAGATGATCGTCCAGACCTACGATAAGCATTCCGAGACCTCCTTCGTGGCGGTCCGGTTCGGAAATGTACTCGGCTCCAACGGAAGCGTGATCCCGCTCTTCAAGAAGCAGATCGCGGAGGGTGGTCCGGTCACCGTGACCCACCCGGATATCATCCGGTATTTCATGACCATTCCGGAAGCGGTATCCCTGGTGCTTCAGGCCGGGGCCTACGCCAAGGGCGGAGAGATCTTCGTGCTGGATATGGGTGAACCGGTGAAGATCCTGGATCTTGCCAGAAACCTGATCCTTCTGTCCGGCCATAAGCCCGATGAGGATATCAAGATCGTCTTTACGGGCCTTCGTCCGGGTGAGAAGCTTTACGAGGAGATGCTCATGAAGGAAGAGGGCATGCAGGATACCGAGAACCAGCTGATCCATATCGGTAAGCCCATCGAGATGGATGAGGAGAAGTTCATGGAAGACCTGAAGGAACTCGGTGAGTATGTGATCACCGAACCCTATGACATCCGTGATTTTGTACAGCGCATGGTGCCCACGTACCATCCGCAGAAAACGGAAGAATAATACAGGGAAACAAAGACAGACCGAAGGATGTATTCTGCGGTCTGTCTTCTTTTTTTGGGGAAAGCCGGGGATCCGGCAGCGTTCATTTTATCATAGTGCATTTTTCTCCTTCTTATGGTATAATCCGATTAAGTATGCATAAAAACAAGGAAGGGACGAACATGAAGATACCTTTTTCACCTCCGGATATCCGCGAGAACGACATTGCGGAGGTCTCCGAAGCCCTGCGTTCCGGCTGGATCACCACCGGACCCCGCACGAAAGAATTCGAACGAAAGATTGCCGAATATGTCCATACACCCAAGGCTGCCTGCCTTACTTCCGCCACCTCCTGTCTGGAAATGGCGCTCCGTATCCTGGGTATCGGCCCCGGGGACGAAGTGATCACTTCGGTCTATACATTTACGGCCAGCGCAAGCCCGATCCACCATGTGGGTGCGAAGATCGTGCTGGTGGATACGAAACCCGGTTCCTATGAGATGGATTATGACCAGATGGCCGAGAAGATCACGGAGAAGACGAAGGCCATCATCCCCGTGGATCTGGCGGGTGTGGTCTGTGATTATGAAACCATCTTCCGGATCATTGAAGAGAAGAAGAGCCTGTTCAGGCCCAACGGACGCTATCAGGAAGCCATCGGACGGATCGCCGTGGTGGCGGATGCGGCCCATTCGCTGGGAGCAAAGAGGGACGGAAAAATGTGCGGCGAGATCGCCGACTTTACGGCCTTCTCCTTCCATGCGGTAAAGAATCTTACAACGGCAGAGGGCGGTGCTCTTGTATGGCGCACCATCCCCGGCTGTTCCGATGAAGAGGTCTATAAGAAGCTGATGCTCCTCACCCTGCACGGCCAGAGCAAGGACGCCCTGGAGAAGTCGCAGCTGGGAGGCTGGGAGTATGATATCCTGATGCCTGCCTACAAATGCAACATGACGGACATGATGGCAGCTGCAGGTCTTACCCAGCTGGCCAGATATGAGGATACCCTGAAGCGAAGACAGCAGATCGTGGACCGCTACAACGAAGCCTTCTCGGACTTCCCCATCGAGGTGATCCAGTCACCGGAGGTTGCAAAGGAGTCCAGCAAGCATCTGTACATGCTCCGGATCCGGGGCATCGATGAGGAGAAACGGAATGACATCATTTCCAGGATGACTAAGTTCGGTGTGGCAACCAATGTGCACTATAAGCCGCTGGCCATGTACACCGCATATCGTGCCATGGGCTTTGAAATCAAGGATTTCCCGAATGCCTACAGGCAGTATGAAAATGAACTGACACTTCCGCTGAACACCTGCATGACGGACACGGAGCAGGAATATGTGATCAAATGCTTCGGTGAGGTTCTCGGACAGACCCCGAAGCCGAAGGCAAAGCGGGAACTTCGTCCTTTCGAGAAGAAGGTATGGCTGTCTTCCCCCACCATGCACGGTCCGGAAATGACCTACGTTCAGCAGGCCTTTGCGACCAACTGGATGTCCACCGTCGGAGAGAACATCGAAGAGGTGGAACGCCTTACGGCGAAGAAGGTAGGACGGAAGTACTGTGTCGGTCTTTCCGCCGGAACGGCAGCGCTGCATCTGGCACTGAAGCTGGCTGCGGAGCAGCTGTACGGCCAGCCGGATCCCATCAGGGGATGTCTTGCGGGGAAGAAGGTCTTCTGCAGCGACATGACATTTGATGCCACCGTGAATCCGGTTGCCTATGAGGGCGGCGAGGCTATCTTTATCGATTCGGAGTATGAAACCTGGAATATGGATCCGGTGGCTCTGGAGAAGGCGTTCGAGATGTATCCGGAAGTCCGGATCGTGATGCTGGCCCATCTGTACGGGACGCCGGCCAAGATGGATGAGATCCGCGAGGTCTGCAGACGGCACGACGCACTGATCGTTGAGGATGCGGCGGAGTCCTTTGGCGCCACCTATCGCGGGATCCAGACCGGAAACTTCGGACAACCCTCCGGTGTGCTCTCGGCCAACGGAAATAAGATCATCACCGGTTCCTGCGGCGGCATGCTGCTGACGGATGATGAGGAGATGGCGAACAAAGTCCGGAAATGGTCCACCCAGAGCCGTGAGGACGCCCCCTGGTACCAGCATGAAGAGCTGGGCTATAATTACCGGATGAGCAATGTGATCGCAGGTGTGATCCGCGGACAGCTGCCCTATCTGGAGGAGCATATCGCCCAGAAGAAGGCGGTTTATGAACGTTATAAGAATGGACTCAGCGATCTGCCGGTGGATATGAATCCGTATCTGGAATATACGGAGCCGAACTTCTGGCTGTCCTGCTGTACGATCCGTCCCGAGGCCATGTGCCGTCAGGTACGGGGCGAGCGTACCGTACTTTTCCAGAGCGAGCCGGGAAAAACCTGTCCTACGGAAATCCTTGAGAAACTGGCGGAGTTCAATGCAGAGGGACGTCCCATCTGGAAACCGATGCATATGCAGCCCATTTACCAGACCCATCCGTATATCACTGCGGAGGGAAGCGGCCGCGCCAGAAGTAATGCTTATATCGACGAAGGAAAGGTCACGGATGTGGGCGCGGATGTATTTGAACGGGGACTTTGTCTGCCCAGTGACAACAAGATGACACCCGAGGAGCAGGATGTGATCATCGAGCTGATCCACCGCTGTTTTGAGTAGGAGCGCTGAAAAACCAATCCCGGGTGCGGGACCGGTGAGAGAAGGTATCACGCCTTCCGTTACAAGTCCTAAAGATCCGGTTCGAGGAAAGAACAATGAAAAAAAAGAAAACGGGAGTCCTGCTGCTGGGAATCGCTGCGGCGGTTGCGGCAGGAGCCTATATACTTAAGAAAACCACGATCCATACGGACGTGAAGGTACACCGTCCGAAGGGTTTCTATGAGGCGGTCATAAAACGTCCCATGGATTTCTGCCTGGCGCTTTTTGCACTGATTCTTCTTTCACCGGTGCTTCTGGTGCTGGCTGTCCTGATACGGACAAAACTGGGATCCCCCATCTTCTTCCGTCAGGAACGCCCGGGGAAGGACGGAAAAGTCTTCCTGCTGTATAAGTTTCGTACCATGACGGACGCGAAGGATGCGGAAGGGAATCTCCTCCCCGATGAAGAACGGCTTACTTCCTTCGGCAGGATGCTCCGTTCCACCAGCCTGGATGAACTGCCGGAACTCTGGAATATCCTGAAGGGGGATATGTCCATCGTAGGTCCGCGCCCTCTGTTGGTACGGTATCTGCCCAGATATAACGAGCATCAGGCCAGACGCCATGAGGTCCGCCCGGGCTTTACCGGTTTGGCGCAGGTGCATGGCCGCAATGCCATCAGCTGGGAGGAAAAGTTTGACTGGGATGTGAAATATGTGGATGATATCACATTTGCGGGGGATGTGAAGATCCTTCTGGATACGGTACGGATCGTCCTGAAGAGAGAGGGCATCAGCTCCGAAACCTCCGCAACCATGGAAGAGTTTTACGGAACAGAGGCAGAAGAATAAACTAAAGAGGAAGAACATGAAGAAAGAAGTGAGTGAGGTTCTGATGAACCTTCTGATCAGACTGGATGAGGTATGCCGCCGGCATCACCTCCGTTATTATCTGGCCTATGGCACCTGCATCGGCGCCGTCCGCCATAAGGGCTTTATCCCCTGGGATCATGACATTGATGTGCTGATGCCCATCCGGGATGCGGTGGAACTGACGAAATATCAGGATGAGTTCGGACCGGACCTCTTTGTGCAGTCCCGGAAGACGGATCCGAATTATATCTCCATCGCCTATAAACTCCGTGATTCCAGCACGGCTTATGTCTGGGACGAATATAAGCATATGGATTTTAACCAGGGTATCTCCCTGGACATCTATCCCTTCTACAATGCACCGAAGACGAAGCCGGGGCTTCTGCTGAATATATGGAGATCCCATATCTATAAGGTACTGGTTGCCGGGTATGTCCCCGAGAACCACGGGAAGGCGGCGAAACTGATGTCGAAGTTCTTCCTGACCCTGTTCCGGGGGAAGAGCCGCGGAAAAATGATCCGCCGCATGGAGTATAAGCTCCGTAAGGTGCCGAAAGGGAAGGAAATCCTGGATTACTACGGCCTGGATATCACCCTCTGCAGCGCCATCACCTATCCGAGAGAGTGGTTCGGAAAGCCGAAACTCCTGGAATTCGAGGGGAGAAAGTTCTTCGGTCCCACGGAACCGGAGAAGTATCTGACGAAGCGATACGGCGATTTCATGACGCTGCCGCCGGTGGAGAAGCAGGTGGATCCGAACCAGGATGCAGACGTGGTGATCGATACGGAGAAAAGCTACAGGGAGTATCTGGAGCTTTAGAAAAGATATCGCACCAGGGAAGATTTTACTGCAAATATCCGGTTCACTTACGAAAGTGATACCGGATATGTCGTACCTGGAGTGCGGCATATGAATACATAAACTGTAGGAAAATGAGGAGAACATGGAACGATTAGATGCGGTGTATCTTGTTACGACACCATTTCAGATCATGTCAGCCATCAGTCTGGCTGTAAACCGTAAGGAGCGGGCTGACCTGTATATCGATGTACAGTTCGCCGGTGTGGAGGAACTTGCAGAGCGGATCCGTGCGAGACAGATCTTTGACCGGGTTCATATTCTGGACAAGGTGAGGGCTATCGATGAGATCCGTTCCGCCGGGAATACGGCGAAGCGGTACCGGAAGATGCTTTACTGGTACCGGCATGTGGATGAGGCGGCGGCGGAGATCCTGCTTCCGGACAGGGAGTACCGGATCCTGTATGCAACCCATTATATCATCCCGGCTTCCCTGCTCATGCTTTATATCTCAAAGCATGACCTTAGGACAAAGGCATATTTCTTTGATGACGGGGAATCCAGTTATCATCTGGAGAAGTTTTATAACAGCAGCCGGGGAGACCGGATGGCCAAGAAAATGGTGCTGAAGACGAAAAAGGACCGGAAGGCGAAGCGGCTGTACGTGTATTCTCCGGAGGTCTTCCGGAAGACGATGGCACAGTGTCCGATCCCGGTGTATCAGCTGCCCCGGTTCAGCGAGAATAAAACCGTACAGGAGCATCTGTCCGCGATCTTTGATGTGACCCCGGAGAAGGGGATCCGTGAATCCATGGTGATCCTGGATGCCAGAAAAGGGGATATCCTTTCTCCCGAGGATTGGAAGCGCCTGGAGGAACTCTACGAACGGATGGCGGAGGAACTGGGACCGGAGAATGTGATCATCAAGCGGCATCCGAGAGATGAGAAGAACGAGAATCCGAAGATCACGGAATATGAACATCAGACCATGCCCTTTGAACTGATCTGTCTGGCGTCTTCCATGAATAAGAAAACACTGGTGGCACTGCACTCTACGGCGACCTATAATCCGAAGCTTCTGTTCGATCAGGAGCCCAGGATTCTGCTCCTGCATCATCTCTTCCACAGGAAGGGATGGGACGATGCGGAGAGTGATCAGTTCTACGGACTGATCCGGGATACCTACCGGGATCCCGGTCGTGTGGTGATACCGGAGACCGAAGAAGAACTGTTCCGTGTTCTCGCTGAGATCAGGAAAGAACAGGAGACACCGGACCCTGCTGCAGAAGGAGAGAGATAAAGTGGAAGCTACTTCGAAAACCACGGGATATCTGGATCTTTACCGGCTGGGACCGTCGTCTGCGGTTGTGTTTTATTTCCTTACGATCCTGCTTACGGCGCTTTATCCGGGTTCGGCCACCAGTATGCTGTATTATCTGGCGATTGCTTACGGGGCTGTGGTATACTTCTTCATGAAGCGTTCCGTTGGGATGCATTTCCTGTTGATCCTCGCCTTTGGAGCCGGTGTTCTGTCTACACTGAATACCGTGCTGATCGGGAACCAGACGGTGGTAAGGACCATGATCCTGGTGCTGTCTTTCTTTGTGGCAGCCCTGATGCTGGACGAGCACGTGGATGAACGGGCATACCTGGTGGCGGTCTATGTTGAGGGCGCTGTGGTCCTGCTGAAAACGGTTCTCCACGGGAGCTCCGCAGCGATCTATGAGGGGATATCCAACAATTATGTATCGGTCCACCTGCTGGCACCTGCGGTTCTTTACTACGGACTCCTGGATGCCAGAGGAAAGAAGATACCGCTGATCCCTGCAGTGGTGATCTGGATGCTCTGCTTCCTGTCCGGAGGACGGGGTGGGCTTTTGTCCGGAACCATCCTGCTGGGAGGTGTGATCCTCCGGCTGTATCTGGGAGATGAGCGGACCAGAAGAGAGCGTGTCCAGCTGGGCATCCTTCTGGCGGCGGTGCTGATCCCCGCGTTGTTCGTCCTGGTGCAGGCGGTGCTGAACAGCGGCTGGAGTTTCTATGTGGTACAGCGCTTCCTGGACAAGGGAATGGACGGAGGCGGCCGGATCGGCGGATGGATCGAATATATCGAATCGCTGATGGGATCCTTAAAATTCTTCCTGCTGGGTGTGGATCTGGACACGCAGGTGTGGATCCAGAAATACAGCGGGAATCTGCATAATTCCTTCCTGTTCGTACATGCCTATCTGGGAATCATCGGCTTTGCCGTTCTGATCGCCCTGATCATTCGGGCAACGGTACGGGCGGTGCAGTATAAGAAGGGAATCTACCTTTGCTGTATCATAACCTTCTGTTTCCGCGGTATGACGGATCATGTGTTCGGAGGAAACCGGTTTTCGGCGGTTATGATCGCACTGCTGCTGATCACGGAGGTGATCCGTGAACGGCCGAAGGAAAAACAGTTCTATATGATGTTGAGAGGAGTCAGGAAATGAACGGAAGACGGATCAGTATAAAAAGTCTGTTTTACTATATACTGAGAAAGGCGTGGCTGATCCTGCTGATGGCAGTATGCTTCGGTGCACTGCTGGCAGGCTATAAATACTATAAGGATTCAAAAGATAAGCAGAATGCAGATAAGGAGAATAACGGAAGTACCCTTACGGAGGCGGAACGGTCCGATGTGGAAAATGCGGCGCTGCAGTACAGATACGCGCTGGAACTGGAGACGTATCTTGAGAATTCGCCGCTGCTCAAACTGAATTCCAAGTCGGAGGAGCAGACCATTGTGGAATACAGGATCCTGCTGGAACTTCCCCAGGGAGAAATCTCCTACGGAACCGTGGAGAATACCTACATTCAGTTGCTTCGTGCCTATGTCAATGACGGGCTTTTCATCGGGGATCTGGTGGGAAAGCGTCTGGAGTATGATGAGCATGCATACATGAAGGAACTTGTCTGGTGCAACAATTCCGGCAGCGGCCAGTTTACGCTGGGTGTGGTACAGTATGAGAAATATCCGGATCTTGCCCCGGACGTCCGGGAGATTGTGGAAGCCTATATGAAGGAGCTGATGGCGAAGGAACCGCGGCTTAAGATCGATGCCATGAAGGAAGGGTCGGTCTCCATCTACGATTCCAGTACGGACAATACCCAGAAGAATTCCTACTCCAATATGGTTACCTACCGGAGAGCCTACATGAATGCCTATACAGGGTTCTCTTCGGCTCAGCAGTCCTATTTCCGATATCTGACCGGCTACCTTTCCGATACGAAGCAGAAGACGAAGGAACCGGGCTTCTCGAAGCGATATGCGGCAATCGGAATAGTGGGAGGCGCATTTGTGGGAATCGGCCTCTGCTTCCTGCTTCTCTATCTTTCCATGAAGCATATGACCGTCTCCGATTACAGTGAGAATCTGGGACTTCGGAACATGGGCGTCCTGTTTGAAAACGGTAAAACAAAGAAGAACGGCAAGACAGCGCATCCGGTACGGGAATGGTTTACGAAGAAGGAACTGAAGGACTGGCTCTTTGATACAAATGAGGAGAGCATCGCATATGCGGCTGTCCGGATCGGTGCTTACTGTGACAATCATAAGATCGACCGTCTGGCGGTCATATCCTCGGACGGAACCGGGACGGTACAGAAGGCTGTCGCAAAGCTTCAGAAGGAACTGAGAAAGCAGGAGGTGGATCTGATCCCCACCGAGAATGTGGTGCGGGACAGCAACGCACTTACTGACCTGATCGAGACCAAAGCCTGCATCCTGGTGGAAAAACTGAAGGGCGGAAATCGTCAGAAGGCGGCAGAACTTCTGCAGTTCTGTCAGGAGAATGACGTGGAAGTAATCGGTGCCATGGGTGTGGCCGAGAGGACGGTCTGAGAGAAAAAATTCCGGATAAGGCGCAGAAAAGATAAGGGGTTTTACGGATCGCAGCAGAGGAATGTTCCGGTTTAAGGGTTACGGATACGGAAAGGACGGATGCCGGGGAACGCTTCAGGGCGGCAGGGTGTCCGTGGAAGAAGGAGGGCGTATGAAGCAGAAGAAGAGGATCATGGCCTGGGTTATGGTTCTGATGATCGTATTTACGGTATATCAGGTCAGGGACGTCAGCGAGGCGGCTACGAAGAGTGTGGCGGGTGCCTGGAAGAAAGATTCCAAGGGCTGGTACTACAAGTTCTCGGACGGTAGCGGCTATGCGAAGGATGAGTGGATTCGAGGGAGTTATGTAAACAAAAAGGGCTACTGGGAGAAGAAATGGGACGGCGAGTGGAAGCAGAATAAAAAGGGATGGTGGTTCCAGGCAGGAACCTGGTATCCGAAGAACGAATGGATCCAGTACAACCGGAAGTATTACTACTTCGGTGCCGACGGTTACATGCTGACCGATCAGTGGATCGGAAAGTATTATGTGGATAAGAACGGTGTCTGGACCAAGACCCGGTCCACCACGGCTCCGGATAATCCGGTAAAGGCCTGGGGAGCCCTGCAGGTAAAGGGAACCGATCTATGCTCCTCCACGGGTGCAAAGGTTCAGCTGAAGGGCGTCAGCACCTTCGGAATCATCTGGGATGAGGGACGCGACAATATCAATCTGGAAGCTTTCAAAACCCTGAAGAGTTGGGGCGTCAATACCATCCGTCTTGCGGTTTATACCGAGGAATACGGCGGATACTGCAGAAATGACGTGGACAGGTCCAGACTGGACGGGATCATTGAGAACGGTGTCAGCTATGCAACACAGCTGGGACTTTACGTGATCATTGACTGGCACATCCTGAATGACAACAATCCGAATACACATATCTCGGAAGCAAAACAGTTCTTTGCAAAGTATTCGAAAAAGTATGCCGGTTATAACAACATTCTCTATGAGATCTGTAATGAGCCGAACGGAGGCACGTCATGGGCCGATGTCAAGTCCTACGCAGACACGATCATTCCCATCATCCGTCAGAATGATGACGATGCCGTGATCCTGGTGGGTACGCCCACCTGGTCACAGAAGCCGGACGAGGCAGCGAAGAATCCGGTAAATCAGAAGAAGAATGTCATGTATGTGGCGCATTTCTATGCATCGGAGCATGGAAGTGATCTTCGGAACGCAATCACCAATGCGAGAAAAATGGGTGCACCCGTTTTCATCAGCGAGTGCAGCGTAACAAGAGCAAGCGGGGACGGGGAAATCAATTACACCGCCGCAAATGAATGGAAGAAGTTTGTAAATGACAATAACCTCTCCTTTGTGGAGTGGAGTCTTTCCAACAAAGCCGAGACCTCCGCAATGATAAAGAGCGGGTGCTCAAAGCATAGCGGATGGACCGATTCCGATCTGAAGGATTCGGCACTCTTCTTCAAGAAGTGGTTCGGTGAGAACTAATAGTCGGGTGAAAAGTGAGGGCGATACTGATCACGATGCGGAAAGATGAGGGGGTCATCCGGCATCAGTTTTATGGGAAAGTATGAGGTACCGGCCTATGAAGAAAAGAAAGGTAAGAAAATGGCAGGCGGTCCTTCTGGCGGGACTGCTGGCAGTATCATCCGGGATCTGTCCGATGCTTCCTGCGGGGACAGAGGGAACCGTGGCCGAGGCTGCGGAGAATAAGAAGTTAAGTGTAACCGCCAGGGCCATGTACAGCTATGCCTATGATGTACTGGATCTGGTGAATCAGGAACGGAAGAAAGCCGGCCTGAAGGCGCTCACCATGGACGCGGAGCTCTGTGAGGCTGCCATGCAGCGATCTGCGGAGTCGGTAGCCATGCTGGCCATAACCGGCGGCCTCTCCCATACCCGGCCCAACGGGGAGCAGTGCTTTACGGTTTCGGAGAAGTCCTACGCCGAGAATATTGCCTGCGGACAGAGATCTCCTTCCGAGGTGGTACAGGCGTGGATGGAGTCCACCATGGGACACAGGGAGAACATTCTCGGGGCCTCCTATGTCAGCATCGGTATCGGCTGTGTCAAGGTGGATGACGTCATGGTATTCTACTGGGCACAGGAATTCGGAATCACAACGGCAAAAACCGGTTCAAAACCGGAGGATACCACCAGAACATTTACCGTGGATGCCACGGAACTGAACCATAAGGCGGCGCTGGCCTCCACGGGATACAGAAATATCATCGCCGATGCTTCGGCAGGCACATGGAAGCATGATAAGAACGGCTGGTGGTACCGGAATGCGGACGGAAGCTACCCGGCTTCGGCATGGATGCAGGAATCCGGAAAATGGTACTACTTCGGGGCCGACGGTTACATGGTGACCGGCTGGCAGAAGATCGGACAGAAATGGTATTTCTTCGGAACCAGCGGGGTCATGGCCACCGGCTGGAGACATTATGCCGGCGCATGGTATTACCTTGGAGGTAACGGAGCCATGGTGACCGGTTGGAGGAAGATCGGATCTTCCTGGTATCATTTCAAAGGCAGCGGCGAGATGCAGACCGGATGGTTTAAGTACGCAGGCGACTGGTATTATTTTAAGACCGACGGAACCATGGCTGTCGGACAGGTAAAGATCGGAACGAAGACCTACAGGTTCGGTACGGACGGAGTGTGTCTGAATCCGTAACGGACGCAGGGTTTTCGTAAAGATAGTCCGGACGGATGATCCGGAACGGTAAGGGAAACAGGTTTTTTTGATCAGGAGGTATGGAATGCACGTAAGAGGTTTGAAGAAGAAACTGTATCTTGCGGGAGTGACGGTGGCCCTTCTTTCATCCGGCGTTGCCGCGACGAAGGGAACTGCGGAAGCTGCGGAAACGGAGGAGCCGCAGGTGGTCATGGCAGATGAGGCTTCGGAAGGAGAGGACACTGCTCCGGAAACGGATGAAACGGATCCGGAAGCGGAAACCACAGGATCCGAAGCAGAGGATGCCGATGCAAAGGAGGAAGCTGCAGAGGAAACCGCCCCGGTTGAGCAAGGGGAGGAAGTGACAGAGGACGAGACAGCTGCGGAGTCTGAAACCGAAGAGAAGCAGGAAGGGGACGCTGCAGATGCCGGTGCGGAGGAAGATGCTGCGCAGGCGGACTCAGTGAATGCAGGCGGAGTTATCCAGTATGCGGATCAGGCGGAAACCGGTGAGCTGGGAGATCTGGCAGTAAGTGAAGGCGAAAACGGCTGGGTCGAGGAGGATGGCAGGAAGTATTACTACGTTAACGGCGAGAAGGTGAAGCAAACGGTCATGCTGATCGACGGAGAGTATTACGGGTTTGCCACGGACGGAAGGTTATATGTCAGTTCCACGTTCTCCGTCTGGAACAGCGGAAAGAGTAAATACATCTATCATCGGGCGGATAAAAACGGTGTACTTTTAAGAAGTACATGGTATGATAACGGATCGAGTCTGTATTATTTTGATGAGCATTCGGACGGGTTAGACGGGATCTGCAAGGTGGAGGGTACCGAGTATCTTTTCGACGCCGGACTGCTTGTCAGGGACAACTCCACTACCATAGATGGGACGGCTTATGCAGGTGATTCGGAAGGTAAGCCCGTAAAGCTGAAGAAGAACGGCTGGACCAAGGCCGGTGATCGTTATTATTACACCATCGAAGGCGTGCTCCAGAAGAATCGTATCATTATCTGGGACGGTGACTACTACCTGGTCGACAATCGCGGCCGGATGGTGGATGACGGAACATACTCATTTTACAACAGCGATATGGGACGTACCGTGTACTACAGAGCAAAGAAGGGCGGTATTCTCTACAGGAGGGAATGGTACGAGGATACGGCGAACGGTGCGTACTACTATTATACGGCAGAGGGGCATGCACCCTACGGTTATACCAAAATGGGTTCCACCTATTTTGCATTTGATTATGAAGGACGGGCGGTGATCAGCAGGCTCATCACATTTGACGATGTTCTGTATGTGGCGGACGAGAACGGTCATGCGAAACCGGTTACGAAGAAGACAGGCTGGGTCGATGCCGGTGCCGGGATCTATTACTACGTGCTGGATGGGACGGCGGTCACGAGTCGGAACGTGGAGATCGATGGCAAAATATACGCCTTTGATTATTACGGACAGCTTTACAAAAATACAACCTTCAACCGGTACGATGACGGTGTTTATCATTATTACCGTGCAAAGAAGGATGGAACGATTTACCGGAATGAATGGGTTGAAGCGGACGGAGGGTGGTATTATTACGGCAAGGACGGAGTGGCCGCAGAAGGCTTTTTGACCTTCGGAAAGACCACCTACTGTTTCTATAACGGACGGATGCAGACAAATACGCAGACCACGGACGATGAGGAAAACGTGTGGTTCATCAATTCGAAGGGTGTCGCCAAAAAAGCACCGGAAAACGGATGGATCACGGTTGAGGGGGATAAGTATTATTTCCAGGACCGTGTGATGCAGAAGAGCAGGATCATCGAGATCGACGGCAAGAAGTACGGGTTCGATTATTACGGAAAACTGGAAGTCAACTGCCGTTTTTACATGGGCGGATACTATCATCGTGCGGATAAGAACGGCGTACTCCTCACAAACACATGGTATAAGGATGAGTATTATAATGCAGAGGGTAATACCCCCTGGAACTATATCACGGTGAAGGGGAAGGGATATTACATTTCCGAAGCAAACGGAAAGGCAGTCTGCTCGGCGTATGTATGCTACGACGGAAAAACGATCTGGTACGCAAACGGTGCGGGAATTCTGTCCGAGGTGAAAAAGGACGGACTCTACCGTCTGTATGACAACACCGTAATGATGCTCTCCGGCGGAGCCCTTGTAAAGGATGCGTGGAAGAAGGTTGACGGGACGTATTATTTCTTTGATTCCTTCGGATGTGCATTGATCGAGAACGGATATGTGGATGAAAAGGTCTATGTCTTCTATCCGGACGGAACGATTGCAAAGAACGGCTGGATCAACCTGTACGGGAATGTCTACTACGCTAAGGCAGACGGAGAACTCCTGCTCGGAGAACAGACCATCGACGGAAAACACTACTATTTCGATTCCGACGGTGCAATGGTGACAGGTTTCTATAATATAGACGGAAAGTGTTATCTGTACGGAAGCGACGGTGCCCGGATGGGAGGCGCCAAGAAGGACGGCTGGTACAAGGTTGAAGGAGAATGGTACTATATTCAGGACGGATATCCCATCAGCAACGGACCTGTGACCATCGGTGAGAATACCTATTATTTCATGAACGGAAAGATGAGACGGAATTACATCGATAGCAGCAGCAACAAGCATGTTTTCGGTAAGGACGGTATGCTTGTGAAGCGCGGATGGGTAAAGGTCAATGGATACTGGTTCTATGTGGATCCGGAAACCGGAAAGTATTCTAACAGCGAATTCAAAACCATCGGGGGTAAGTCCTACTACTTCGATTATTACGGAGAACTGCTGATCGGTACCCGTCAGATTGATGATGTGCTGGTGACCACGGATGCAAACGGTGTCATCAAGAAGAGAGATCCTCTGAAGAAGGGCTGGACTCTGGTCAACGGTGAGTACCACTTTGTTGATTCCACAGGATATAAGTACTATACCGGCTGGGTCGGAAACTATTACGTAAACAACGGTGTACTGGAGACCAATTCCGTCGTTGATGGCGATTATCTGGTGGATGACAGCGGAAAATGGATCAAAACCCAGGGATGGCATACAATGATCTCCCCGTTCATTTTCGAATATATCGATGAGATCAAGGCAGCGGGATACACACTGAAGCAGGTTCTTCCGAAATACTATGTGAAGAAAAACGGGAAGATCGCAAGGAACGAATGGCTGAAACTGGGCGGCTACTGGTATTACTTTAATTCCGAGGGTGAAATGGCAAGAGGACTTTGGACCGAAGGAAAGAAGTACCATTACATGGATGATAACGGCAGATGGGTGAAGACCCTGGATTCGCCGGATGAAGGCTGGTACCAGTTCGGCAAGGAGTGGCTGTACATCGACGGAAACACGTACTATCATACTGTGACACTTTACGGAAAGGATTACTACCTCAATCCGTATATGGTATCGAATAAGGTCGCGTCGAATTACTCTTCATATCACTCCTTCCGGGACGGATACTACTACGGGAAGAGCGGTGCAGCTGATAAAACCTTATCCGGATGGAAGAAGATCAATGAAAAGTGGTACTATTTCCTGAAGGACGGACGTGCCGTCTGCGGATGGGTCAGCCTCGGAAAGAAGCGTTACTATATCGACGAGGAGGACGGAATGGTCACCGGACCCCGGGCGATCGACGGTCAGCTTTACATCTTCGACAAAAACGGTGTTCTTACAAAACAGGTCGTAAAGATGGAAGGCTGGTATAAGGGACCGGACGGATGGTACTACTATCAGAACGGAAAACTGACCTACAGTTACGAGGTATGCATTGACGGCGAATACTACAGTTTCATGGAAGGCAAGATGGTTACGAACCGGATGGTGGACGGGTATTATTACGGCGTGGACGGAAAGAGGGTTCGGAATCAGTGGAAGAAACTGGAAGGCTACTGGTTCTACTTCGGAGCAGACGGATATTCCGTGAACGGGGAACAGACCATCGGCGGCAAGAAGTATTTATTCGGCTTTGCAGGAAATCTGGTGAAAGAGATCAAGTGATAAGGACTAAGTGACCGGCAGGAGCGGGAGACCGCTCCTGCTTTTTTTGTTTCCTTTCGGAATGCTTTGTGCTATAATTATTCAGTTAAAGTCTGTCCAAATGCAGGAAGGTGCATGGATAGCGGCATCGAAAGGCGGACCGGACCTGTGATCTTCCGGTCTGCGGGAAGTGTGAAAGTATGGAGAAAAGATCCTCCGGAGCAAAGAAAAAATATAAAAAAAGGATTCTGATGATCGAGCATTACGCCGGATCTCTTACCATGGGAATGGAGTTCCGCCCGTATTATATGGCACGCGAATGGGTGCGTATGGGATACCGTGTGGATATTGTGGCTGCGGATTACTCACATCTTCGGCTGGAGAATCCCGTGATCCATCATGAATTCCAATGCACCGTGGAGGACGGGATCCGTTATCACTGGATCCATACCCGGACGTATTCGGGAAACGGGGTGGCCCGTGCAGTCACCATGGCGCAGTTTCTGTCAAAACTCAGGGGCGCGGCCGGACGGATCGCAGCCTCTTACAATCCGGATGTGATCATCACATCATCCACCTATCCCCTGGATACCTATGTGGGACAGAGTATCCGGAAGAAAACCAACAAGGCCAGGAAAGCTGCCGGCAAGGCGGCGGACGTTCGTCTCATCCATGAAGTCCATGACATGTGGCCGGCCACACTGATCGAGGTGGGGGGGATGTCGAAGCATCATCCCTTTACGGTAGCCATGCAGGCCGGAGAGAACAGTGCATATAAGAATTCCGATCTGGTGGTGTCATTGCTGCCGTTGACGGAGCCCTATATGAAGGAACACGGTCTCGGGGACGGACGCTGGTATCATATCCCCAACGGGATCGTGGAGGAAGAATGGACGGATCCGGAACCGCTGCCGGAAGAGCATGAACGGCTTCTGAAGGAACTTCGTGACCGGGGACGGTTCGTAGTCGGGTATTTCGGAGGACATGCCCTGTCCAACGCGCTGGATGTGCTGCTGGATGCGGCGAAGAAGACGGAGGAACGCAGCGGACGTGCCTCGTACGTTCTGGTGGGTGACGGCGTGGAGAAGGAGGAACTTCAAAAAAGGGCAAAGGAGCTTGGCCTTAAGGAGGTGTATTTCCTTCCGAAGGTACCCAAGAAGGCGGTGCCGTCACTGGTCGGCTGGTTTGACTGCACCTATGTGGGAGCGAAGAATTCGACCCTGTACCGTTTCGGCCTCTGTATGAACAAAATCTTTGACTCCATGATGGCCGGATGCCCGATCCTCTGTGCCATCTCCACACCGGATGATATCGTGACCGGAAACGGTGCGGGCGTAATGGTGCCCTCGGATGCACCGGAGGCCATCGATGCGGCGGTTGCGGCATGGGAAGCACTCCCGCCGGAGGAACTCCGGAAGATGGGAGAGTCGGGACACCGCGCGGCGGTAGAACACTACACATATAAAAAGCTTGCGGAGGAATTCGCAAGGCTCTTTTAAGGCACCGCTCCGGATACAGTCGGATCCGGAACGGAAGGCGATACATAAAACGAGGAGAATAACGAACTATGGGAGACATGAAGTCAGAACTGCTGAAGAAGATTGAGGACCGCACCCTGGTTGCAGGTGTTGTGGGACTCGGGTCTGTGGGACTGCCCCTGGCCGTTGAGAAGGCCAAGGCGGGCTTTACCACCATCGGCTTTGACGTGCAGAGCGCCAAGGTGGATATGGTAAATGCAGGCCATAACTACATCGGGGATGTGGTGGATTCGGATCTGGAGAAGCTGGTAAAGGAAGGAAAACTCCGGGCAACCTCCGATTTTTCCTTCATCGGGGATGTGGATTTTATCGCCATCTGTGTTCCGACACCGCTGGACAGCCATCAGGAGCCGGACATCAGTTATGTCAGGGATTCCACCATCGCCATTTCAAAGCATCTGAAGAAGGGAACCATGGTGGTCCTGGAATCCACCACCTATCCGGGAACCACGGAGGAGCTGATCAAACCGCTTCTGGAGGAAGGCAGCGGCCTTACCTGCGGGGAGGATTTCTATCTGGGCTTCTCACCGGAACGTGTGGATCCGGGCAATCTCATTTATAAAACAAAGAACACCCCGAAGGTGGTGGGTGCGATCTCAAAGGATGGAGGAGAGGTGATCTCCGCCATGTACCGTGCGGTACTGGAGGGGGATGTCTTCACGGTATCTTCCCCCGCTGTCGCGGAAATGGAGAAGATCCTGGAGAATACCTACCGGAATATCAATATCGGCCTGATCAACGAGATCGGTCGCCTCTGCCATGAGATGGGCATTTCCGTCTGGGAGGTGATCGATGCGGCGAAGACCAAGCCTTACGGCTTTCAGGCCTTCTATCCGGGTCCGGGTCTCGGCGGACACTGCATCCCGCTGGATCCGTATTATCTTACCTGGAAGGCGAGAGAGTACGGCTTCCATACCACGCTGATCGAGAACAGCATGGTGATAAACGACGGACAGCCTGAGTACTGTGTGGACCGGGCCATGCACATCCTGAACCGTCACAAAAAGGCGATCAACGGTGCGAAGGTGCTGCAGCTGGGTGTGTCCTACAAGAATGATATCGATGATTACCGGGAGAGTCCGGCCATCCGCGTAATGAAGGAACTCCGGAAGGTGGGAGCGGAAGTGGATTACTACGATCCCTGGGTTCCGGAATTTAAGAATATGTACGGAGAGAGCGGGAAGTCGATCCCGGAGCTTACTCCCGAGGTGGTGGCACGGTATGATCTGGTGATGATCACCACGGCACATCATAATGTGGACTATCAGATGGTGCAGAAGTCCGCACAGGCGATCTTTGATACCAAGAACGTTATGAAGGACATCACACCGAGAGACAATATCGAAGTACTGTAGAATAGAGGACAATCAACATGCGTTATGCACTGATCGGCTGCGGCCGCATTTCAACGAATCATATCAAGGCAGCCATGAACAATCAGCTGGAGATCGTAGCTGTCGTGGACATTATCCCGGAGCATATGGAAGAGGTCCTTTCGAAGAACGGTCTGGAGAAGGATGCATCCATAGCAAGATATACGGACTATGTGAAGATGCTGGAGGAGCAAAAACCCGAGCTTGTCAGTATCGCAACGGAGAGCGGATCCCATGCGGGGATCGCCCTGGATGCGATCGACCGGGGGATCCCCGTGATCATCGAGAAGCCCATGGCCATGTCCATGGCGGATGCGGAGGAGATCATCCGAAGGTCGAAGGAGAAGGGGGTGAAGGTATCCGCCTGTCATCAGAACCGGTTCAATATCGCCGTGCAGAAGATGCGCCGGGCCCTGGAGGCCGGACGTTTCGGGAAGCTTTCCCACGGATCCATCCACGTACGCTGGAACCGGAACAAGGCCTACTATGATCAGGCACCCTGGAGAGGAACCTGGGCGGAGGACGGCGGAACCCTGATGAATCAGTGCATTCACGGCATCGATTTGCTCCGCTGGACCTTCGGGGATGAGGTGGAGGAGGTCTACGGTGCCACCCGTCAGGTGCAGCATCCCTACCTGGAGGCAGAGGATGTGGGCATGGCAGTGGTAAAGTTTAAGAACGGCGCCATCGCCACCATCGAGGGGACGGTAAATGTGTATCCGAAGAATCTGGAGGAGACCCTGTACATTTTCGGGGAGAACGGAACCGTGAAGATCGGAGGCACCTCCACGAATAATATCGATGTCTGGGATTTCGCGGATGAGACGGATCAGGATGCAGAGAATAAGGGATTGAAGGAGGCTACCAGCAATGTCTACGGAAACGGACATACCAGCCTCTTTCGGGATATGATCGAAGCCATCGAACAGGACAGGGATCCGTATGTGGATGCCGTGGCAGGCCGGAACGCATTGGAGCTGGTGCTTGCGATCTACAAGAGCCGGAAGGAGGGTCTTCCGGTGAGACTGCCACTTACGGACTTTTCCACGCTGGATATGCAGGGAACCTTTGACGAAAAATGACCGTCCCCGGCAGGGCCGTACCGGAAGATCCGGAGCCGGGAAAAGGGACGGAGAATAGAAGAACGAAGGGAAGCAGGAGAGCATGGGACAGGAAGAGAAGTCTTATTTTGTACATGAGAGCAGTTACGTGGATGAAGGCGCCATCATCGGTGAAGGAACAAAGATCTGGCATTTCTGCCACATCCAGTCCGGCGCGGTGATCGGAAAGAACTGCTCCCTCGGCCAGAATGTAAATGTGGCCGGCGGTGCCGTGATCGGTGACCGCTGCAAACTGCAGAACAATGTATCGGTTTATGAGGGCGTGATCCTGGAGGACGGCGTCTTCTGCGGGCCGTCCTGTGTCTTTACGAATGATCTTACCCCGCGGGCAGAGTATCCGAAGGGCAGGGCGAATTATAAGAAGACGGTGGTACGGAGCGGAGCCTCCATCGGGGCGAATGCCACCATCGTCTGCGGCAATACACTTGGAAAATGCGCACTTGTGGCGGCCGGAGCCGTGGTTACGGATGATGTTCCGGACTATACGCTGGTGGCAGGAGTTCCCGCCCGTGTGGTGGGACGCGTGGATGAACACGGAAATGTAGTGGAGTGGTACAGGGATGATCATAAGATGGAGTGAACTTCCGGAGACACTCAGACGTCCGGAGGTAAAAAAGTATTATAAGCGTCTCTACAGGAGGAGAGGAAGTCTTCTCATCAAGCGGGGCTTTGATATTGCGGCATCCCTGATCATGATCCTTCTTCTTGCACCGGTGATGCTGGGGGTCGCCGTATGGATCAAGCTGGATTCCAAGGGACCGGTCTTCTTCCGGCAGGAACGGATCACGCAGTACGGAAGAAGGTTCCGGATCTTCAAGTTCCGGACCATGGTGGCGGATGCGGAACAGCTGGGCACCCTGGTTACGGTGGAGGAGGATCCCAGGATCACGAAAGTGGGAAAGAAGATCCGCTCCAAACGGCTGGATGAGCTGCCACAGCTCTTTAATATCCTGGCAGGAGACATGACCTTCGTGGGAACCCGTCCGGAGGTGCTGAAATATGTAGAATACTACCGGCCGGAATGGATGGCGACACTGCTGCTTCCCGCGGGAGTCACATCCAGTGCCAGTGTGGCATATAAGGATGAGGACGCAGTCATGCAGAACTATCGGGAGAAGGGATATTCCGTGGATGAGATCTATACGCGGTATATCCTGCCGGAGAAGATGCGTTACAATCTTGAAGAACTCAGGTCCTTCAGTCTTTGGCATGATATGAAGATCCTGGTACGGACCGTACTTGCGGTCATCTGAACGACGAAGGAACCTTAGGAGGATGGAAATGGAAAAGAGAAGCATAGGTATTAAGAAGATCCTGATCGACTGCGTCCGGTTCTGGTTTCTGCTGGTCCTTTTTGCCGGGGCCGGTGCATTTCTCGGTTACAGGGGAACTCTCTCCTATAACCAGGGCATCGACAAGCAGATAAAGGAGAATGAGAAGAAACAGCAGGAAGAACTGGAAGCACAGATGGAACTTACAAAGGATATCGTGGAGGAGAAGACCTTCACGAAGGAGGAATGTGAGAAGGGGCTTTCCAAGTCGGCCATGAAGGATGTGCAGGAGGCATACCACTGGTACCAGGAGAAGGAGAAACGCCGGGATTATCTGGAGACATCTCCGTATCTGCAGCTGGATCCCTACAATGTCACGGCTTCTTATCTGCAGTTCCGGGTGAACTATGACGGTGAGAGTGTGGATGAACTTGATTTTGCATCCTATGTCCATGCACTGAAGAACTATGTGAATTACAACGGACTGGTGGATGATCTGCAGGGAGAGATAGAGACGACCTCCCGTGATCTGTCAGAACTGATTTCCTTTGGAGACGGCGGTAAGGATTCCTATGACCGGATCGTACTGATCACTGTGATCCATTCTTCCATTACCGAGGATCTGATCGACCATATCGGAAAGGCATTTTTGGCATACGGCAATAAGCTTTCGGACACATACCCCGGTTTCTCCGTGGAGAAGATGTCCACCTATCAGGCAAACTATTATCACAGCGGTCTGAATTCTTCCATTGAGTCCCAGCGGGCGGCACTGATCTCCGATCAGAACCGTGTGGACAATGCAGTGAAGAAGCTGACCAGCATGCAGCTGGCTTACTATAATATGCTGATCAACGGCACGGATAAGGAGACTGTGGAGGAGGTCATCCCGGAAGGCGCCACCTCCAAGCGGAAGGCAACCACGGAGATTGAAGTCCCCTCAAAGCGCCGGATCCTTCCCATGATGATCCTCGGGGCCGTGGGTGGCTGTATCCTTGCGGTGGTTCTGATCTTCTTCGGAAATCTGCTCAGCGGAAAGCTCCTGTTCGAGAAGGATCTGACATCAATCTACGGACTTCGTTCCTACGGCGTCCTTCGGGAGAAGGAAAAGAAAGGAATTGCAGGGTTCCTGCAGCGGGCGGAATATCCGGGAGCGGAACCGGCGGATTCTCCGGCCATGCTGTATCTGCAGCTGAAAGAAGCGGTGGGTGCTTCGGAGAGTAAGGAAGCCATCCTGATCAGCAGCTCCAAGCTGGGAGAGACGGAAGGCGTGAAGAAACTTGTGGAACTGGCAAAGAAGGACGGCATCGCATTTTCCGTAAAGGATTCCTTCATCGGAGATCTCTCCGCGGCAGAGGAAGTATTGAAGGGACACCCGGTCTTTATGGTGGAGCAGCTTCACGGTTCAAGACTTTCAAAGGTAGACAGGATCGCAGCATTCTGTAAGGAGAATAAGGTACAGATCCTGGGAGGAATCTGCGTGGATGCATAGAAACCGGTGGATTATAAAAGGAAGGTTGTTATATGCGGAAAAGATTTGAAAGAGCAAAAGGCGGTATTCTGGCGGCCGGTCTGGTCGCAGTAATGGGTTGCGGGGTCCCGGCCATGGCGGCGGAATCCGGCAAAGCAACGGAAGACTTCGTTCTGGAGGAAAACGCCGTACTTACGGATGCAACCGGAACCGGGGAGTCAGAAGAAGATGCAGAGATCACAGGAACGCTGCAGGACGGTGCCGTTCTGTATGCTGCCCGGGAGGAAGACACGATTCTGGATGATACGGATCCGGAGGAAGGCGATCCGGAGGAGATCACGGCCGGATTCTTCCAGGGTGAAGATGGGAATACCTACTACCGGGATGAGGAAGGAACGATCCTTACCGCTGTCATCGTGACCGTGGAGGAGAAGAATTATTACCTGGGTGAAACGGGAATCCTGCTTAAGTCCGGTGCAGTTCTCTATGACGGCGTGATCTACCGTGCGAACAAGAACGGTGTTCTTTCGGTAAAGTCCGGCTGGGTGGAGATCGACGGGAACTGGTATTTTACCACAGTGGAGGGTGTTCCGAAGAAGAGTACCTGGATCAGCGGGAAATACTATATGGATGAGGACGGCATTATGCTGTCGGATACGCTCCTTGAATGGAAGGAGAATCTGTATTACCTCGGAACGGACGGGGAAGTGCGGGTTTCGGCCGGCCCCCAGAAATGCGGCGGCGCCTGGTATCTGGTGGGAGAAGGCGGAGAGATCTACCGGGGAGAACTGGTGGAACTGGACGGGACCATGTATCTGGCTTCTGCGGACGGAACGCTTTTTACCAGCCAGATCGTATTTATCGAAGATGAAATGTATTATTATGCCGGTGCGAACGGTGCCTTCCGCACCAAGGCCGGATGGGTCGAGTATGCCGGCGACTGGTATTATCTTGACGCGGACGGACGCGCAAGATGCAATGCCACTGCAACGGATGCGAAGAAGGTGAAGTATTATCTCGGGGATGACGGAAAGATGGTGAAGAGTGAGATCATCGTCATCGATGAGGTGATGTATTATGCCGGTGCAAACGGTGCCATTCGCGCAAAACGCGGCTGGCTTAAGATCGGTAACGACTGGTATTTTACGGAGACGGACGGTTCCTTCCGAAGAAACCAGTTCGTGGTGGTATCCAGTAAGGAAATGTATTACATGGATGACGTGGGGAAAATGGTCACCAGCACGATCATCATGTATCAGGATGTCCTCTATTACATCGATGCCGACGGACGGGTGAAGATGAATAAGGGATGGATGAAGATCAAGGGAAGCTGGTACTATGCCATCGGCGACGGAAAACTGATGCGAAATGAGATCCTGGAATACAAGGGAAAGCAGTATTTCCTGGGAGATGACGGTCGCATGATCGTCGGTGACGGTGTTGTTACACAGACGAAGGGATATCTGGCGGATCAGGACGGCGTCCTGACCCCGGCCACCGGCTGGTTCCAATCGGGAGGACTCTGGTATCGCGCAGATAAGAATTCCACACTGTACAAGGATGTATTTGTTACTGTCGGCGGAAAAGAGTATTATCTCGACATTTTCGGCGTCATGCAGGATAACAACTTCTTCTACTACGGAAGTGATCTCCTGTTCGCGAAGAAGGGCGGACAGATCCGTAGGACCGGCGGCTGGATGAAGTACAACGAGCACTGGTATTACTCCAATGCCAAGGGCGTATTCTTCCGCGGCGTTGAGAAGAAGATAAACGGTGTTCGGTATTACTTTAAGGACGACGGAAGTATGCGGGAGAACGCCGAGTATTACTTTACGGGCATCATTCATGATACTGCATGGACGGAGATCAACGGTAAGCGGTATCATCTGGATGCAAACGGAAGAGTGGATTCCTGGTTCGGCATCGACATTTCCGGATATCAGGATATCATTGACTGGGATAAGGTCAAGGCGGACGGCGTGGACTTTGCATTTATCCGTGTCGGCGGACGATTCATGGCTTCCGGTGAGATCTACGACGATAGCAAGGCACTTCGGAATCTTGCGGAGGCAAACCGGGTAGGCATTCCGGTGGGCGTATATTTCTTCTCACAGGCAATCACCATTGAAGAGGCAATCGAAGAAGCGGATTATGCACTTGCGAAGATCCGGGGCTACAATGTGGAGCTGCCGGTGGTCATCGATACGGAGAACACCGACGGCGGACGTCAGAATTATATTACTGCCCAGCTGAGAACGGATATCATCAAGGCCTTCTGTGAGCGTGTTGCAGAGGCCGGTTACAGCCCCATGTACTATGCGGGTATGGGATATTGTGTGGACGGCTATGTAAAATATGAGCAGCTGTCCCAGTACATGCACTGGTGCGCGCAGTACTGGATCCGGAACCAGTGTGATGAGTACGGCGTGCCGTATCAGATCTGGCAGTACACGGAGAAAGGAAAGATCAACGGCATCCAGGGTGGCGTGGACTGCAATATCTGGTACAGAAACTATTAAAACCGTCCTGTTTCGGGGACGAGGTGACTGAGGGAAACTATGCGTAAATTCGTGAAATGGTCAATCCGGCTGATTCTTCTCGGAGCATTTGTCATGCATTGCTCCGGGGAGGCGTATGCCGATACGCCGGATACGTATCCGGAAGTGGCGGAGTCGGTCCTGTCCGGTGAGAAGGAATATCAGGGCCTGATTTTACAAATGAATTTCGGAACGGATGATATTGTGACCGGCCCGGCGGATGATGCCGCGGAGGATACTACAGGCGGACCGGCGGATGACACCACGGACGAAATGGCAGGCGGTCCCGCGGGTTTTGCCGGGGATGACACGGCAGGCGGTCCCGCGGACGGTATTACAGGCGGCCCCGCGGACGACATCACGGCTGACACAACAGGCGGACCGGCAGATGATACCATGGCCGGTTCTTCTGATACACTGACAAATGACCGGACAGAAGATCTTTCGAAGGATCCCGCAGACGATCAGACCGATCATCTGGCGGCTGCATCAGCAGACCATACGACGGACGAGATGGCGGATGATCCCGAGGATGACCTGAAGGATGATCCCGAAGGCGATCTTTCGGATGATTCCGAACCGGAAGCCACCATCGGAAAACTGGGGACTTCGGTATTTGAATCCGGAAACCGGATCTGGTTTTACAATGTGGCCGGCGGTCTGACCAACGCGGAATTTATCATAGTGGAATCAGACGGTCACTGGGGGATCATCGATGCGGGTCACCGGTATTCGCCGGAACCATTGGTGGATTCGGACGGGACGGAATATGAGGTCCCATTTTATTATGAGGACGGAACCCTGGCGGCCTTTTCCGTACAGGCGGAAGGCAGAAACGGAAGGGATGCGGCACTTTACATGATCGAGACACTGGGTGTGTCTCATTTGGATTTTATTATCGGAACGCATGGGCATTCCGATCACAGCGGCGGAATTCCGGACGTGGCGGGGCTCCTGGTAGAGGATGAGGATGGCATTCATCCCTTTGTGGATGAACAGACGGTCTATATTCATAAGAAATATCAGCATGTAGGTCCGCTGAATGACGATTTGGGAGAAGAGAAGAACGAGCAGTCCTGGCACAATCAGGCCTTTGTTTATCAGGCAGAGAAGACCGTTGCGGATCAGGGTGGTCAGGTAGTGGATATCAGTCACGGACTGATCACCGGAAATGTCATGCGCGAAGCCGAGCAGGAGGAAATGGACTACAGTGAGATCCTGGCAGGGATCGAAGCCGGGGCGGGAATCTCCAACGTGGTATATGACCAGCGGGAACTGAATGATTATTTTGATGATTACATCGAATTTCAGTTTGGGGATTTCAATATCCGGCTTTACAATCTGTATTCGATCTATAAACCCTCGGATGAGAACACAAACTGTATTGTGACGGTGATCTCCGATGGGAAAAATGCATTTTATTCCGGCGCGGATCTGGATGCTACGTATCTGGTACAGCAGCGTGTGGCAAATGCGGTCTATGCGGACTACGGGCATATCGATATGGTGAAGACCCATCATCACGGTGTTGTGGTTGCAAATACCAAGGAGTTTCTGGACCTCTTCCAGCCGTCGGTATCCATCAACGCTTCCTGGAGAAGTATATCCGACATCATGGCGAACAGCTATGCAGCGGGTATTCACTATTCGAAGAAGCATTATGGAACCGTATATTATGAGGTGGGTTCCTCTGACAAGGGACTTGTGGTTGAGTTCGGGGAAGAAGGACTGGAGTTAAAGCAGCTTTTCAACGAAGGCGCGGAGGCTTCCTTCGGTTCGCCGGAGAACTGCATCAATCAGTCACCCGTTCAGGAAGGATGGGCGGAGTGGATCACCGGAAAATACGCCGGAACCCTGAATGATTTCTTATATTTTATTGAAAATGAGCCGGTGACCGGATGGATGGAACTGGAGGAAGGAACCTTCTTCTTCGATGAAGACGGTTTTATGTTCCGGGGCTGGCTGGAGGATCAGGGGGAGACCTACTTCTTCAGGAATGACGGAACCATGTTCACCGGCTGGAAGAAGGTGGAGGACGGATATTTTTATTTCAATCCGGAGACCGGTGCTTCCGTTCACGGCTGGGTGGCGGATGATACCGGAACCTATTTTCTTCTGCTGACACAGCAGCTGTTGACCGGCTTCCATATGATCGACGGGGAAGGATACTATTTCCGTGAGAACGGAGCCATGAAAACCGGCTGGGTACAGACGGAGGACGGCTGGCGGTTTTTTGATGAATTTGGACGGATGATGGACGGACTGACCGGCATCGATGGGAAGACGTATTACCTTGAGAACGGTGTACTCACCACCGGCTGGGCCGAGGTGGAAGGTTCCACCTACTGGATCGGATCTGACGGTGCGGTAGCCACCGGCTGGCAGCGGATCGGCAGCGGAATCTATTATTTCGGAGAAGACGGATGCATGGTTACCGGGTGGTTCCGCGTTGACGGAACCTGGTTCCACAGTACGGAGTCCGGCAGACGGGAAGACGGCTGGTTTACGGACGAAAGCGGAACCTATTATCTGGATGGTGAATACGGCCTGCAGAAGGGCTGGCTGTCTCTCGGGGAGAATACCTATTATCTCGGGACCTCCGGGAAGATGGTCACCGGATGGAAGTATCTGGCCGGCGACTGGCATTTCTTCAATGAGAAGGGTGTTATGGTAAAGGGCTGGTTCCGGACAGGCGGAGCATGGTACTTTGCCGACCGGGGAGGCTGCATGAGGACTGGCTGGCAGAAACTGGGAACGCGGTGGTATTTCTTCCGCTCCGATGGACGCATGAAGACCGGATGGATCCGGTCGGAGGGGCAATGGTTGTATCTGAATGAAACGGACGGTTTCGTGACCACCGGCTGGAAACAGATCGGAGAGGACTGGTACTATTTTGAAAAGAGCGGCTTCATGGTGACAGGAAGCCAGACCATTAACGGAAAGACCTGGGAGTTCCGGGCGGACGGAACCCTGATTCAGGAATAACCGTACGAGGAAGCAGAGAATGGAATTTCGTGATCTGAGAAGACAATATGAGATACTGAAGGAAGGAATCGATCAGCGGATCGAAGATGTAATTACATCGAGCAGGTTTATATCCGGCCCGGAGGTAAAGGAACTGGAGCAGGCGCTGGCAGACTATACGGGAACCGGGTACTGTGTCGCCTGTGCAAACGGGACAGACGCACTGACGCTGGCATGTATGGTCTGGCAGGTGGGCCCAGGGGATGCGGTGTTCGTTCCGGATTTCACATTCTTCTCCAGCGGAGAATCTCCGGCTGCCCTGGGTGCCCATGTGGTATTTGTGGATGTGGAGCCGGATACCTTCAATATGGATCCGGATCGTCTGGAACAGGCGGTTCTGGAAGTGGAACGGGAAGGAAAGTACCGCCCGAAGGTGGTTGTGGCAGTGGATCTCTTCGGACAGCCGGCCGATATGGACCGGATCCGTCCGATCTGTGACAGGTACGGGATGTATCTGCTGGAGGACGGGGCCCAGGGCTTTGGCGGTGAGATCCGCGGGAAAAAGGCCTGCAGTTTCGGGGACATCTCCACCACCAGCTTCTTCCCTGCAAAGCCGCTGGGCTGCTACGGAGACGGCGGAGCCATATTTACCGATCGTGCAGAGTGGGCGGACCTGCTCCGGAGTTACTGCGTGCACGGAAAGAGTCCTGTCAGCAAGTATGACAATCTCCGCCTGGGCATGAACAGCCGGCTGGATACGTTACAGGCAGCGATCCTGCTTCCGAAGCTGGAGGCATTTCGTTCCGGTGAGGTCGAAGCCGTGAACCTGGTGGCAGACTGGTACCGTGAAGCATTTGCCGGATCGGAGCTTATCCTGCCCACCGTAAAGGAAGGGTACCTCAGCAGTTGGGCACAGTATACGGTTCAGCTCCCGGAGGGTACGGACCGTGATGCTGTACAGCAGAGAATGAAAGAGGCGGGAATTCCCACCATGGTATATTATATGAAGCCCATGCATCTGCAGGGGGCATTTGCGGGAACGGGAAGTGAGAAGGCAGACTGTCCGGTGACGGAGCGGCTCTGCAAATGTGTTCTCAGTCTTCCCATGCACCCGTATATGACAAAGGAAGAAGCGGAAACGGTAGCAAAGGAGCTTTTGAAGCAGTGAGACAACAGGCTCGTCTCAGAATGGTGATGGCGTCGCTGCTGATCCTGGCATCCGCCATACCGAATCTGGGAAATGAATTGAATATTTTAGGCTCGTTCCTGAATTTCTACCGGCTGATGGTGGTCTTTCTGGCCATGATCACGCTGATCGTTTTTCGGGGAGAGCTTCGGATCACGGAGCGGCGCAGCTTTCTTCTGTGGATGGGATTCCTCAGCTGCTGGCTTTTCTACGGGGTCCTTCTTTTGCTGCTGTCTCCCTATGCGGAGGCGGAGCGGGGAACCAGGGAGCTTTTCTCCATCCTCTGCGGTCTGCTCAGCTTCTATATTCTATCGAACCTGAAGCTTTCGGAACGGGAGATCGAGAGCGTCTTCCGGGTGATGTTCTGGGTTCTGGCGGCCATGCTGGTGCTCGGAGCCTGGGAGATCATTACCGGAAACCATCTTTCCTCTTCGATGTTCAATGATCCTGCGAATGAGGTGGCGTGGCGTGTGGATACCCATTCCGCTACGGGCTTCCTTTACAATGTCAATGATTATTCGGCCCTGATCACCCTGATGCTTCCTGTGGTGGTTGGAAGATACCGGATCGTATTCCGGAGAGGATATCTGGATCCCGGCTGGTTCCTGATCATCGCAACGGCGGTGATCAACCGTGTGAACGATGCCAATTTCTGCAACGCGGCGCTGGTGGTAGGTGTGTTTACCTATATTCTCCTGCATATGGGAGGAGACCGGCGGCGGAAAGGCTGGGTGCTGGTGGCAGCCACCGTGCTCCTGACGGGTCTTTTGGTAATGTATTTCCTGAATGACGGGGAAAGTGAAAATGTGGTCTCCCGGACCATGGATCTGGTCTCCAGAAGTGCCGAAGGAACCGGCTCCCTTCATTCCAGACTTCTGATCTACCGGGATGCGCTTTCCGCCGGCTGGTTGTCAGGCTTCCTCGGTATGGGTCCCGGCGGGTTCTCTCTTTATTATACAGAGAATCCTTCCGATTCGGGCTTTATCAACCCCCACAGTCTGCTGCTGGAGATCTTCTCCGAATACGGACTGATCATTGTGCTGCTGTTCATAGTCCTTCTTGTCCTGCTGTTCCGGAACATGCACCGGATCTTCCTTGTATCCAAGGATCCGACAAGGAGAGTGTGGGGACAGACGGGTATGATCTGGATCATAACATATCTGATCGTGTCCTTTGCTTCCAGCAATTATCTGCCGAACTCCTTCCACTGGACCCTTCTGGCGCTGATCTGCCTGATGAAGGAAACCATACGGGAGGAAGAACCGGAGATTTTTGCCCGTGAATTTGAGAAGAAGGAGAGTTACGCAAATGAAGGTCTGTCATATAACCAGCGCGCATCCGCAGGAGGATATCCGGATATTCCATAAGGAATGTGTGACCCTGGCAGAGGGCGGACACAGGACCTACCAGGTATCCTGTGGAACCTTATATAAGAAGAACGGTGTCCGCATGGCAGGGTTCGGGGATGCTGCCTCCGGCAGGCTGGGACGTATGCTTGGTACGGCGCGGAAAGCATACCGGATGGCCCTGAAGGTGGACGCGGAGGTGTATCATTTCCATGATCCCGAGCTTCTTCCCTACGGACTGAAGCTGAAGCGGAAGGGGAAGAAGGTGATCTTCGACAGCCATGAGGATGTTCCGGGACAGATCCTGGACAAGACATGGATCCCGGCACCGCTCAGGAAGATCATTTCCGGTTTGTACCGGAAATATGAAACCCATGTGGTAAAGCATCTGGACGCAGTGGTTGCGGCAACGCCCCATATCGCGGAGAAATTCGAGGGCCGGGCGAAGAAGGTGGTTGTTGTAAATAATTTCCCGAATCTGGATGATATCCGTTTCCAGAAGGCGCCATTTGCAGGAAGAGAAGCCCTGGTCTGCTATGCCGGCGGGATCGATGAAAACCGCGGCGAGAGCATTATGAAGCACGCCATGGAGGGGGTTCCCGGGGAACTGGTGATCGCGGGGGATCATCCGGAAGAAAAGCAGGAAAATGTGACCTATGTGGGCCGTCTGGACCGGGACGGCGTCAATGATCTGTACGGTCGTTCCGTGGCAGGACTCTGCATCCTGAAACCCATTGAAAATTATTACTATTCCCAGCCGATCAAAATGTATGAATACATGGCGGCGGGCCTTCCCTTTATCTGCTCGGATTTTCCGGGCTGGAGGAAGGTGGCCGAGGAAAGCGGCGGCGGCATCCTGGTGGATCCCACGGACAATGACGGGATCCGCTCTGCGATCACGGGTCTTCTTACGGACCGGGAGAAGGCGGAACGTATGGGACGCAAGGGCCGCGACTATGTTGTTGCAAACTGTACATGGGAGAATGAGGCGAAGACACTGCTCCGCCTGTATGAGGAATTATGAAAGTACTGATTGTATCCAGAGGAATTCCGACAAAACAAAATCCCCTTCTCGGAAGCTTTGAGTGGGATCAGGCCAGGGCGCTCTGCAAAGCGGGGCACCAGGTGACCTTCTTTGCACTGGATCTTCGTTCGATTCGAAGGAAGAGAAGCTTCGGTATCTTTCAGAGGGAGACCGACGGGATGCGGATATTTGTTCACTCGCTGCCGGTAGGAGCCATTCCGCCGGCGCTGTTTGTAAAGGCGGGTGAGAGAGCTCTGCTTTCTCTTTATAAAAGAGCATTTCGCGCCGGTGACCGTCCGGATGTGGTCCATGCACATTTTACGGATATGGGCTGCATCGCCTCGGTATTAAAGCGGAAAAAATCTCTTCCGCTTGTGATCACGGAGCATTCCTCGATCATGGGACGGGAGGAAGTACCGGAGAGTACCCTGCGGATGGCGAAGAAGGGATATGCCGCGGCAGATTGTCTGATCGCCGTCAGCGGTGAACTTTCGGCAAAGATCCTGCAGCATACCGGCATGGAGAGCCGGGTGATCCAGAATATCATCGATCCGGAAGTTTTTCTTAAGTGTCCGAAACAGGAACATACGGGTTTCCGGTTTATCTCCGTGTCCAATCTGATCCCCAGGAAGCGGATCGGTCTTTTGATCGATGCCTTCGCACGGGTCCGGAGGAATGCACCGGAGGCATGTCTGGATATTGTCGGAGACGGTGAAGAGCGGGCAATGCTGGAGGAGAAGGTAACGTCCTACGGGCTTACGGATGCGGTTTCCTTTGCGGGAGGCCTGCCCAGGCCGGAGGTCGCAGAGCATCTTGCGGCAGCGGATGCTTTCGTGCTTCCCTCGGAACTGGAGACATTCGGTGTGGTATATGCCGAAGCCATGATGGCCGGACTTCCGGTGATCGCGACTACCTGCGGAGGACCGCAGGATTTTGTAAAGGATTTTACAGGACTTCTGGGTGCGTATGATACGGAGGAGACCCTGGCGGAGGCCATGGAACATATGCTCCGCACAAAGGACGCCTATGATACCGTCCGGATCCGTGACTACGCAGTAGCGAGCTTTTCTCCGTCAGTGATCGCAGCACAGCTGACTGAGGTGTATGAGAAATGTGCTGTCGTGCCGGAGACGTAATGAATCATTTCAAAGTATTCACAAAATATGCAGCAGGTTCATTCCTGGCTTTGATCGTCGGATTCCTTGCGACTACGATCCTTACCCGCCTGATCCCGAAGGAAGAGATGGGGAAGTACTCCCTGTTCATCACGGTGGGAGGACTGGTGGCATCCTTCGCATACCTGGGACTGGATCAGTCCTACGTCCGTTTTTATTTTGATGAGGCGGAGGGGGCGAGAAGGAATCTTCTCCGGCGATGCCTGTTCCTGCCGGTACTGGTTACGGCGGGAGTATCCGGCCTGCTTTTGCTGGGATCCGGAATCTTCTCCGAATATGTGATCGGCGAGAGTTCCTTTCTTCTGACGCTCCTTTTCTGTGCGTATCTGCTGGGACTGGTTCTTGACCGGTTTATCCTGATGGAGCTTCGGATGGAACAGCAGGCCTCCGCGTATTCGGCGCTGAATATCATCCGGAAGGCACTGTACCTGCTCCTGGCGGTTATGATGTACCTGTCGCTGACGGGAGAACTCAGCTGGTCGCTGACCATTCCCGTCACCATAGCGGAGTTCGCCGTGATCGCCGGCGCCCTTCTGGTGCGGAAGAGGAAAAGCAGGGAGAAGACCGAAGCCTGCGGAACATCTCTCCGGCAGCTTCTTATATACGGATATCCTTTCATCTTTTCAACCACCATCACGATCCTTTTTCATTCCACGGATAAGTTCATGCTGAAGGGACTCACGGATTACAGTGAGGTGGGACTTTATACCGGCGCACAGAATATCGTAAATCTGATCTCACAGGTCCAGACGGTGTTCTCCACCTTCTGGGTTCCGGTGGCATTTGAGCATTTCAGCAAGAAACCGGAGGATAAGGACTTCTATATCCGGGTTAACAAGATCGTATCCTGCGGGATGCTGCTGATCTTCGTGCTGATCCTGGCCATGAAGGACGTGATCATCTATTTCCTCGGATCGGATTACAGGGAAGCTTCCTATATCTTCCCGTTTCTGGCGTTCATGCCGATCATGTACACGGTATCGGAAACCACGGTGCTCGGGATCAACTTTATGAAGAAGTCCGGATATCATGTCTGGATCTCGCTTGCCTGTGCCATCGCGAATCTGATCGGCAATTATTTCCTGATCCGCGCATACGGAGCGGTGGGAGCGGCGGTATCTACGGGTATTGCGTATATCCTGTTCTTTGCGCTTCGCACGATCCTGGCCGGAAAGGTCTATCCGGTGAAATACGATACCCTTCGGTTTGTCATCGCATTCCTGCCGGTTGCGGGTCTTGCGCTGCTGGCCAGCTTCTTCCCGGTCACCTGGTGGTATCTGGGCCTGGCAGCCCTTGCGACGGTGTGGGTTGCAGGGCTTTATCGGGAGACCATCGCCTGGTGTCTCGGGCGGTTTCGGACGTCTCTCAGGAACCGAAAGAAAAAAGCTGAAAAAACTGAAAAAAGTTGTTGACACGGGATAAGCCCGGTGGTAATATATAGAAGCTGTCGCACGAAAAAGCAACGCAGACGGACACCAAGCGGCGGCTTTTATATTGCTCTTTCACAATTTAATACCATAGCAACCCCGAAAAATTCTTTTAAATTATTTTTCGGATGAAAATCCTTTTTAAAACAGTAATTACAGGATTGTCAAAATCGCACAGCGATTTATGATCCAAGGATTACAAACAAACAAATTTTATTTGAGAGTTTGATCCTGGCTCAGGATAAAC
>JAFRWY010000021.1 GCA_017437905.1 Eubacterium sp.
AAAGACTGATACGCGCAGGCTTCTATGATTTAGCCCTTGCGTACCAGTCAGTGCACGTCAACTATTGAAACCGCCGTGTACCGAACGGTACGCACGGTGGTGTGAGAGGACGGGGGTTAATCACCCCCTCCTACTCGATTTATCGCAGTGGGAGAAGCCCCCGCCTCTTATGCGGCGGGTAATATGATATCTGTCCCGGTGGGGCTGTCCGTCACTCCGAAATGGTATTATCCAGATTCTTTTTATAATACATATCCCGGTAGGCCTTCGGGGACATGCCGGTCACCTTTTTAAAGGTGGAAGAGAAGGCGCTCTGGGAGGAGAAACCCATGGAGATGGAGATATCCAGGATCGGAAAATCGGAAAACCGCAGCATGTTCTGCGCCGTCCGGATCTTCGCGTCGTTGATGAACTGATTGACGTTCATGCCTGTCTCCTTCACGAAGAGCCGGGAGTAGTAACTGGTGCTGAGGCCTTCCTTCTCCGCCAGTTCGCTTACGGTCAGCTGCCGGTGGAGATTGTCGTGGATATAGTCGATGCTGCGACGGATATGGATGGATACGGTATTCAGCTTCTTTAACTCACGCATTCGCGTGGCAAAGTCCACCTGCATATCCGCCATCAGATCCAGCACTTCCTCCGTATCCTTGGCTTCGTCGGCCTTTCGGATATAGATATCCGTCAGGGTATAGGCCGTATCCCGGTCCAGACCGCCGTCGATACACATGCGGCTGATCACGGCAGCCGAGATCACCAGATGATAGATCATATTCCGCAGCGGACTGCTGGAGAGGGTACCCCTTCCTTCCTGGAATCTCTGCCGGGCGATCTTGAACCGGTCCCGGGCACCTTCCACATCTCCGGACTTGATCCGGTTGTACTGACGGAACTCCGCATTCAGATCATCCCTGATGAATTCTTCCTGCCGCTGAATGAATAATCGGTAGTTTAAAATGCTGTCTGTGTCCATTTTGTGTACCTCATGTGAAGAAATTATGGGGTAAATGTGTTCAACATGTATATTATAACATCTTCACAGGAGGATGGGTAAAAAAATAGCAAAAAAGGGTAAAATTTCACAAAAATTTTATTTTTGCGTGAGGTATAGTTGAATCGTGGGGAGACAAGAGAAAAGGAGGGAGACGGTATGAGAAAAAACAATGGTTTTACAATGGTCGAACTGGTTATTGTGATCGCCATCATCGCGATCCTGGCTGCGGCTATCGCACCGGCTCTGTATCGCTACATCGATGATTCACGCAAGGCGGATGATGTGGAATCCGCAGGTGTGATCGCATCTGCCGTAAATGTGGCCCTTTCCGATGAGGACGCATTTGATGCCGTGATGGCGGCTTCTCACACATCCGACGGGAAATGGGATATCCTGCTTATGGCAAAAAGCGGGGATACCGAGTGGACACTGCGAAACGGCGTGGATCCGGACGGATCCTTTAAGAAGATCATGGACGAGACCTGTCCGCCGCCACCGGTGAAATACAGGAGAGAGATCGATCCTTCACTGTCCGCAAATGCAAGTGCGGATTATGCTTCCACAGCAGACCGGTTCACACCGGACGGATGGGCGGTATGTCTGGTGAATAACAAACCCTGTGTTCTGATCTCGGACGGAAGTACGGATCCGGGAACAGCACCCAAGGCCATTGCACTGAATCCGATCATGTGCAGTGAGTACAAATAACATACGACAAACTGGTGAGAGAGGGAGTCGAAAAAACGAACGAGGAGGAACGGATATGAATCATTTTACGACGATTGATCTGGAGGAACTTGAATATGGTGCAGCAAGGATCGAACGACAGAGCCTGGATCTTTCCGGGTACTTCGAGGAGATTGAGCCATATTCGGAATTGCATCATCTGGTATTCTTTGATTTCAGCAACAGCGATGAATTTGAAAAGGTTCTTTACAAATCCCTCAGGGATAATGATATAATCAGACGGAGAGGCAACTGCTTCGATATCCGGCTGGAAGGACTCAGTGAGGCGGCAAAGAACGCCGTTGTGGGCCGGATCATGAAAAATCTGAAGAAGGAAGGTCTGTACCCGGTAGTGAATCTGAATGTGGATGCCTCCGTACTGGAGGATAAGGAAGAGGAGGCCTGGTACCGGATCGCGGTATGATGAAATGAATATTCTGATCACAAATGATGATGGGATCGATTCGCCCGGACTTCGGAAGCTTGCCGAAGCTGCCGGGCGTTTCGGGCGTGTATGGATCGTTGCTCCGGACGGGCAGAGAAGTGCCACGTCCCACTGTTATACCTGGAAGGAGAGCGTCCGGGTCTGGCCGGTGGAATACCCGGTGGAGGGAGTGACTGCCTGGGCCTGCGACCGGCAGCCGGCGGACTGCGTGCGGCTGGGGATCTTCAGCCTTCTGCCCGAAAAACCGGACTATGTTCTGGCAGGGATCAACAGCGGGTACAATATATCCCATGATATTCAGTATTCCGCAACGGTGGGGGCCGTGATGGAAGGGGCGCTCTGGGGGATCCATTCCATTGCATTTTCCCAGGGAAATGTGGCGTATCAGGATGTGGTGGACCGGTATCTTCCGGAACTGTTGGAGGAATGCATGAAACGTCCCCTGGAAAAAAGTCAGGTATGGAATGTGAATTTCCCCTGCTGTGAACCGGCGGACTGTAAGGGGGTTCAGTGGGACTGCAGGGTGTCCGCGGATGCATATTACGAGGATTCCTATGTGGAGGAGTCTTCCCGGGACGGCGTCCGTACCTTCCGGCTGGCCATGGGCAGGAACTGGAAGGGTTCCCCGGGAACGGACCTGGCGGCGGTGACCGGGAATTACATTTCGGTCGGAAAGGTAACAAATATCGGATAAAGAGGAACAGGAGATGTTCTTCCGGAGACGGAGGGACATCTCTTTTTTATGCCATTCTAAAAATTGATTTAAAATTCATTGAAAATAAATTCAAAAAAGTCCTTGACAAAACGTTCCGACTGCATTATATTGAATACAGAATCAATGAAGTGCAAATCAATGAAGCGGACCGGACATAGAACAGATACGGAGGAGATCAAAATGAAGAAGAACGATATGAACAGAAATGAGAAGGTTGTTGTGATCGGCGGCGGAATCGCCGGACTTTCGGCAGGAATCTATGCACTGCTGGCAGGCTTTGAGGTTGAGATTTATGAGAAGAATGCAATTCCCGGCGGAGAGTGCATCGGCTGGAACCGGAAGGGATATCATATTGACAACTGCATCCACTGGCTCACCGGCACACGGAAGGATACGGACCTCTACAAGGTATGGAAGACGGTGGGTGCGCTTTCGGATGATACGGAGTACGCGAAGGTGGATGCATTTTACACCTCTACATACAACGGACAGAGTGTAACCCTCTGGAATGACCTTAAGCGGACCGAGCGGGAACTGATCGAGGCAGCTCCCGGGGATGAGGAAGAGATCCGGAAGTTCATTCAGTATGTGGAATATTCCAAGCAGTGCCTTTTCCCGGCGCATAAGCCCAAGGATATGTGGGGAATAAAGGATTATATCAACATCGGAAAGACCATGATGGATTTTCCGAAGGTGACGAAGGAATTCGGGAAGATCTCCCTGGAGGAGTACAGTAAGCGGTTTAAATCCCCGCTCCTTCAGAAGATGATCTGTGATTACCTGCCGAAGGAATACTGTGCATATTCCTTCCTGGTATCCTATGCCACCATGGCGGACGGAAACGGGAATATCCCCATGGGAGCATCCCTGCAGCTTTCTCTCAGGATGGAGAAGAAATATAAGGAACTCGGCGGAAGAATCTGCTATAATATGGGAGTGGAGAAGATCGAGCTGGAGAAGAAGACAGCCACGGGCCTTCGTCTGCAGGACGGAACCTTTGTTGCAGCGGACTATATCATCCCGACGGTGGATACACACCTTCTCTTCGGAAAGTTCCTGTCGAAGGAATATATGCCGAAGAACTTTAAGAAGGCCTATGAGTCTCCGAAGGATTATCCGGCCACCAGCGGATTCCAGGTGGCATTTGCGGTGGATGAAAGCTTCCGGGCAGAGACCGTCTTTATCGACATCGATCCGATCCGGGTGGGTGCACGATCCTTTGACCGGATGTATGTGAAGGCCTACGGGTATGATCCGGTATTTGTAAAGGACGGACGTCAGGTGATCCAGACCTGCATCACCCAGACGGATGAGGATTATGCATTCTGGAAGAGCCTTTCGAAGGAAGAGTACGACCGGGTGAAGGCAACCCTGGTGATGGAAGTGGAGCGGTGTATCGCTGCGGCATTTCCGGAACTGGCCGGCTCCATGGAGTTCCTGGATGCATGGACTCCCCTTACCTACGAAAGATACTGCAATGCATATCACGGAAGCTACATGAGCTTTGTTACCACCCCCACGGGGAAGCAGATCAGGTTTAACGGCAGGCTGAAGGGGATAAGGAACCTTTACGTGGCAGGCCAGTGGACCAACTCTCCGGGAGGACTTCCGGTGGCAGTGGCCAGCGGAAAATTCGCGGTACAGAGACTTCTGAAGGAGGAGAAGAGAGAGTTCATGTCCCTGGACCCGGAAGGCGCTGCAGAGGCGGATACCGTATGCCGTGCATAAGACCGGGGACAGCGGGACCTGAACTTAAGAAGAGCGAGGAGTATATGACAAGAAAAGAACAGAAGGAAGAGCGTAGACAGGCGATCCTGATGACCGCCCTCACCCTCTTCGTGGAGCGTGGATATTATGATACGAAGATCGCGGACATCGCGGCAGCAGTGCCCATGAGTACTGGCCTTATGTTTCATTACTTTGCCTCCAAGGAGGAACTGCTCCTGGAACTGGTGAAAATGGGCGCAGGTGCTGCAAAGGCCACGGCAGCCGGCGGCGGGGCAGATGCCGGAGCTTTGGCGGCGGGCGGGGAGAGCGGGGCTTCTGCCGGAGCCATGATCCCCCCGGATGTATATCTTACCAAATTTCTGGAGCAGCTCTTCTCCTATGCAAAGGAGCAGCCCTGGGTGTTCCATATGTTTGTACTGATGGGACAGGTCCGGAGAGCCGGTATGCCGGAGGAAGCGCGTCAGGTGGCGCTGTCCGTAACCTCCATCGGAGATACGGCCCGGCTGATCGCTGCAGGGCAGAAGACAGGCGTGTTCCGGCAGGGAGATGCCACGCTGCTTTCCCGGTGCTTCTGGGCATCGGTTCAGGGCATCATGGAGGAAATGTCCCAGGATCCGGACATGAAGACCCCGGATCCGGCGTGGATCGTAAGCATACTGAAGGCGTGAGAAGATATGCGGAAGGCACCTGAAGACCCGGTTAAGTTTTCGGAGAGGATAACTTAATAAAAATCAGTAAAAATATAGTTGACTTTTGAAAATAAAGTGCTATACTAATTAGCAATAACAGACAAAATATCGTATTTATTAGCGAAGCAAAGGCGTTTCGGGTAATGTACCTGAAGCGCCTTTTTGCATGTTTACAAGTTTCAGGGGGATGAGGAAATCCCTGATCAGGAGGTAACCAGAGATGAAAAATGCAGCGGAATATCTACAGAAGAACGGACTTTATGATGCTTCCTTCGAGCATGATAACTGCGGGATCGGTGCCATCATCCATGTAAACGGCGAGAAGAGCCATCAGCTGGTGGATGACGCCCTGAAGATCGTGGAACGTCTGGAGCACCGGGCCGGCAAGGATGCGGAAGGAAAGACGGGAGACGGTGTCGGGATCCTGACACAGATCCCTCATCTTTTCTTTGCAAAGAAGCTGGCGGAGCTGGGGGCAGAGGCTCCCGGCGAGCGTCAGTACGGCGTGGGCATGTTCTTCTTCCCGCAGAATGAGCTGAAGATCCGTCAGGCGAAGAAGATGTTTGAGACCATCGTCACCAAGGAGGGCATGAAGGTGCTGGCGTGGCGCGAAGTTGCTACCTGTCCGAACGTGCTTGGATCCAAGGCAAGAGACTGCATGCCGGCCATCTGGCAGGCATTTGTGTCCCGGAAGCAGGGTTTTGCGACTGACCTTGATTTCGACCGCAGACTCTATGTGATCCGCCGCGAATTCGAGCAGAGCAATGAGGACACCTACGTTCCGTCCCTTTCCTGCCGTACCATTGTCTACAAGGGTATGTTCCTGGTGGGACAGCTTCGAACATTTTTCCTGGATCTGGAGGATCCGGACTATGTATCCGCCATCGCCATGGTGCACAGCCGGTTCTCCACCAATACGAATCCCAGCTGGAATCGCGCGCATCCGAACCGCTTCATGGTGCATAACGGTGAGATCAACACCATCAAGGGAAATGCGGATAAGATGCTTGCCCGGGAGGAGACCATGTCCACCGACCTGCTTTCGTCTGAGGATATGACGAAGGTGCTGCCGGTGATCTCTTCCTCCGGTTCCGATTCCGCCATGCTGGACAATACCCTGGAATTCCTGGTAATGAGCGGCATGGAACTGCCTCTGGCAGCCATGATCTGCATCCCCGAGCCCTGGGCACACAATGATACCCTGACCCGTGAGGAGAGGGATTTCTATCAGTACTATGCAACCATGATGGAGCCCTGGGACGGCCCGGCTTCCATCCTGTTCTCCGACGGTGACGTGATGGGTGCCATCCTGGACCGGAACGGTCTTCGTCCCTCCAGATATTACGTGATGGACGACGGACGGCTGATCCTGTCCTCTGAGGTGGGCGTACTGCCGCTTCCGGAGAAGCACATTTTAAAGAAGGAACGTCTCCACCCGGGCAAGATGCTGCTGGTGGATACCACCCGGGGCAAGATCTTCAGCGACGAGGAGATCAAGGAACGCTTTGCAAAGAAGGAGCCCTACGGCGAGTGGCTGGATTCCAACCTGCTGGAGCTGCATGATGTGAAGATCCCGAATGCGAAGGTTCCGTCCTACACAAGAGAGGAGCGGACCCGTCTGCAGAAGGCCTTCGGTTATACCTACGAGAACTATCATGACAGCATCCGCAGCATGGCAGAGCGGGGCGTGGAGCAGATCGGTGCCATGGGTGTGGATACGCCCATCGCAGCTCTTTCGAAGGAGCATCAGCCCCTGTTCTACTACTTCAAGCAGCTGTTTGCGCAGGTAACCAATCCGCCCATTGATGCGGAGCGGGAGAAGATCGTTACCAGCCGCAGCGTATATCTGGGCAAGAACGGAAACCTTCTGTCCGAGCAGCCGGAGAACTGCCATGTGCTGAAGATCCACAATCCGATCCTGACGGATCTGGATCTTCTGAAGATTGAAGGCCTGAAGAAGGAAGGCTTCGCGGTGGCAAAGGTGTCGATCCTTTATTATAAGAGCACTCCCATCAAGCGGGTGATCGAGCATCTCTTCGTAGAGGTGGATAAGGCATATCGCGAAGGTGCCAATATTCTGATCCTGTCCGACCGGGGCGTGGATGAGAATCACGTGGCGCTTCCGTCCCTTCTGGCGGTGGCGGCCGTGCACAGACACCTGGTCCAGACAAAGAAATGTACCGCCATGTCCCTGATCCTGGAGTCCGGTGAACCCCGGGAGGTACATCATTTTGCAACCCTTCTGGGCTACGGTGCATCCGCGGTGAATCCGTATCTGGCTCATGCAACCATTGCGGAGCTGGTGGAGGACGGACTGCTGGAGAAGGATTATTACGCGGCGGTGGAGGATTATGACCATGCGGTTCTGGCAGGTATTGTAAAGATCGCATCCAAGATGGGTATCTCCACGATCCAGTCCTATCAGGGCAGCAAGATCTTCGAGGCCATCGGCATCGATTCCTCCGTGATCGACCGGTATTTCACAGGCACCGTAAGCCGTGTGGGCGGCATCACTCTTACGGATATCGCGGCAGCGGTGGATGCACAGCACAGCAGGGCATTTGATCCTCTGGGACTTCCCACGGATCTTTCCCTTACGGCTGTGGGACGGCATAAGTCCAGAAGCCAGGGGGAGAACCACAGATACAATCCCAGGACCATCCATATGCTGCAGGCTTCCACAAGAGAAGGCAGCTACGATAAGTTCGTGGAATATACGAAAATGGTGGACGCAGAGGAGACCGGATACCTTCGGAGTCTGCTTGACTTCAACTTCCCGGCAGAGGGCGTTCCGATCGAAGAAGTGGAGAGCGAGGATGAGATCGTCCGCCGCTTCAAGACAGGTGCCATGTCCTACGGATCCATTTCCGAGGAAGCACATACCGCACTGGCGGTTGCCATGAATCATCTGCATGGTAAGTCCAATTCCGGCGAAGGCGGTGAGAGCGACGAGCGTCTTGCCTCCGCAGGAACGAAGAATGACCGGAGCTCCGCCATCAAGCAGGTGGCCAGCGGACGGTTCGGCGTTACCAGTAAGTATCTGGTATCCGCCCGTGAGATCCAGATCAAGATGGCCCAGGGTGCAAAGCCCGGTGAGGGCGGACATCTTCCCGGAAAGAAGGTATATCCCTGGATCGCAAAGACCAGACATTCCACTCCGGGCGTGTCCCTGATCTCTCCGCCGCCCCATCACGACATCTACTCCATCGAGGATCTGGCGGAACTGATCTATGATTTAAAGAATGCAAATAAGAATGCACGGATCTCGGTCAAGCTGGTATCCGAGGCAGGTGTGGGAACCGTTGCAGCCGGCGTGGCAAAGGCAGGTGCACAGGTGGTTCTGATCTCCGGATATGACGGAGGAACGGGCGCAGCGCCTCTTAGCTCCATCCACAATGCAGGACTTCCCTGGGAGCTGGGTCTGGCAGAGACCCATCAGACCCTGCTGATGAACGGACTTCGGGATCAGGTGGTGATCGAGACGGACGGTAAGCTGATGAGCGGTCGTGACGTTGCCATCGCAGCCCTGCTCGGTGCTGAGGAATTCGGCTTTGCTACGGCTCCGCTGGTAACCCTCGGATGCGTCATGATGCGTGTCTGCCATCAGGATACCTGCCCCATGGGCGTGGCTACCCAGAATCCGGAGCTTCGGAAGCGTTTCATGGGTAAGCCGGAATACGTAGAGAATTTCATGCGGTTCATCGCACGTCAGCTCCGGGAGTATATGGCGAAGCTGGGTGTACGGACCGTGGCTGAGATGGTAGGACGGACGGATCTCCTGAAGAGGAAGGATTCTTCGCCTGCGGCCCAGAATGACGAGAAGGATGTCACCCTTCCCCACATGAACGAAATCTCCCTGGACCGTATCCTGGTAGACCTTTCCGGCTTCTCCCGGGAGGAACAGACCTTCCATCCGGAGAAGGCTTACGATTTCAAACTGCAGGAGACCAAGGACGAGAAGCAGCTGCTTACGGACAAGACGGTACAGGCTGCCATAACCAAGGGCAAAAAGAGCCGCATTTCCATAGAGGTATCCAATATCGACCGGTCCTTCGGAACCCTGCTGGGTGCCGAAGTGACACGCCACAATCCGGAAGGTCTGGCGGACGATACCATCGTGATCGACTGCAAGGGCGCCGGCGGACAGAGCTTCGGAGCATTTGTGCCGAAGGGCGTGACCCTGGATCTGACCGGAGACAGCAATGATTACTTCGGAAAGGGCCTTTCCGGCGGTAAGCTGATCGTGAAGGCTCCCGCGGATGCTGCCTACAATCCGGAAGAGAATATCATTATCGGAAATGTTGCGCTGTACGGCGCCACCAGCGGCGAGGCGTATATCGCAGGTATGGCCGGCGAGCGGTTCTGCATCCGGAATTCCGGTGTGACTGCGGTGGTTGAAGGTGTGGGCGAGCATGGATGTGAGTACATGACCGGTGGCAAGGCCGTGATCCTCGGCCCCACGGGCAAGAACTTCGCAGCCGGCATGAGCGGCGGCGTGGCATATGTACTGGATGAAGAAAACACGCTGTACATGAACCTGAACAAGCAGCTGGTTCTGATGGAGAAGATCGATCAGAGGAATGAGAAGGAAGAACTGCGGCGGATCATCGAGGCTCATGTGGCACATACCGGATCAAAGAAGGGACAGTGGATCCTGGATCATTTCGATGAGGAGATCGGAAAGTTCAAGAAGATCATCCCCACGGATTATAAGGCGATGCTGCACCTGACAGCAAGGAACGAAGAGAAGGGCATGAGCCGTGAGGAAGCGCAGATCGAAGCATTTACGGAACTCGTCGGCTGACAGACAGGAAGAATATACAAAATAAAGAAAGAAGGTTTCATATGGGAAAGCCAACCGGATTTTTAGAATATGAGCGTAAGAACGGACCGGTCGTACCGGAGGAGGAGCGGATCAAGAACTTCCGCGAATTCCACGGCCAGCTCCCCACGGAGGAGCAGCAGAAGCAGGCGGCACGATGTATGGACTGCGGTGTCCCCTTCTGCCAGGCAGGCGCGATGATCGCAGGAGTAGCCTCCGGCTGTCCGCTGCACAATCTTGTGCCGGAGATGAACGATCTGGTCTATCACGGGAATCTGGAGCAGGCCTATACACGTCTTTCCAAGACCCACAGTTTCCCTGAATTTACGTCCAGGGTGTGCCCTGCCCTTTGTGAGGCAGCCTGCACCTGCGGACTTCACAGTGAAGCGGTAGCAACGAAGGAAAATGAGAGAACGGTCATTGAGTACGCTTTTCAGCATGGTCTTGCAAAGGAGGAAGCACCCGCCGTCCGCACCGGAAAGAAGGTGGCGGTGATCGGCAGCGGCCCATCCGGACTTGCGGCTGCACAGCTCCTTAACCGCCGGGGCCATACAGTAACTGTTTTTGAGAGAAATGACCGGATCGGCGGACTTCTCCGTTACGGCATCCCGAATATGAAGCTGGATAAATCCGTGATCGACCGCCGGGTGAAGATGATGGAAGAGGCCGGCGTGACATTTAAAACAAATGTGAATGTGGGCGTGGACATTACCGCTAAGGATCTGAAGAAGAAGTTTGACAGTGTGATCCTGGCCTGCGGGGCGTCCAATCCGAGAGATATCAACGCTCCCGGAAGAGATGCTACAGGGATCCGTTTCGCGGTGGATTATCTTTCCGAAGTGACGAAAACCCTGCTGGACAGTGATTTCACGAAGGTTCCCACGGAACTTGCGGCAGGAAAGGACGTGGTTGTGATCGGCGGCGGTGATACCGGAAATGACTGTGTAGGAACATCCATCCGTCTCGGCGCCAAGTCCGTGACCCAGCTGGAAATGATGCCCGAACCGCCCTGTTCAAGGCTGGCTTCCAACCCCTGGCCGGAGTGGCCCAGGGTGGGGAAGACCGATTACGGGCAGGAGGAGGCAATCCACTGCTTTGGCCATGATCCGCGGATCTATCAGACGACCGTGAAGGAATTCCATAAGAACAAAGACGGGGAACTGGACGGCATTACCATCATTTCCCTGGAGGCAAAGAAGAACCCGGAGACCGGACGTATGCAGATGGTTCCGGTGGAGGGAACCGAGAAGAAGATTCCGGCACAGCTGGTACTGATCGCAGCAGGCTTCCTGGGCAGTCAGGACTATGTGACGAAGGCCTTCGATGTGGAAGTGGACGGCCGTACAAACGTGAAGACCGCACCCGGCGCATATGCCACCTCCCAGCCGAAGGTTTACGCCGTAGGTGACATGCATCGCGGTCAGTCCCTGGTGGTCTGGGCCATCGCAGAGGGCAGAGCCGCTGCGAAGGAAGTGGACCGGGATCTGATGGGATATACCAATCTTTGATCCGGTGGGACAGGAATCGGTAATCTGGTAAAATTTGTATGCCACGTATTGGCAGTGGATAATTCAAGTCTCGCTCGTGAGACCGTGCACTGAGATAAAACCTCTTCAACAGGATCGTTGGAGAGGTTTTACTCGTTTCGGTTGCATTTCCGCGCGATGTTGGTATAATGGATGAAGTTTTACAACGTGAGCAGGAAAGAAATACAAAGGTTTTATACAGATTATGAAGAAGATGATAAGAAGAAACAGGATCATCATCGAAGCGGTCATTGTGCTGGTGCTTACACTGGTTCTCGGACTGCAGGCGGGGTATCTCTGGCAGCGGAGTATCGACGGCGGGTCGAAGGAAGTGGCGGAGCAGAAGAATGAGTCCGGAAGGGTTGAGGAGGATCCGACGCAGGAGGAAAGCACCTCGGAAATAAAATTGACGGACGAGGAGGGCCTGCCACTGTCCGGCGTGTTACGGCGGGACGGAACCCTTTGGTATTACGAGGACGGCCTGCTTTGTCAGCAGGAGGGCTGGATCCTGCAGGATGGCGAGAAATATTATGTAAACTCTGACGGCTCCGTCAGGATCAGCAGTCTGTTCCGGGCGGATGATGCCGCTTATTATGTGGATACGGCAGGACGGATGGTGCACGGGTTCTTCCGTGTGGATGACAGGCTCCGTTACTTTGATGCGGAGGGAAAACTGAAAGAGGAAGAAGGCTGGCTGGAACTGGACGGGAAATGGTACTATGTTGATGATACAGCCGGTATCGTGACTGCGAAGGACTGTCCGGCGGAAGAGGAATCCGAAGATGCTCCCTACATTTACGGCGCGGATAGTTCGGCCATGGGAGAGAAGATCGGACGTTATACGGTAAAAGGAAAGGATTACCTTTTTGACCCGGATGGCGTGCTTCTTATGGGAAAGGTCCCTGTAGATGCGTACAGCTTCTTCTATACGGACGGAGACGGCGCGGTGATGAAGGATCAGGATTTCGAACTGGACGGACTTACCTGCCACGCGGGGCCGGACGGAAGAGTCTATACAGGAACCATGTCCGGGAAGGCGGTCTCCTACGGAAGCTATACGGATTATCTGATCCTCTGCAACCTGGATACCCAGAGAACGGCGGTATTTGAAGGAGAGAAGGGGAACTGGAGGCTGCTCCGGGAGATGCTGGTCTCCACGGGAGCACCCATCAATCCTACGCCGAAGGGCGAATACAGCACCACGGTACATACGGAGCATTTCAATAATTACGGCGTGAGGGCATGGTATGCCACGGGCTTTATCGGAGGTCTTTACCTCTTCCACAGCTCCCCGTATGAGATCGATTCCGAACCGAAGGTCTGCACCGACGACCGGCTGGGGATCCCCGCATCCCACGGCTGTGTAAGGATGCGGCTGGAGGATGCAAAATGGATGTACGATCTGCTCCCTCTGGAGACGAAGGTGGTCATCTATGAGGAGGATGACTGATCGGATATAGGATGCGGCGGAACCAAATGCTCCGGACAGGGGCATATGATTCCGCCGCTTTTTTACTCCTGCTCAGGCAGGCTGCTCCGGAAATGTTCCTTCCGGTATTCACTCGGGGTGAGTCCGGTGTATTTATGGAAGATCTCCGTGAAATAACTCTGGCTGGGGAAGGACAGGATGGAGGCAATCTCCACGGAACGGTAGTCCGAGTATACCAGCATATTCTTGGCGGTTTCCAGCTTCTGGCGACGGACGTACTCGCTGATGGAGGTCCCTACTTCCTTCTTGAACAGCCGTGAGAGATAACTCTCGCTGAGGTGGACATGTTGGGCCAGATCACTCACCGTGATCCGGGCATGAAGATGATCATAGATATAATCAATGCATTGTGCGATCTGTACCGAACAGATCGCATTTTTTCTTAATTCCCGCATACGCTTTGCATACTCGATGCACATCTTCGGATGCAGTTTGGAGATCTCCTCGGTACGGACGCATTTGTCTGCCTTCTGGATGAAATAATCGCTGAGTCCGTAGGCGGCCGGAAGCTCCATGCCGCCCTGGATGCAGTAGCGGGCCACCAGGGCGGTGGTAATGACGAAATGAAACTTCATATTCTGCAACGGATTCTCGGACAGCTTTCCGAGTCCCGGTTTATCCATAAGGGGATCCTTGCAGAGCTCGCGGACCTTCGCCACATCCCCGGCACTGATGCTCCGGTAGAATTCTATCTCCGGATTGTATGGAGCGCGGAAAAACTCGTCTTCGCGCTGGACAAATTCCTTATAAAAGAGTTCGGTATTATAATCCATGGATGCTTCCTCCTTACGGAACGGGACGAATGGTGATTGACCCGGGATTAACATAATGTGGTTTACATAATGCAAGCGCGGAATCGTGCTGAAATCCATACGTTTATTATAACACAAAAACGATAGAAGTAAAATGAAAAAGATATATTCAGTTTCTTTAAACGGTTATAATTAAAACCAGCTTTTTATGCGCGAAAAAATCTTAAGAAAGGAGTCGTGATTATGACGAATGGAAAGCTGAAAGTATCTCGGAAAGCTTTCGCAATGGTCATGTCAGTAGCTATGGCAGCACCGATGGCAGCGCCTGCAATCCCTGCATTTGCCAAAACTACGGATGAGATCGCGGATGCGTACAAGGACGAGGGGTATCATCTGGTATGGAATGATGAGTTCGATGGAGACACCCTGAACACCGATGACTGGAATGTGGAGCTTCATGAGCCCGGCTGGGTAAATGCCGAGCTGCAGCGCTACACCAAGCTGGAGGAGGGCAATATCGAGGTGAAGGACGGTATCCTCTCGATCTACCCGAAGGCAGAGAAGAAGGAAGGGGCAGACGACCTGGCTCCGAGTGCGGATGTTCTTCCGAACAGCGATTTTTCCGAGGCTGACTGGGGAACCGTAACTCCCAATAACGGCGGTGAAGGATCCGTATCCTACCAGGGAGGCGCAGCGGTAATTACCATTACGAATTCCGGTACGGCAAACAGCGCGGTTCAGATCCAGAAGACCGGACTTGAACTGAAGCAGGGGCATGAGTACGAATTTAAGATGAAGGCATCCTCTACCGTGGCAAGAAAGACGGAGATCACCTTTATTCAGCCGGGTGTATGGAAATGGTTCGGCGGAGCGACGATGGGCATCGGAACAGACGAAACCGATCTTTCTTTTAAATTTTCCGCAGATTCAGATTGTGATGATGTTAATCTTCAGCTGAACTTCGGTCTGATCGGTGGTAGTGAAGCTGATAGTTCTCCCGCAACAGTTACACTTTCCGACATCTATGTTACGGATCTTACCGCACAGGCGGAAGCAGCTGCAGGCAAGGAGATCCTCCCCAGCAATGACTTCAGTCAGGCTGACTGGGGAACCGTAACTCCCGATAACGGAGGAGATGGCTCAGTAGCATATGAAGACGGCAAGGCCGTGATCACGGTTGTGGATCCGGGTAATGCAAACAGTGCAGTGCAGATTCAGAAGACAGCGCTTGAACTTGTACAGGGACACGAGTATCAATTCAAGATGAAGGCATTTTCTACGGTGGAAAGAAAGACCGAAATTACATTCATTCAGCCGGGTGTATGGAAATGGTTCGGCGGAGCGACGATGGACATCGGAACGGACGAAACCGATCTTTCCTTTACATTTACTGCAGATACAGATTGTGATGATGTCAATCTCCAGCTGAATTTCGGTCTGATCGGCGACAGTGCTGCCGATAGTTCACCGGCAACGATCACGCTGTCCGACATTTCCGTAGTTGATCTTTCCGATACAGGTTCGGTTGATGTCAAGAAGGCATACAACTATACATCCGGTCGTATCAACACGCAGAACAAGCATGACTTTACCTATGGTTATTTCGAAGCAAAAGCACGTGTACCGGAAGGACAGGGGTATCTTCCGGCATTCTGGCTGATGTCATCTGATGAGGGTATTTACGGTCAGTGGCCGAAGTGCGGTGAGATTGACATCATGGAGGTTAAGGGTCAGGATACCAAGACATCCTACCATACCATCCACTACGGTTATAATGCAAATACAGGCCACAGAGAGGATCAGCACACGGTAGAGCTGAAGGAAGACGAGAAGGACTTCTACGAAGCATACCATACCTATGGCCTTGAGTGGGAGCCCGGGAAGCTGACCTGGTACCTGGACGGTGAAGTGATCGGTACATCCGATGAGTGGTTCACCGGCAGGGATGAGACAAGCGAGATTACATATCCTGCACCCTTCGATCAGGAATTCTACGTGATCCTGAACCTGGCAGTCGGCGGAAGCTGGGTAGGCTATCCGGATCAGGATGTTGTCGATGATATGGCAAACCAGTCCTTTGATGTTGAGTATGTGCGTGTATATCAGAAGGGTAAGGAAGTATACGAGGCTATGGAAGCCGTAGTGAAGGCGCCTGAGAAGCAGTCTTCACGTCGTGAGCCTGATGCATCCGGCAATTATGTAGTAAACGGCAACTTCGCAGATGCACTTGTTGAGTCCAGCTCCGTAGAGGATGGCTGGGAGCTTCATCTGGAATCAGATAACAAGGAAGCAGCATCCGAGATTAAGGACAATGCCATCACCATTTCTCAGGCTGTAGTGGGCAGTGAGGATTACAGCTGCCAGCTGAAGCAGGCAAATGTTCCGATGATCAAGGGATATGAATATACTCTCAGCTTTGATGCATATGCAGACGAAGCAAGACAGATGCTTGTATGCGTAGAGGGTGATTCCGACAGCAACTGGACAAGATACTTCGGTGATGAGAAGGTTGCTCTTACAGACAAGAAGACCTCTTATAGCTACAAGTTCACCATGGATCAGAAGACGGACGAGACCTGCTGCCTTGAGTTTGCACTTGGCAATCAGGAATCTACTTCTCCGGTTCATATTTCAAATGTGAAGCTGGTTCAGTCCGGCGGAGAAGAAATAGTAGAAGTATTTGAGAAGTCGGTTGCTCCGGACGGAAATTACATTCTGAACGGCTCCTTCGATCAGGGCGATGCACGTCTTGGTTACTGGGATGTAGAAGCGAAAGATGAAGAAGATGTTTATGTAACAAATGAACTCACTCCGGGAGAGCGGACAAGAGAACTCCGTGCAAAGATCAATGTTCCTCTTGGAACCAGCGAGGCAAATCCGGTGATCATTTCCCAGGATGAGCTGGCACCGTTCGTGAAGGGAAACTATGAATTCAGTTTTGATCTTTACGGAACCAAGGCTGTATCCGGTGGTGTTCAGGCCACGGTGATGGGCAAGACCTACAAGCCGGCAGTTACAAAAGAGAAGCAGACCTTTACTTATGTGATCGACAACAAAAAGAACCTGTCGAGAGCTCAGTCCGACATTTCATTCAAGTTTACAAAGCCGGGCATTTATTACCTGGATAATGTAGCTGTTCGTGAAGCTGCAATGATCAAGAACGGTTCCTTCAATTCCAACCTGGCCGGTTATGAGATGGGATGCTATGAAACAGGCGAAGCAACCTTCGGTGTAGATTCCCAGAAGGCCGGCAACGATACCGCATTTGATGCTGATATCAAGGATACCGGTTCTGCTGACTGGAACATCCAGCTGAAGCAGCGGGGTATCAAGCTTGAGAAGGGTAAGTCCTACAAGCTGACCTACAAGGCAAAGGCAACAGTAGATCGTGAGATCAGCGTAGTCTTCCAGAGAGACGGTGCTTCTGATGATGTTTGGACAGTTTACTCCGGTGACAACAAGAACGAACTGACCTCTTCCTGGCAGAACTTTGAACTTGCATTCACAATGAATGATGAAACAGATGAGGATGTACTTCTCAGTATCTCACTCGGAACCTTCGGCGAACGGATCACGGATGTTCATCACGTATATCTGGATGACTTCGAACTGGTTGAAGTCGGCGGATCCGGTGCAGGAAGCGAAGCTCCGTACTGGCAGAAGACCTCCAAGGGATGGAAGTATTGCAAGGATGGTGCTTTTGTAAAGAGCGGCTGGAAGAAGATCGACGGCGGCGAGTATTACTTCAAGGACAGCGTAGCTGAGGCAAATGCTTACAGAAGCGGTTACTATCTGACTGCTGACGGTGAGTGGAACGGCAAGTCGAAGGCTCTGGGCTGGAAGCATTCCGCATTTGGCTGGAGATATGAGACCGGCAATAAGGTTTACCTTACAAACACATGGATGAAGATTGATGGCAAGTGGTATTTCTTCCACAAGAATTCCTACATGGCAGCAAACGAGTTCGTAAAGGGCTGGTGGATCGGCAAGAGCGGCGTTCAGTCGGATCCGGTGAAGTACGGCTGGCATAAGACAAGCAAGGGCTGGTGGTACGGTTCCAAGAACTGGTATGCTAAGGGAGCAACCTATGTCATCGACGGCGTATCCTACAACTTCGATAAAGCAGGATATTGCACAAATCCGTAAGTTCGAATGATTGACATTTAGCGAGAAAGTGCTATACTACTTGCTATGAAGAATCATACGAATCAGAAACTTTATAAACTTTAGATAACGAAGCAAGGGCGTTTCGGGTGTACCGCACTCGAAATGCCCTTGTTTTTAGGGTGCTGCGGCATCCGGTATCTGAAACGTGTGCATAGTACAGAACGAAGTGGTTTGGAGAGAAATGTATGAGTGAGCTGAATCGGAAATTGATCCTGGAGGATGGAAGCGTGTACTACGGTACCGGCTTCGGTGCGGACCGGGATGCGGTCTGCGAGATCGTATTCAACACATCTATGGCGGGCTATCAGGAGATCGTGTCGGATCCGTCCTACACGGATCAGGCCATTGTGATGTCTTACCCGCTGATCGGAAATTACGGAATCACGGATGAGGATTTTGAAAGTAAAATGCTGGGCCTGGGGGCATTGATCGTGCGGGATTATAACGACCTGCCGTCGAATTTCCGTTATACACGGACTCTTTCGGAGCTGCTGGAAGAGAACCAGGTGCCCGGTGTTACCGGTGTGGATACACGGAAGCTGGTGCGGAGCATCCGTGATCTGGGAAGCCGGCGGGTGCTGGTGACCCGCCCGAATGTGTCCACGGAAGAGGGGCTTCGCAGGATCGCCCAGACTCCCGTACCCCACGATGCAGTGGCACGTGTCAGCAGCAAGCGGCGCTGGTATGCCCGGACGGCGAACCCGAAGTTCCGGGTGGTGGCCATTGACTGCGGCATGAAGACAAATATCGTCCGGAAGCTGAATCAGTATGGCTGCAACGTGACGGTGGTGCCCTATGATACAACTTACGAGGAAATCAGGTTCATGAATCCGGACGGGGTATTTATCTCCAACGGCCCCGGGGATCCGGAGGATGTGACCTGCGTCATCGAGACCCTGAAGCGGCTTCGGGGAGAGGTTCCCATGTTCGGCATCTGTCTGGGACATCAGCTGCTGTCCCTGGCTTACGGGGCAAAGACCTATAAGCTGAAGTTCGGACACCGGGGCGGCAACCATCCGGTGATGGACCTTCGGACAGGCAAGATCGAGATGACCAGCCAGAATCACAGCTATGCGGTGGATGAGAAATCTGTGGAAGGAACACCCCTTAAGATCTCTCATATCAATCTGCTGGACCATACGGTGGAAGGCATGGAGGTGCCGGAGGATAAGGTGTTCTCCGTGCAGTATCATCCGGAGAGTGCTCCGGGTCCCCAGGACAGTACGTACCTGTTTGAACGGTTTGTAGAGCAGATGTCATCCTGAGCGTAAGCGAAGGATCTGAAGGGATCCCACAGCTGCGCCTCAGAATGACAGATAAAATGGAGGAAAAGTAAATGCCCAAGCGCACAGACATACATAAGGTGCTCGTCATCGGCTCCGGCCCCATCGTGATCGGACAGGCGGCGGAGTTTGACTATGCAGGAACCCAGGCCTGCCTCGCCCTGAAGGAAGAGGGGTACGAGGTGGTGCTGGCGAACTCGAACCCTGCAACCATTATGACGGACAATGCAGTGGCGGACAAGGTCTACATGGAACCGCTGACTTTGGAATATATGGCAAGGATCTGCCGTTATGAGCGTCCGGACGCACTGGTTCCGGGCATCGGCGGACAGACCGGTCTGAATCTGGCCATGCAGCTTTACGATAAGGGGGTTCTGGCAGAGTGCGAGATCGAACTGCTGGGCACAGATGCAGCATCCATCCGCTGCGCCGAGGACCGGGAACAGTTCAAGGAACTCTGTGAACGGATCGGTGAACCGGTGGTTCCTTCGGAGATCACCTACAGCATTGAGGAGGGCCTTGCAGCGGCCGAGAAGATCGGTTACCCTGTAATACTCCGGCCGGCATTTACCCTGGGCGGAACCGGCGGCGGTTTTGCAAATGACCCGGAAGAAATGAAGGACATGATGCGGAACGCGCTGGCACTTTCTCCGGTGCATCAGGTGCTTGTGGAGAAGAGCATCAAGGGCTACAAGGAGATCGAATACGAGGTAATGCGGGATGCAAATGATACCGCTATCGTAGTCTGCAACATGGAGAACCTGGATCCCGTGGGCATCCACACCGGCGACTCCATCGTAGTGGCTCCGAGCCAGACCCTGACGAATAAGGAATATCATATGCTGCGTGACAGCGCCCTCCGGCTGATCCGGGCCCTGGGGGTCTGCGGCGGCTGTAATGTACAGTTTGCATTGGATCCGGAATCCTTCCGGTATTACGTGATCGAGGTAAACCCGAGAGTATCCCGGTCCTCGGCTCTGGCTTCCAAGGCCAGCGGTTATCCCATCGCCCGCGTATCCGCAAAGATCGCGGTGGGCATGAATCTGGAAGAGATCCAACTGGCGAATACACCGGCCTGCTTCGAACCCGCACTGGACTATGTGGTAACGAAGATGCCGCGCTTCCCATTTGACAAATTCACCCTTGCATCCAACGTGCTTTCCACGCAGATGAAGGCCACCGGTGAAGTCATGTCCGTGGGACGGACTCTGGAGGAGAGTCTTCTTAAGGCCATCCGTTCCCTGGAGGATGGCAAGAACCATCTGCATCTGGCCAAGTTCGACCAGAAGAATATGTCCAGGGAGGAACTGCTGGATTACATCAAAGAGGGTACGGACGACCGGATCTACGCTATTTCCCAGCTGATGTGGCTGGGCGTGGATCATCAGCGGATCAATGCCATAACGAAGATCGACATGTTCTTCCTGGATAAGATCAAGAAGATCGTGGATTTTGAGAAGCGGATCGAAGCGCTGAAGGAGGAAGGACAGGAGATCAGCCGTGATCTGATGTACGATGCGAAGCGGATGGGCTTCTCGGATTCCTATATCGCGGAAATGCTGGGTAAGTCCGAGGATGAGATCTGGAAGCTCCGGAAGGAGATGCAGATCTTCCCGGTCTACAAGATGATCGATACCTGCGCCAGCGAGTTTGAAAGCTATGTGCCGTATTTCTACTCCACCTATGAGGAGGAAAATGAGTCCGTTGTTTCGGATAAGAAGAAGATCCTGGTGCTGGGCTCCGGACCGATCCGGATCGGACAGGGCGTGGAATTCGATTACTCCACCGTACATGCGGTGAAGACCATCCGTGCCATGGGTTACGAAGCCATCGTGGTGAACAACAATCCGGAGACCGTGTCCACGGATTATACCACGGCGGATAAGCTCTACTTCGAGCCCCTGACGCCGGAAGATATCATGAACATCGTGGAGTTGGAGAAACCGGAGGGGGCCATCGCAACCCTGGGCGGACAGACCGCGGTGAATCTGGCAGAGCCCCTTACCAAGCGGGGAGTGAAGATCATCGGTACCGACTGTGACGCGATCTTTAAGGCAGAGGACCGGGACGCATTTGAAGCGTTGATCGAGGAACTGGACATCCCGCATCCGAAGGGAGAAGCGGTGACGGACATCGAGAGCGGTGTGGAAGTGGCTGCACGGATCGGCTATCCCGTGCTGGTACGTCCCAGCTTCGTCCTGGGCGGACGTGCCATGGAGATCGTGGCCAACGAGGAAATGCTCCGCCATTACCTGCAGAGTGCGGTTGATGTAAATGAAGACCAGCCGGTGCTTGTGGATAAATACCTGGTGGGTAAAGAGGTGGAGGTGGATGCCATCTGTGACGGGAAGGACGTGTTCCTGCCGGGCATCATGGAGCTGGTGGAGCGGACCGGTGTGCATTCCGGCGACAGCACCAGCGTATATCCGCCGTTTTCCATTTCCCAGAAGGTAAAGGACACGATCCTGGATTATACCACGAAGCTGGGTCTCGGTATCGGCATCATCGGTCTCTTCAATATCCAGTTCATCGTGGATAAGGATGACAGTGTCTATATCATAGAGGTAAATCCCCGGGCATCCCGGAGCGTACCGTTCCTGTCGAAATCTTCCGGTTATTCCCTGGTGGATATTGCAACGAAGGTCATGCTGGGGGAGAGTCTGGCGGATCAGGGCATTACCCCGGGCGTGGCACCGGAGAAGCAGTTCTGGTATGTGAAGGCACCGGCCTTCTCCTTCGAGAAGCTGCACGGCATGGATGCATATCTTTCTCCGGAAATGAAGTCCACCGGCGAGGCCATCGGTTATGACCGGAAGCTGAAGCGTGCTTTCTACAAGGCGCTGCAGGCATCAGGGATCAAGATGAAGGATTACGGTACCGTCATGGTAACCCTGGCGGATGAGGATAAGGAAGAAGCCCTTCCGCTGGTTCGGCGGTTCTATCAGCTGGGCTTCAACATCGAGGCTACGGCCGGGACGGCGCATTTCCTGAAGGAGAACGGCATCCGGACCAGGCTTCGGGGCAAGCTTTCTGACGGCAGCGACGAGGTGCTGAAATCCATCCGGGCCGGATATGTGAGCTACATCATCAACACCCGTGCCATCCTTTCCGGTGTGCATTTCAACGACGGTGTGGCCATCCGGCAGTGTGCCGTGGAGAACGGGGTCACCATGTTCACTTCGCTGGATACGGTGAAGATCCTGCTGGACGTGCTGGAAGATACGTCGCCCGAGATCTCCACGATCTGACGCCCCGGAATCTCAGCGGACGAAGGGCATGCACCGCAGCCCGGAGTTGCAGGGAATGAGCGGCATATGCTGACCCTGATCCCGTACCGGGTCCCGCGGGTGAGACTTGCACGTTGACGTGTGAATGGAAATGAGTTAGAATAATAATCGGATCGATTCCACTTGATCGGAAGGCGCCGCGGTTCGCGG
>JAFRWY010000002.1 GCA_017437905.1 Eubacterium sp.
TGGCACGGGAGGAGGAAACCTTCGAACAGACACCGGATGCCAGTGAGGATACCATCGATCCGGATGAGGTGGATTGGAACAATCTGTATGAAAATGTAAAACAGGATAAGCAGATCAAGAATATCATCCTGATCGGTCAGGACCGCCGGCCCACGGAGACGGAGCCCGCCCGGTCCGACAGTATGATCCTCTGCAGCATCAACAAGAAGACGAATAAGATCACCCTGGTTTCCTTTATGCGTGACATGTATGTTCCCATTGAAGGCTACAGTGATAACCGGATCAATGCGGCATATAATTACGGAGGTGCATCTCTTCTCAAGTCCACCATAGAAAAGGATTTCGGGATCGCCATCGACAATGCCATGGAGGTGGATTTTGACGGATTCATCCAGGCTATGTCCGTGGTGGGGGATCTGGAGATGGAGCTGACCAAGGAGGAAGTGGAATATCTGAACAAGACCGGCCCGATCATGAACCATGAGGCGGGACTGGATGACGGAGAGTGGAATCTGGTGGAAGGAAAGAATATGCTGAAGCCCTATCAGGCGCTGGCTTATTCCAGAACCAGATATGTAGGCCGCTCGGACTGGGACAGGACCGAACGTCAGAGAAAGGTTCTGACAGCCGCATTTAACAAGATCTCCAAGCTGGGCATATCCGAGCAGCTGGATCTGGTGGATGAGCTTCTCCCGTATATTGCAACGGACATGACGGATATGGAGATCCTGGGGTATGCATATTATGTGGCTGTGGAAGGAATCCATATCGGTGAGACCTACCGGCTTCCCGCTGACGGAAAATATACAAATGAAACGATCAATGGTATGTCAGTTCTTGTACCGAATCTGAATGAGAATTCAAACCTGTTGAAGACCTATCTGTACGGAGAATGACATCCCATAGACAGAAAGTCCAGGATAAGGAACCAGATCAGGTATGAAGCTTGTAGCCCGTTATATCAAACATTATAAAGTACAGGCAGTGATGGCACCGCTGTTCAAGATGCTTGAAGCGATCTTTGAACTTCTGGTGCCTCTTGTCGTTGCAAAAATGATCGATGACGGTATCGGAACCGGAAATAAGGGTACGATCTATGCCATGGGCGGGATCCTGATCGGACTGGCCATGGTGGGGTTCGGCTGCTCGGTGACGGCGCAGTATTTTTCTGCCGTGGCAGCGGCGGGCGTGGGTAAGGAACTGAGGTATGACCTGTTCCGTCATATAAACCGGCTCTCCTACAGGGAACTGGATCAGCTGGGCACCTCCACCCTGGTAACGCGGATGACCAGTGATACCAATCAGGTGCAGACCGGCGTGAATATGGTCCTCCGGCTGTTCCTTCGTTCGCCGTTCATCGTCTTCGGTGCGGTGATCATGGCATTTACGGTGGATGTCCGGATCGCAACGATATTCCTGATCGTTCTTCCGGTGCTGATGGCCGTGGTCTTCTCCATCACATTTGCATCCATTCCCCTGTACCGGCGGGTGCAGGACCGGCTGGACCGTGTGACGCTGCTCACCAGGGAGAATCTGATCGGTGCACGGGTGATCCGTGCATTCAACCATGAGGAGCAGGAGAAACGGGAATATGACGAAACAAGCAATCGTCTGAAGAAATCACAGCTTTTTGTGGGCCGGATCACGGCCTTTATGAATCCGGTAACCTACGTGATCGTGAATCTCGGTATCGCGGCATTGATCCATTTCGGAGCGATCCGCGTGGATGCCGGGGATCTTACCCAGGGGCAGGTGGTTGCACTTGTCAATTACATGTCCCAGATCCTGGTGGAACTGATCAAGCTGGCGAATCTGATCATCACCATGACGAAATCCATCGCTGCTTCCCGCCGTGTGGCTGAGGTTCTGGCGGTGGAGAACTCCGTTATCTTCCGGGAGCAGGAGGCAGAGCGGGGACATGGAGCCAGAGTGGCCTTTCGGGATGTGAGTGTCCGTTATCAGGGCTCCAGGGAGGCAGCCGTAGAGCATGTCACCTTCACTGCCATGCCCGGGGAGACCATCGGAGTGATCGGAGGTACCGGCTCCGGAAAATCCACACTTGTGAATCTGATCCCCAGGTTTTATGAAGCCACCGAAGGAACCGTTGAGATCGATGGCGTGGATATCCGGAACTACCCGAAACGGCAGCTCCGTGACGGGATCGGTGTGGTTCCCCAGAAGGCGGTGCTGTTCTCCGGTACCATTGCGGATAACCTTCGCTGGGGAAGGGCGGACGCCACGGAGGAGGAACTCTGGCAGGCACTCCGGACAGCCCAGGCGGAGGATTTTGTAAAAGAGAAAAATGACGGCCTTTCCTATATGCTTACCCAGGGAGGGAAGAACCTGTCCGGCGGACAGCGGCAGCGCCTGACCATTGCCCGGGCACTGGTGCGCCGCCCGGGGATCCTGATTCTGGATGACAGTGCATCCGCCCTTGACTTTGCAACGGATGCGGCGCTCCGTCGCGCTCTGAAGAAGGACACGGAAGGAATGACCACCTTCCTGGTATCCCAGCGGGTCTCCACGGTCCGTGCGGCGGACCGGATCCTGGTGCTGGAGGATGGCGAAGTGATGGGCATAGGTACCCATGACGAACTGCTGGCATCCTGTGAGACCTATCAGGAGATCTACCGTTCCCAGATGCGTTCGGATGAAACCGAAGCCTCCGGAAAGGAGGTGCCGGCACATGCATAAAAATGCAGAAGATAAAACGAATTGGAACCGGAAGAAGACCCTGAAGAAGATCCTCCGTTTCCTGAAGCCGTACCTTCCGTTCATGATCCTGTCCCTGCTCCTCGGAGCTGCCACCGTGATCCTGCAGCTCTATGCACCGATCCTGGCAGGACGGGCCATCGATCATATCATAGGGCCCGGAAATGTGGAGATGAATCTTCTTGTGAAGATCGTGACCATTTTCCTGGTGCTGACCGGATGTGCATTTCTTACCCAATGGGTACAGAGCGTGATCAATAACCGGATCGTATTCCATGTGGTACAGGATATCCGTACGAAGGCTTTCCGGCATATGCAGGAGCTTCCGCTGGAATATATCGACAGGAGGTCCGCGGGAGACGTGGTATCCCGGCTGATCGGGGATATCGACCAGTTCTCGGACGGATTGCTGCTGGGATTCTCCCAGCTGTTCTCCGGACTGACGACTATCGTTCTGACACTGGTCTTCATGTTCATGCTGAATGTGTGGATCGCACTGCTGGTAGTCGTTCTGACACCGGCGTCCCTCTTCCTGGCATCCTTCATCGCAAAGAGGACCTTCCATCTGTTCCGGAAGCAGTCCGAGCAGCGCGGGGCGCTGACCGGTCTCGTGGAGGAAATGGTGGGGAACGAGAAGGTGGTTCAGGCGTTCGGATACGAAGATACCGCACTGGAACGGTTTGAAGTGATCAATGACAATCTGGCGGAGGCCTCAAAGAAGGCAACCTTTTATTCGTCCCTGACGAATCCGGGAACCCGGTTTGTGAATAACCTGATCTATGCGGGTGTCGGGATCCTGGGAGCATCCTTTGCCATTGCAGGCCGGCTGTCGGTGGGAGACCTGACGGTCTTCCTCAGTTACGCAAATCAGTACACGAAGCCCTTTAACGAGATCTCCGGTGTGATCACGGAGTTGCAGAATTCCATGGCCTGCGCGGAACGTGTCTTCGAACTTCTGGAGGAGACGCCGGAGGTGCCGGAACCGGCGGATGCAAGAGTGCTTACGGATGCATCGGGGGAAGTGGAGTTAAAGGGAGTACATTTCTCTTATGATAAGAGCAAGACACTGCTTACGGATCTGAATCTCCATGTGGAGCCCGGAAAGCGTGTGGCCATCGTGGGTCCCACGGGCTGCGGCAAGTCCACCCTCATCAACCTGTTGATGCGTTTCTACGACGTGGATCAGGGAAGTATCTCGGTGGACGGAACGGATATCCGGTCCATCACACGGCAGAGCCTGCGGGCCAACTACGGTATGGTTCTGCAGGAAACCTGGCTGAAGAAAGCCACCGTCCGGGAGAATATCGCGTACGGAAAACCGGATGCAACGGATGAGGAGATCATGGAGGCTGCAAGGCTTACCCATGCGGACCGTTTCATCCGAAGGATGCCGGAGGGGTATGATACGGTCCTCGGAGAGGACGGAGGAAGTCTTTCCCAGGGACAGAAGCAGCTGCTCTGTATCACACGGGTCATGCTGCGGCTGCCGCCCATGCTGATCCTGGATGAGGCCACCAGCTCCATCGATACCAGAACCGAGCACCGCATCCAGCGGTCCTTCGCGAAAATGATGGTAGGCCGGACCAGCTTTATCGTTGCACACCGTCTTTCCACCATCCAGGAGGCGGACGTGATCCTGGTCATGAAGGACGGAAATATCATAGAACAGGGAACCCATGAGACTCTGCTGGCACAGGGCGGGTTCTATAATGAGCTTTATAACAGTCAGTTTGAAGTGGCTGACGTATGATCTTAACAAAACAGAAACAAAATCGGAGGACAAACATGAACATCAACAAAGTGATCGCCGGAGAGTTAGGCGTCAGAGAAGCACAGGTGGAAGCAGCAGTAAAACTGATCGATGAAGGATGTACCATTCCTTTCATCGCACGGTATCGGAAGGAGGTTACCGGATCCCTGAATGATGAGCAGCTGCGTACGCTGGGCGAGCGTCTGACCTATCTCAGAAATCTGGAGGAACGGAAGGAGGCCGTGATCGCTTCGATCCGTGAACAGGATAAGCTGACAGAGGAACTGGAGCAGGCGATCCGTGCGGCGGAAACGCTGGTTGCGGTGGAGGACCTTTACCGCCCCTATAAACAAAAGAGAAAGACCAGAGCCAGCGTAGCCAAAGAGAAGGGACTGGAGCCCCTGGCCAACATCATCCTTCTGGAACAGCCGGGAACGGATGTGGAAGCCGAGGCGGCGAAGTATATCTCCGAAGAGAAGGGTGTGGCATCCGTGAAGGAAGCCATCCAGGGAGCACAGGATATCATAGCGGAAGCGGTTTCCGATGAAGCGGATTATCGTACCTGGATCCGTGAGCATACCCTGAAGAAGGGCGTGATCATTTCCGTGGCAAAGGATCCGGAACAGGAGACCCCGTATGAAACTTATTATGACTTCCGTGAACCCTTATCGAAGATCACCGGATACCGTGTTCTGGCGCTGAACCGCGGGGAGTCGGAGAAGGTGCTTACGGTTTCCGTGGAAGCTCCGGAGGATGATATCATTGCATATCTGGAGAAGAACCGGATCCATGATCCGAATGCGCCTACGGCGCCCTACCTGAAGGCTGCCGTGGCCGATGCATACGGCCGGCTTATCGCACCGGCCATCGAACGGGAGATCCGCTCCATGCTGACGGAGTCTGCGGAGGACGGTGCCATTACCGTCTTCGGAAAGAATCTGCGTCAGCTGCTGATGCAGCCGCCGATCACGGGCAAGACCGTACTCGGCTGGGATCCGGCCTTCCGTACCGGTTGTAAGCTGGCAGTTACCGATCCCACGGGCAAGGTTCTGGATACGGCAGTGGTCTATCCCACAGCGCCCACGAACCCGGTGAAGATCCGTGCCGCGAAGGATACGGTAAAGAAAATGGTACGGAAATATAATATCGAGCTTATATCCATCGGAAACGGAACCGCGTCCCGGGAATCCGAGCAGATCGTGGCCGAGCTTCTGGAGGAGATCCGGAAGGAAGAGCCGGCACGGAAGATCGCATATGTGATCACAAATGAAGCCGGGGCATCGGTTTACTCCGCAAGTGCACTGGCCACGGAGGAATTCCCGAATTTCGATGTGGGACAGCGGAGCGCCGCATCCATCGCGCGCCGGCTGCAGGATCCCCTGGCGGAGCTTGTGAAGATCACACCGGAATCCATCGGTGTGGGTCAGTATCAGCATGATATGAACCAGAAGAAGTTGAAGGAAGCCCTGGGAGGCGTGGTGGAGGACTGCGTGAACCGGGTGGGTGTGGATCTGAATACCGCATCCGCTTCCCTGCTGGAATATATCTCGGGAATCTCGAAGCCCATTGCAAAGAATATCGTGGCATACCGTGAGCAGGAGGGCGGATTTACGGAGCGTAAGGAGCTGCTGAAGGTTCCGAAGCTGGGACCGAAGGCTTATGAGCAATGTGCGGGCTTCCTCCGGATCCGGAACGGAAGCAACCCGCTGGACAACACCGGCGTTCATCCCGAGAGTTATGAGGCGGCATCAAAGCTGATGCAGGTCTGCAACTTCTCCCTGCAGGATGTCCGGGAAGGCAAGGCGGTGATCTTTATCAAGGATTACGGTCAGACCGCAGCCCAGCTGGGCATCGGCGAGCCCACACTCCGGGACATGGTGGCGGAAATGACCCGCCCGGGCCGGGATCCCAGAGCGGACATGCCGCAGCCTGTGCTTCGTACCGATGTCCTTGACATGAAGGATCTGACGGAAGGCATGATCCTGAAGGGAACGGTTCGGAATGTGATCGATTTCGGCGCATTTGTTGATATCGGTGTCCATCAGGACGGACTGGTCCATATCAGCCAGCTGACGAATAAGAAGTTTGTAAAGCACCCGCTGGATGTGGTGTCTGTCGGCGATGTGGTAACCGTCAAGGTTCTCTCCGTGGATATGAAGAGGAAGAGGATCGGTCTCTCCATGATCATTTGATTTGAAAGAAACCTGTGTGTTATAATAACCGGGAGAACGCATGGATTTGCGGGAAGGAGGAACACTATGGAACGTGCCAATGCATGGAAGTCTTACGGAAAGAAGGATATAAAGAAGCTGGAGGAACTCTGCGAGGGCTATAAGGAGTATCTTTTCCTCGGAAAAACCGAGCGGGAGGGAACGAAGTACATCGTGGAGCAGGCGAAGAAGGCCGGATATATCTCCCTGGAGGAAGCAATCGAAAAAAAGAAGAAGTTGAAAGCCGGTGATAAGATCTATGCAGTAAACATGGGCAAGACCGTGGCGCTCTTCCACATCGGAAAGGAACCGCTGGAGAAGGGCATGAATATCCTGGGTGCCCACCTGGATTCTCCCCGTCTGGACGTAAAGCAGAATCCGCTTTATGAGAAGAACAGTCTGGCGTATCTGGATACCCATTATTACGGCGGGATCAAGAAATACCAGTGGGTGACACTGCCTCTTTCAATCCACGGCGTGGTGGTGAAGACCGACGGAACGGTGATCGATGTTGTGATCGGTGAAGAGGATACGGATCCCGTATTCTGCGTCACGGATATCCTGATCCATCTGGCACAGGACCAGATGGCAAAGACCGTGGCAAAGGCGGTGGAAGGCGAGAACCTGGATCTCCTGATCGCATCCAGGCCCATCAAGGTCGAAAAGGATGATAAGGACGGGAAGAAAGAGAAGAAGGATCCGGTAAAACAGACCGTTCTGCAGCTTCTGAAAGAGAAATACGACATGTCCGAGGAGGACTTCATGTCCGCGGAGCTGGAGATCGTTCCGGCGGGAAAGCCGCGGGACATGGGACTGGATCGTTCCATGATCCTGGCTTACGGACAGGATGACAAGGTGTGCGCATATACCAGTCTTGTGGCGATGCTGAACCAGAAGGAACTTACCAAAACCGCATGTACGCTTCTTGTGGATAAGGAGGAGATCGGTTCCGTCGGAGCAACCGGCATGCAGTCCCGGTTCTTTGAGAATACGGTGGCGGAGATCCTGGCGCTTACGGGAAATGACAGTCCGCTTACCCTGCGGAGAACCCTGGCTGCCTCCAGTATGCTTTCTTCGGATGTAAGCGCGGGCTATGATCCGCTGTATGCATCCTGCTTTGAAGAGAAGAATGCTGCATTTCTCGGTCAGGGAATGGTATTCAATAAATACACCGGTTCCCGGGGCAAGTCCGGCTCCAATGATGCAAATGCGGAATATATCGGACGGATCCGCGGCATTCTGGAGAAGGAGAAGGTTCATTACCAGACTGCGGAACTGGGAAAGGTAGACGTGGGCGGAGGCGGAACCATCGCATATATCCTGTCACTGTACGGGATGGAAGTGGTGGACTGCGGTGTGGCCGTACTGAATATGCACGCACCCTGGGAGGTGACTTCCAAGGCAGATATTTACGAAACGGAGAAGGGCTACGAAGCATTTCTTCGTGAAGCGTAAAATCCCTGCTCCGGACTGCATGTTCATTCGGACGGGTGCCCCGATATTATGATCGTTTATTATGATCGATAGTTTTGAACTGTAAATCTGAACGGATACCATGATCGGACAGAATGAACGTCAGATTTTGTCCGAAAACGCACCATGCGTAAGCTACGGATCGTGGATGAGAAAGGATAAGGTTTGAGGAAAGGGCGGATCGAAAAACTCCAGGCACTGTTCCTTACGGTATGTCTTCTGACATGCCTTCTTATCATGCCCGCATCCGGCCTTCAGGCGGCGTCGCGGGATCCCTTTCTGTCCCAGTTCAAGCAGACGGTATTCAATCAGGAGAGCGGTCTTGGAAGTACGGAGGTCAACTGCATCCTCCAGACGGCTTCCGGATATATCTATGCCGGTACGGACGGTGGTTTCTACCGCTACAACGGGAAGGAA
>JAFRWY010000022.1 GCA_017437905.1 Eubacterium sp.
ACACGCTCGATCTGACGGCTTTTCTCCGTCTGGATCGGGCCCTTGTCATCGATGGGCTGTCCCAGTGCATTTACAACACGTCCCAGCAGGGCATCGCCTACCGGAACCTCAACCACGCGTCCCGTGGTCTTAACCAGGTCCCCTTCACTGACGGCTCTGCTGTCACCCAGAAGCACACAACCCACGTTGTCCTCTTCCAGGTTCATGACCATGCCGTAGACCTCTCCCGGGAAGAGGAGAAGCTCACCCTGCATGGCATTTTCCAGTCCGTGGATCCGGGCGATACCGTCCGCCACCTGAATGACGGTTCCGGTCTCGGCAGTTTCCAGCTTGACCTTGTAGTTCTCTATCTGCTTTTTGATCACCGAGCTAAGCTCTTCTGGTTTCAATTGCATGAACTTGCCGTTCCTTTCTGTTATCTATCCTTCATGATCAATCCGTATTCGTGAACTCCGAAATCCCCTTCTCCGGTGCCTTACGCCCCCGGGATGAAGGGTTCCGCTTACTCTCCCGCCAGAAGCGTATGCTTCATGTGATCGAGTTTTGAGGACAGACTGCTGTCCACGATCCGGTCTCCCAGGCGGATCACCAGTCCTCCGATGAGGGTCGGATCGATCCGGTAATTCACCCGCATATCGGTATAATCCGTGGTATCCAGAAGCTTCTTCCGGATCCGCTCCTTCTGGTCCCCGGAGAGTTCCACCGCGCTGCTGACATAAGCCACGCCGATCTTCTCCTCGTCCAGGGCCAGATCGATAAAGCGCTCCAGCACATTTCCGATCTCACGTCCGTGTTCCTTCTCAAGAAGCACCACAATGGTCCCGTGGATCAGCGGATCGGTCTTGCCGGCAAATACGCCGTCCACCATGCTCTGCTTCTCCTGGAGTGTGATCTCCGGATGGGTCAGGATCCGCAGGAAATCCGGGTTCTCCGCAAGCGCGGCAACAATCACCTCGGCCTGCTCACGGACCTCCGTAAGACGTCCGGAATCACGGGCAGCCGAGAAAAGAGCGGAAGCATATACCGTTCTTACTTGCTTTGCCATGTTTCATCCCCTATCTCATCCAGCGTCTGCTGCAGGAGTTCCTCCTGCTTTGCAGGATCCATATTCGCTTCAACCATCTTGCCGGCCATAACGGACGCTACATCGATAATGGAGGTACGTACCTCCTCGCGTACCTTCTCCTTCTCCAGAGCAGCCTCCCGCTCTGCAGAAGCACGGATACGTCCGGCTTCGGCCTTTGCTTCATCTATGATGGCATTTTCATTTTTAACCGCTTTTCTTCGTGCTTCGCTCAGGATCTCAAGCTTCTCCTGCTCAACACCTGCCAGCTTCGCCTCATACTCTGTCTTCAGAACCGCCGCATCCGCCTTGTCCTTCTCGGCGGATTCCCGGTCCATACGCACCTTCTCCTGGCGCTTCTCGAGAGCCTTGCGGACCGGATTGATCAGCAGATATCCCACGAAAAGGAACAGGACAAAGATTGCGATGCCCTGAAAGAGCAGGTCGAACAGGAGCTGGCTGTCCAGCCCGAAGATACGGCCGGTTGCAAGAACTGCACCGTTTGCGACCATATCGTCACCGTCACTTTCTATCTATGATTCTACGTCATTCCACATGATCTGACATGCCACATGATAACACTTTGCTTATTTATCAAACGGCTTTACGAACATCAGAAGAAGTGCCACAACAAGTCCGTAAAGACCGGTGGTCTCCGCTACGGCCTGACCCAGCAGCATGGTAGACATGATCGTACCCTTTGCTCCCGGATTCCGTCCCACTGCCTGTGCACCGAGACCGGCTGCATTTCCCTGACCGATACCGGTACCGATACCGGAGCATACCGCGATGCCCGCACCCAGTGCCGAGAATGCGTGAACCAGATCATTTCCGTCAAAATTGACATTCATAGTTTTTCCCTCCATGGATAAATGTTGGTATATGTAAATAATGATTTGCCTTTGTTACCGTCCCATGTTCTATGCCATAGCTCCGTCTCCCCGCTTATCGGAGATAAAGGTGATGGTCAGCATACAGAATACATAGGTCTGTATCGCACCCGAGAAGATATCGAAATATACATGCAATGCCGCCGGGACACCGAGCTTTGCAAACCACGGAAGCATTCCGTAGTACAGCGCCATCAGAACCGTTCCGCCCAGGATATTTCCGAAGAGACGGAGGGACATGGACAGCGGCGTCGAGAAGATACTGATCACGTTCATCGGGAAGAACAGCGGGAACGGCTGGAAGAGGTCCTTCACCATGTTCCACTTGTTGTACCGGATGTCCGCATACTCGATCATCACGAAGCTGATCAGTGCCAGGGCAAGGGTGGTTCCGTAATCCGCGGTAGGCGGCCGGAGTCCCAGGATGCCCGATGTGTTGCATATGAAGATATACAGGAACAGCACGCCGATATAGTTGATATATTTCCGCGCGCCCTTCTTCCCCATGGTGCCTTCCACGAAATTGATCAGGGTATCCACGGCAAGCTCCACGATGGTAGACACCGTGGTCATCCGGCCCTCCCGTTCCGCCTTAAAGAAGAAATGACGGGCAAGCAGGGTCAGGATCATGATTGCCAGGATCACGATCACCGTGCAGACATGTGTAGTTGTAATATGTACGGTCGTCCCGAAGAAATCGATGGGATAGAGCTCGTGTACGTAGAAATCCGCACCCTGCTCTTCCGCAAGAACCACCGGATGGGGCATACCCATCATTACTGTACTTACCAAAGTTCTGCAACTCCTTTATTCAGTGTCACGGACGCGGAAATGCAGCTTCCGTCGTCCGGATGATTCGATGTTAAAACAAAAGACCGATCAGGATGATGATCCCGATCACAAGGAATCCCGTGATTCCGCTCGTGGCAACCATAGTTTACTCCCTATGATGAACGCTCCGCCGTACACCCTGCGGATGCATATCCGTCAGTCCTCTTTCTTCCGGTTTTTCCTCCCGAAGCCGCGTCGCTTCGGTCCGGTTCCGGAGATATACCGGTCCACCTGTGCATCCATCTGCTGTGCGGTCAGCTTCATGCCCGTGATTCGGATGCCTTCATTCGGGGATTCCTCCGGATCCTGTACCGGTTCCCGGTTCTTTTCCCCTTCCGCCTCAGCAGGTTCCTTCCCGGCCGGTTCCTTCGCGGGTTGTCCCTTCCCGGCCGGCTTCGGAACAAAATGTTCAAACAGCTTCGACAGCGGTCCGTGCAGGAGTCCCGAAACCTTCAGGCTCGCTACCCCCAGGGCCAGTCCTGCGAAAGCATAGGGACTGATCCATACCGCGATCCCCAGCAGTACCGCCGTTACCAGGATCCGCAGTACCGCATGCATCGATGCATAGGATCTGGCACGCTTCTCCGGCATCATGACTGCGGCGTCGATGGTGTCATACATATTGATGACCAGCAGAACCGCAGTTACCGCTCCGACGGCAACCCCTCCGAGGAAATACCACCGTCCCGGCAGACATATCGTCCCGACCAGGGCGATCGCCAGAGAGATCAGAATGACTCCGAAGATCAGTTCAGCGAGAGTCCTTCCCGCTTCCGGATCCCTCCGGATCCTCGTCATCCGGATGAAAAGCCCGTTTTGCCCATTCCGGTTCTTCGGTTTCATAGGTCTTCCCCTTGATAAATCTTCTCACGAGCAGGTACACCGCCCGATAGCCGCTGGCTATCCCCAGCAGGATAAACACCCAGAGCAGATTCGTTCCGAGTTTCCTGTCCAGCAGGAGTCCGATCGCAAAGCAGAGACCGAACGTCACCATCATGGTAATCCCGATCTGCAGGATAAGAAAGAGGGTTTCGAACACAGGTCTGTGATCTTTCATTCTCCCCCTCCTTCCACACAAACAGATCTATTATAATATGATTCGCGCCAATTCGCAACCAAAAGCTGAAAAAGCGGCGTTCACTGATCACCGAATGCGTATTCTTCAAATTCCTCCACCGGTATCGGTTTTGAGAAATAATACCCCTGATACAGGCGGCAGCCCATATCGGAAAGTCTTCCGAACTGATCCTCGGTTTCCACGCCCTCGGTCAGGGATACGATCCCCAGTTCTTCCGCAAGACGGATGATATTCTGAACGATGGTCCTGGCCCGTTCCCTGTTTCCGGTCTGCCTGAGGAACATCATGTCGATCTTCAGCACGTCCACCGGCATATCCTTCAGAAGGTTCAGAGAGGAGTAACCGCTTCCGAAATCGTCCATTTCCACGATGAAACCGGCCTTCTGCAGCTCGCCGATCACCTCCGCCCTCTTCTCTGAATCCGTCATCATTACGGTTTCGGTGATCTCCACCCGAAGAAACTTCGGATCGATATCGAATTCCTTCACCAGCTTCTTCAGTTCCTTTACAACATCCATGAAGTAGAAATCCTTCGGGGATATATTGACCGACAGGAACGTCTGTCTGCCCTCTATCTTCCATTTTGCCAGGATCTCTCAGGCACTTCGCCACATATAGCGGTCCACCTCGGCAATCATTCCGTTCTTCTCAAAGATCGGGACAAACTTCGCCGGTGACAGGAAACCGGATACCGGATGGATCCAGCGTACCAGTGCTTCCGCACCGACCACATGTCCTTCCCGATCCACGATGGGCTGCAGGTACGGACGGATCTGCCGTTCGGCCAGTGCCGTCGAAAGCTCGGTGGTGATATGTCTGCTCCAGAGGACCTCCCGCCGGCGCGCCTCATCGTAAAATGCGATATGTGTTTTATAATCGTTCTTGATGGGTGCGATGGCCATATGGGCACGGTCGAACATCACGGATACGTCGATCCCCTTCTCGGTCACCTCATACACTCCCATATGAAGCAGCAGATGGTGCTCGCGTTCTCCGTCCCGGACCATGAACCCGTTCATCTCCTGTTCAACCTGATTTTTCTTAAATTCCTCCACGGGGATACACACACCGAAGGTGTCTCCCGCAAGATGTCCGTAGACACAATGCTTCATCATGTCGACGCGGATCCAGTCGGCAACACATTTTAAAGCATAATCACCGAATTCGGTCCCGTAGATATCATTCACGATCTTGAATTCATTCACATCCAGGAAGCAGACATAGAACCGGATACCCGGATGCGCCTGCATCATTTCCTCAATCCTGATATAGAGGTATTCCCTGGTATAGAGACCGGTCAGCGGATCATGGGTCGCATTATAGATTTCGCTCTGCAGAGCCTTATGTTCCTCCGTATTATCCTCGATCCGAAGGTAGGTGCCGATCATCTTTTTCTTCTTTTTATTCATGGTCCTGTGGTTTTCCAGCGTAAAATACCGGAGTTCCTCGTCCATGCCGATCACCTTCTGGATGGTCCATTCATCACCGAACTTCTCATCGATCTCTCCGAAGGTCAGCCGGAGACGGTCAGGAACCTTCTCCAGTTCATTTGCCTTCAGGGAGACCATACGAAGGCCCGTACCATTTGCCCAGATGCATTTTAGGGAGGTATCAAACAGGAATATCCCTTCCGACGCATCCGAAACCGTATCCGCCAGCAGACGGTCCAGCAGACGCATCGAACGGTAGTACAGGGAGAAATAGAAGATCAGCAGGCCGAATACTCCGAAACCGATCATGGAACGATCCACAGGGGATCTTGAGAAGATATAAAAGGTCTGCCATAACGCTCCCGCGATCATGGACAGAAGGATCACCATATATTTTTCCGCGGAGATCTTCGGAGTACGGATCACCATTACAAGAAATACGATGATGATCCCCGCCAGGATACCGTAATCCACGATGCGGTGGAAGTACTGACCGAAATGAGGGATCATCCGGTAATAATCATTCCCGTCCACCAGCACCGCTTCCGTGTGGAATGCATGGCGCAGAAACGGATTCAGCAGAAGCTGGATCACATCTGCCAGAAGAAGCGCATGGATCAGGGCCGGAATCCATTTATTGGGCCATTTCAGGCCGCAATAAGCAAGCATGAACCGGAGAAGTGAATACATCACAACATCCATGCCCAGGTAATAAATGTAACAGCCCACTTCCGAAATGTGCTGTTCCGTGGAAATAATGATGATCAGGTTTCCGATGACCGGCATGACCAGCGCCGCCAGCAAAAATGCAACCGAAGGACCGATCGCCTTGCGGGATCGTCTGGCCTTGACCATACACACATTCAGAACGACGATCATGCTTATGAAAATAACGGCAAACCCTATTCTCATATCCACTCTCCGACTGACGTTTTATTCCAGCAGGAAACGCTTCACTACCTCCGCGATTCCGTCTTCTTCATTGCTGGCCGTAATATAATCGGCCACCTCTTTCACCTCGGGTTTTGCATTCCCCATGGCTACGCCGATGCCGGCATATTCCACCATGGAGATATCATTAAATGCGTCTCCGCAGCAGATGGTATTGCTCTGAGATACGCCCACCGGACCGATCACCCGTTTCAGGGTTCCTGCCTTATCGATGCCACGTGCCGTGATCTCGATAAAGAAGGATTCGGAACGCATGACATTTGCCCTGCTTCCCAGCAGCTTCTGCAGTTCCTTCATATATCCTTCGGACTTTTCGGGTTCCGCAGTCATCAGCACCTTGTAAACATCGTAGTTTACATAATCCAGGAAATTTTCCCGTTCTCCCACGGTCAGGCCGTTGATCTTCGCTTCCCAGAGGATCCAGTCATCCAGCCGCCGACCGGACAGTACCTGCGGAGTTTTCGCAAGATCCTTCTCGTAGGTGATGATCCCCAGATCCCTCTCCTCCGCAAACCGATACAGCTCCGGAAGCAGTGACCGGCTGAGGCGCTTCTCGTAAATGTCCTTCCCGCTGCTGCACTCCTGCACCCGTGCACCGTTGTAGGTCAGGGTGTAGCCGTCATATTTTGAAAGCTCCAGCTCATCCACAAACTTCTGTACCCCCGGGGTCGGCCGTCCGGAGGCGATCATGATGCTGTGTCCCGCCTCCATGGCACGAAAGATGGCATCCTTCGTCTTCGGGGTGATCTGTTTTTCATTGTTTACCAGTGTTCCGTCGATATCCAGAACCAGCAGTTTCTTTTCCATCTGAAAAAATACTCCAATATCTGCATCAGGCGATAGAATTCCTTATCCCTGTATTGTCCGGACAGGGACCGCCCGAAATCCGGTTGCAGGCCGGTTTCCGCAGCCTGTCTTCAACGCCTTTGCTAAAATTACAGCCGCTGCATTTACGCCCGCTGCTCATAGTGCGCAAAGAAATCCTTCATCTCTCCCATGGCCTCTGCCAGGGTATCCATGGCCGGAAGGTATACGATCCGGAAATGATCCGGCTCTTCCCAGTGGAATCCGCCGCCGTGGGTCACCAGGATCTTCTTCTCCTTCAGAAGATCCAGCGCGAACCGCTCATCATCCAGGATCCGGAACTTCTTCGTGTCCATTTTCGGGAAGATATAGAAGGCCGCTTCCGGCTTCACCGCACTCATGCCCGGGATGTCATTTACCGCATTGTAGATGAATTCCCGCTGCTCATAAACCCGGCCTCCCGGAACCAGCATGGTGTCCGTTTCCTCCAGAAGTTCCAGCGCCGGTGCGATCAGTGACTGGGCCGGAACATTGGAACAGAGCCGCATGGAGGACAGCAGGTTCAGGCCCTCGATATAGCCCTTTGCATTTGCCTTGTCACCGGAGATGGACATCCAGCCCACCCGGTAGCCCGCCATAAGGTGTGACTTCGAAAGCCCGTTAAATGTGATGCAGAGACATTCCTTCGCCAGGCTGGCGATGGAGGTATGCTTCTTCCCGTCCATTACCAGACGGTCATAGATCTCGTCTGCGAAAATGATCAGGTCATGCTGCTCCGCCAGTGCCACGATCTCCGAAAGGATCGATCTGGGATAGAGTGCTCCTGTGGGATTGTTGGGATTGATGATGACAATGCCCTTCGTCCGGGGAGTGATCTTCCTTCGGATATCGGCCACATCCGGATACCAACCGGCTTCCTCATCACAGATATAATGCACAGCCGTTCCGCCGGCCAGAGTGACGGATGCGGTCCAGAGCGGGTAATCCGGTGCCGGCACCAGGATCTCATCCCCGTAATCCAGCAGCCCCTGCATGGACATGGTGATCAGCTCACTGACTCCGTTCCCGGTATAAACATCATCCACGGTAACTCCGTGGATCCCCTTCTTCGCATCGTACTTCACGATGGCTTCCCGGGCACTGAGAAGGCCCTTGGAATCCGAGTATCCTTCCGTCTCGGTGAGATTCTCCGCCATATGCTGCACCAGACTGTCCGGTGCACGGAATCCGAAGGGTGCCGGATTTCCGATATTCAGCTTCAGGATCTTCTCTCCCTTCGCCTGCATCCGGTTGGCTTCATCCATAACCGGACCGCGGATATCATAGCAGACATTGTTTAATTTTACGGATTTTTGAAAGACGCGCATAGTTCCGCCTCCTGTTTTATTGCATAATATGCCTATCTTACTTATTTTCTCATGGATAGAGGGGTGTGTCAACCGACAATTACGGCTTCCTGTCCCTCCGTTATGCGATATATATCATATCACACCAAAAAACGCTGAGGTCCTCTTCCGTATCTGCAAAAAAGAGGAAGACACATCCGCCCGGTGTATCCGGCATTTGTGTCTTCCGTTTGCTTTCAGGCAGGGCCGCCATACGATGGCTTCCCGCCGGGGTTCTTTCGTGATCCGGTTTCCTTAAGGGTTCGCCATGATCCGGCTCCCTCCGGGGTTACTACGTTACCCGGTTTCCTCCGAGGCTTGTTTCTTTATTCGGTTTCCGCCGGAGTTTCCGTAGTCTCGGTACTCTCCGTGGTCTTCGGCTGTGTAGTCGGCTGCGTTGTGGGCTGTGCGGCAGCGTCGGTTCCGATTCCCAGCATGATCTGTGCCGCTTCATCTCCTACGATGGTGGACGGCAGCTGGCCGTTCCAGTTCTCATAGTATTTATTGCGGAGCACGTTCGAATCGATGGACTCGGACAGCTTCCGGTTTGCTTCCGCCTCAGCCTCGGCAGCGATCAGCTTCGCATTTGCTTCTGCCTGCGCCTGGGTCTTACGTACCTCAGCGTCCGCAGATGCCTTCTCGATATTCTTCTTGTTCTCGATCTGCTGTGTCTCGTAATCGATCTGGGCCTGCTGCTTCTTCGCGATCTTCTCGTCATATTCCTGATCGAATGTTGCATCGGAAATGACCACCTTATTTACATAGACCACCTGCTGACCGTACTTCTCATCCAGCGACTTCTGGATATTGTCCTTTGCAATGGGTTCCAGAATACTGCGGTTCGTACAGTCAATGGGTGACAGGGTCTTCGAGGAAGTCTTGATCGCAGATGCAACCAGCGACTCCTTTACAAGACCGTCCTCGTAATTCGTTACATTTGCATAGATCCATGCGGACTTCTCCGGATTGATCTGATAGGTGACCGTGATGCCCTGGAACGTAACTTCGTTCCGCTCACTGGTCTCGGATGTGATCGCACCGTCGAACTTGATATCCTGCTGCTTGTTATTTACCATCACGATCTGCTGGATCACCGGCAGATGGAAGTTGAAGCCGTGGGGCAGCGTATCCTTCTCCACCTGTCCGAAGGTCACACGAACGCCGGTATAACCGGTAGGAATGACCGTAAAGGAGAGGGAGAAGATCATGGTCAGCACACCGATCGTTGCCAGCGTGATCACCGCCGGTTTCATGCTCTTTCCGCCCACTTCAATGATATTATCATCTCCGTCCTTCTTTTTGCTTACCAGTCCTGCCACCTTGGCCCGCATTCCAACGGCGATGGCTGCAATGATAAAGATTACTCCGATGCCTGCGACAATTGCGTTCAACATAGTTTTGTTCCTCCTTATGCAGTGTATCCTACCACATAAGTGATTCCTCCGTTAATGATTTCATGAAATAATATACGATTTATCGTCGGATATTTAGCACGTTATGTGTTTTATCCGATGATCCCGCCGTCTGCCTTCCGTTCAGCATCCGGATCAACTATTCCGGACCGGGTGTTGCCCAGGAGAACAATGGTCTCGACTGTTGTTTCGTTGTGCAACCGAATTGTATCACCCTCAGAACCTTCGTAAAACACCGGAAATCCTAAGCTTAGCTGCTTTAAGATGCGTCCGTCATCCTGTCTTTCAGGATACAATTCTATCTCTTCGATGAAGTCCCTCATAAACTGCTTCTTTTCGAGGTCGGTCATCTTGAAATACATTTTATCAAAGTTCAGGAGAACTTTATACAGCTGATTTGCAGTAATCTTTTCTCCATAAGCACCGCTGATCTTTACTTCGATATCAGAGATCATATCTTCCAGCTCTGATATCCGGTCGTACAGGATATCAAGCCTGTCGTGCATATCCTGATACTTCCTGTCATAGTGCTTGTCATTTACATCCAGCCGATCCAGCATCTCCGTCAGTTTTTTCTTTGCTCCCATAACCTGTCTGAGCTGTTCCCTGACCTGATCTCTCTCGGCTTCCAGTGATGAGACATCCACCTTTTCATCGATCTTCCTCACCATAAAATCCTTGAAGTCCGGATCGGCTACCATGTCCAGGATGATTTCCTCCACCTGATGGTTGACCTCATCCTGGCTTAAGACCAACCGGAAATTGCAGAAATGCGTTTCATCAATCTTCTTTCTATGCAGGCACTTGTAATAGAAATCATCCTTATACTCGCCGGACTTCTTGTTCTTCCGTCTTCTGAGCGTTCCTACAAGCCCCGTACCGCAGATCGGACATTTAATGACACCTGACAGGATATGCTCGTGATCAAGGCTGTGTGTCTTTTCCCACTTAATGCCGGTATCATTTCTTCTGAGCCGGGTAGCCTCCCAAGTTTCCTGATCGATGATGGCTTCATGGATTCCATCCACCAACATATAATCATCATTCCGAACTCGTTTATATTCATCCCTGCTGCCCTTGACCTTTTCCGTCACGCTTCTTCCGTAAGCAATCTTTCCTGTATAAACCGGATTATCAAGGATCTTCATGATGAAGCTCCGGGCGAAGTAGTTCAGCTCATTCTTTTTGAGCTTCTTCTTGGTATAGCCATGCTGATTCAGATAATCACATATGCGCTCGGCTCCCAAGCCCTCATTCACAAACTTGTTAAAAATGATCCTGACGATCTCTGCCTCTTCAGGATTAACAATCAGAGTGCTGTTCTTGGAATCTAGTGTGTATCCGAATGGAGCCTGTCCGCCGTTCCACTTTCCCTCTCTGGCTTTCTGCCTGCGGCCTTCCATTGTCTGGACCAGGATATTTTCTCTTTCTATTTCGGCAACGGCGGATAAAACCGTAATAGTCAGCTTACCGGAATCTTTGGAAGAATCTATTCCATCCTCCACACAGATCAGGTTTACACCAAAATCCTGAATATACTGAAGGGAATTGAGGACATCCGCGGCGTTTCGTCCAAACCTCGACAGCTTGAATACCAGAATAAAGTTTACGCCGTCACGGTCTTCCGCCACATCGTTCAGCATCTGAGTAAATTCAGGTCTGCCTGTGATGTTCTTTCCGGACTTTCCTGCGTCACAATACTCCCTGACAATCTCGATATCCTGAAAGTCCGCGAACTTGGTAAGCCTCTCCCTCTGTGCTTCCAGACTGTATCCCTCGACCTGCATCGAAGTGGATACTCGGATGTAGATATAACATTTCAATTTTTTCTTCTTCATATCGTAACCTCCATATATTCCGTATCTTCCGTCAGCATCCTGAAAGCCTTAAGGGCATCCATGATTGCCAGTTCCTTTTCCTTCGGGCACACCGGCACCCGGTTCTTATTCTTCTCAGGCTTGTTGTACGCTATCCCTATATCAATGCCGTATTTTCTCTTTATCTGAGCTATGTATAATGAAGAT
>JAFRWY010000003.1 GCA_017437905.1 Eubacterium sp.
AGCTCCATCTCCACCGCCAGGCAGCCCTCGTCCTTCCTCCTCCGGACAAGGCCCGCGGTCTCGCGGAGCATGGAGCCTGTCGTCCATACCCTGCCCCTGACATAAGGCGCGCCGATCTCCTCAAAGATCGCGGACAGCCGATCCGCATTCCGGATCCCGATGTAATCCGCAGGCTCCGCGTAATAGTAGGAGCAGGCTTCTCCGCGATAGCTTTCCGTCGGGATGATGTATCTCCCGAATGTCTTCTCCCGGTCGAGGCTGCCGCAGGAGCCGAACATGACAAACTTCGACGCGCCGGTCAGCCAGTGGACGTCACAGACGGTCTCCGCCGCAAGGGTGGCGGTAGTGCCGGACAGATAGAAGGCGATCCGCTCCCCGTCGAGCATGAAGCTGTGGATGCCGATATCGCCATTACATACCGGTATCTCACCGATCAGGGAGCAGTCATAGCGGTTCAGCAGCTCGTCACGGATCACTTTGGAGTAGAGGATCAGGCATTTATCCACCAGATGCCGCTGCTTTCCGTAGACGCTTTCCATGTTGACGATCGGTTCGGTATCCATGTCGAAGTCGTGAATGATCATTGGCGTTTCTCTCCCTCGGCGGTTTGTCATATGCTTTCCGGATACTCCCATTATACCGGATTTCCCGGAAAACGGAACAGGCGGGCAGGAGAATTGTAAATCCTGACGGCGTGCGGCGGCAATCCCGCGGAGAGAAGAAGGAATACCCAAGGGGAAAGCGAATGATCAACGGAGAAGAAATGAGCCGTATCGACCGCAGATGAACTCAAGTGTGGGAGGAGCGATGAACATGAAACGAATGATGATGGTTTGGGTGATGATCCTGTGCCTGGTGCCGCTGGGCGGATGGGCGGAGAAGGAAAAAGAGGGAATTCAATTGATTGATCCAAAGGTTCGCAGTGCAGCCGAAGACTTATCATCCTACGGATACGACGTGCCTGAAAGCGTTCAGGGCGATGTGGCTGAGTGGTATCATGAGATCCTGGAGGAACTCGGCAATAACCCGTTTTTCATTGGGATGTATGAAAAACCGGAGTATCTGCGGTTCATGCTGCTTTGGAAGTGTGGTGCGGGGATCTATGATTATGATACCGGGCATTGGACACCCACATCGGATAAGGTCTACGCTTTTGATGCGGAGGTTTTTGATATTGAGCATATGTACACACTATTCTTGATGGGCGTTCAGTCCATTGTCCAGGATATCACGATTACGGACATTACTGAAGACTTGGCCGGCATGAACGAGGAACTTGATGGTACACGAAGTGTTTCTTTCTTGTGCAATGGCCATACCTATCGAGCAGAATTAACAAGCATGGGGGACTGGATAGATGGCAGTATTCTGCCGTTTATGAATCAAGTGCTGGAACAGGAGAATTGCCAGTACAGACTGTTCGAGATACAGGATCCGTATGATCAGATGATCATCCTGATCTATGACACACCGGGAAAAGCAGTGCAAATGAAGATGTTCGTTGATTATCGCCGGTGAGCTGACAAAGCTTCATCCGAGTTAAAGGCCGTTGCAGGAAGGAGCGATGACCATGAAACGCATGATGCTGGTTTTGGTGATGATCCTGTGCCTAGTGCCGCTGAGCGGATGGGCGGAGAGTACGGCTGCGGTAGTTGAACCGCTGTTCCCTGCATGCGGTGAAAACGGTAAATGGGGCTATATCAACCAAAATGGCGAGTTCGTCATCCAGCCGCAGTTTGACGGAGCGTCTGGCTTTCGAGGCAATTATGCAATCATTACGGTCTACCCGGATGGCTTTATATCAACGGAAGAAACAGATTGGTCTGATATTCCGGATTGTGAAGGTATCATCGACCGTAACGGCAGCATTGTCCTTGAACCAACCTATTCGTTTGATTCTGGGTATGACGGACAATTATATGGCGGGAAAGATACCGGCATCTGGTATGTCACGCGCTGGAGAGATCTCGTCTGGGATGAAAACG
>JAFRWY010000004.1 GCA_017437905.1 Eubacterium sp.
AGGCGTATTCATCTTTCCTCTCTTTCTGCACAGGCCAGGTAATCAGCAGCCTGATTAGTATACCCGAAAAGATGTGCAAAGGTAAAGTCAGTTCAACCTGAATTTACTATTGCAATGAGGAATTTACTTTCGCAATCAACTAGCCGCTGCACGTTAGTGCGACAACCCCTTTCCTAAGGTTTTAGTCCTCTCCCGTTTCCTGTATCTTCCTAATATGTTCTTCTTCGATCTCCGGGAAATGTGACAGCATCGGCTTCACATCCTTGCCCTTGATCCTCCGGTCCACATAGTTCTTCGTCAGCTTCATCACAAGCGGCGATAGTGCCAGAACGCCGATCAGGTTCGGCAGCATCATCAAGCCGTTAAAGGTATCTGAAATATCCCATGCGATGGAAGATGTCATCAGCGCACCCAGAACGATCATCGCTACGAAGATAAACTTGTAGATCCGGGTAGCGATCAAAGCCTTGCTTCCTGCCAGATACTCCACTGCCTTGGTTCCGTAGTGGGACCAGCCCAGCACGGTGGTAAAGGCAAAGAGCAGGATCGCGGTGGCGATAAAGTATTTTCCAAGTTCAAATCCGCCGAAGCTGAAGACGGTGTTGAAGGACTCCGCAACCAGCGTTGCATCGCTGCCGGCTGTGGTTACACCTGTCTCCAGATCGATCACGCCGGAGGTCAGGATCACCAGTGCTGTCATGGTACAGATCACGATAGTGTCCGCAAATACCTCGAAGATACCCCAGAGGCCCTGCTTTACCGGCTCCACAACGTTGGAGTTGGAATGCACCATAACGGAAGAACCAAGGCCCGCCTCATTCGAGAAGACACCGCGCTTGCAGCCCATGGTGATGATCTCCTTCAGCGCCACACCGGTGGCACCGCCCCAGAGCGCCTGACTTGAGAATGCCATGGAGAAGATGGATCCGAATGCCTTGCCGATGGAAGAGATATTTACAAAGATCACGGTCAGGGATCCGAGGATATACATAACCACCATGAACGGAATGATCTTCTCCGCAACACTTGCGATACGCTGCAGACCGCCGATGATAACGATACCCACCAACACCAGAAGGATGATTCCGATGATCAGCATGTAAAGTGTCACCTTCGAGCTTCCGTCAGCTGAAGTGTAAAGCACCTTGTCGGATAGTGCCGGAATATCAAAGGCCGATGTAAAGTTCAGGACGATCTTGTTCACCTGGCCCATATTTCCGATACCGAAGGATGCAAGCACCGCGCAGATCGCGAAAATGATTGCCAGCACCTTGCCCACATGCTTCATGCCCTTATAGCCGCCGAGACCGTCCTGCAGATAGTACATGGCACCGCCGGACCACTCGCCCTGCTTGTTCTTCCTGCGGAAATAGATACCCAGGATGTTCTCCGAAAAGTTGGTCATCATTCCGAAAAATGCAGCCACCCACATCCAGAAAACCGCTCCGGGACCGCCGGTTACGATCGCACCTGCCACACCGGCGATATTTCCGACGCCTACGGTAGCAGCCAGTGCCGTACAAAGTGCCTGGAACTGCGAGATGGAGGCCTTCTCTCCCGTATGGGAACGAACCTTCTTCTCAAAAAGGCTTCCCACCGTCTTCTTCATCCAGTGACCGATGTGTGATACCTGAAAGCCTTTTGTAAGGATCGTCATCAGAAGACCGACTGCGATCAGCAGCCAGACACCGACCTTGGTCCACACAAAGCTGTTGACCGTGTCATTCACCTGTGCCACGTTGTCCAGAAATTCGTTCATGGTTACTCCCCTTTTCAAGGTTTTTCAAACAAAAACGTTCTGGGCCACGGATTGTGGTTCAGAACGCTTTTGCTCATGGAGTAGATTATAGTATATACTCTCTTCTAACGTCAACAGTTTTTATGCGCTATTTTCTCTTATCATTATCCTTATTTCTGATGCGGATCATGATCAGCGCGCCGATCGCTGCCACTGCCATCAGGATGCCCAGGATCGTAAGCGGCGTGCCGTCGCCTGTCTGGGGCTGCCGGTCCACGGTCGTATCCTCCGGCTTCGGCTGCTCCGGTTCCCGCTTTACGGAAGTATCCTCCGGCTTCGGCTGCTCCGGCTCTTTCTCCAGATGTCCCGTTACGGTCTGCTCCGCAGCCCCCGGGTCCTTATGCTCTCCGATCAGGAGCGACATGGTTTCTCCCGTATCCTCGTTCACCCGGTTCTCGTAAAGCTCTTCATATACCACATAGGAGAAATCCGCCTCTGTCTCCGATTCACCCAGTTTGAAATCAAAGGCCGGAAAATCCACCTTTACCGTTCCGTCTGCCGCTCCCGGCGCAAAGAGTACCTCTGCGGTAACCTCCTTCCCATCGATCACCGCCGGCGTTCCGTCCATATTCATGAGTCTTCCCTTCACCGTATAGGAGATTCCCTCCGCCATGGTAAGATCCCGGTAGAAGACCAGATCCGACACATGGATCTTCTGATGCTCGCTGCTGATCTCTTCCGTCTCCGTGATTCCCGCCTCCGTTCCGAAGATCCGGGGATTTGCCCGGAATCTCACCGTGACAGTCTGATCCTCATTTGCCGGATCCTCATGGAGCAGCGGAAATGCCGTCTCGTTGTTACTCTCCGGATAATGTGTGAGGATGCCGTCCCCTTCCTTCTCCGTCCCCAGATACAGGCGCTCATAGACCACGAACCGCCGTCCCTGATACTCCGTGAAGTCCAGATCATCAAACCGGACCACTTCCGTTCCGTACGCCTCATAGCGGGACTTCTCATATTCCGTCTTCGTCGTAAATACCGTCTCTCCGGTCACGATACTTCCGTCAGCCCTGGTAAATGGCGTTACGCTTCCGTCCTCACCGATCAGCATCAACGTTCCCACCAGTGTGTACTGTGTTCCGCAGCGAAGGTTCCTGTACATGCAGAGATCCCAGACAGTCTGACCGGCCTCTGCCGGAACCAGCTTATATTCCGGCCGGTCCTCCGGCTCCGCCTCATCCGGATCCGTGGAAAGTGCAATGGTTCCAAGCTCCGGAACCGGCATGTCCGTGATCACCTGCTGTCTGTCCCGCCGGTTCGCATCGTAGACCGTATATACCTTTCCCTTCAGCGGTCCTTCCTTCGGAAGCACCCACTCCGTCTCTCCCTCTTCCGTGATCTGCTGCTCATAACCTACCATGATCAGGAACGGTTCTTCCTTCTGATATCCGCCGGAAACCACCTCTGTCACCTTATATGAGCCCATTTTCAGCGTTCCCTTCGGATTCTCCGGTGTACGCGTTCCCGCATACCCTTCTTCGTCCGTGATCAGCCGTATCTTCTCATGGGTTTCCAGATTCTCGATCTCAAATTCGATGCCTGCAACAGGCACATCCGTCTCCCCGTCCGTCTTCCTAAGTTCGATATCTCCGTAGAACCCCTCCGGCTCATCCGTAAGATCAAATACCGCCGGGTTCGTTTCATCATTTTCCTCCGTGACGCGTACGGACGCAACCTCATCCGACAGAAGATAATTCTTCGGTGCCACGGATTCCACCACGTAAAATGTGCTCCCGCCGTTCACCAGATTCCCGCTCGTCGGATCCGTATCCATCAGCCGTGTCACCTCCAGAGTATTGGCCGTTCCGTCTTCCTTCACCGTAAATGTGCCGACCGCCGCGCTGTAATCCGGCTTTCCGGCCTTCCGGGCCGCGAGCGCCTTCTCTGCCGCTGCCTTATCCTGAAACAGCTTATACTGCGCACCCTTCAGGCTGTAGTAATCCTTCCCATCTGTCTCATCCGGATCCGCGGAGCTTTTCTTCAGGCTGACATATAAACGCCTGTAATTCTTCCATGTGATATCCAGATCACTTGCATACCGGATCGCCGTCTCAACGTCCGTAAAGACATACCCGTGCCGCGCCAGATCATAAGGGTTATTGTATTTTGCGATATACCGGGCACGCTGCGCTTCTGTCATCTGCTCCTGAACCAGAACAAGGGTTGGGGCCTGTTCAAAACATCCGAGATACATGATGGCCACGCCCTCCGGAACCCGCTTCTGCTGTCCCTTCGAATCCACATACACCGGCTGTGCCTGTGCTGCTGACCCACCGGTGGAAATAGACGGCCAGCGTGCTGCCGTACTCTTCCCTGTTGCATTAAAATACCATCCGCTGGCCGGATACCCCTCCGCATTTCCGCTGTCGCTCACCGGTGTATAGGTCAATGTGGAGGACACTGTGTCCCCGACCCGGACACCGCTTACTTCCACCGAGAAAGGAATATCATTGACCGGCTTTCCGGTACCGTCCACCTTGGAAAATGCCACGTAATAATCCTTCGCAGGCTCCCGTACCTCCTTCGTCCAGGAGATAAAATCCTGGAAATAATCCCACTCCGCGCTGGAGGGTTCATATGTTGTATCATGTGACAGATAATAAGTCCGGAAGGTCACATTTTCGGGGATTGCTTCCGCTCCTGCAGTGTAGGTGCTGATAAATTCTCCCACACTCATTCCCCTGTAACCTGTGGCCGTACTATTCGTAAAGCTTCCGTCTTCTCCGGACACATTTTTATTCGCAGGTCCGAAATCGATCCCGTTCACGGTGCCCTGCTTCCCCAGCCAGTAACAGAGCAGCCGGTGTGCCATACTGTATTCCAGTTTGTCCACCGCGTGATACACCAGCTGGCGCACCGTGGCATCCGTGATCTCGGTTTTATCCACGTCGAAGCACCAGGCATCCAGTCCCGGCGACCAGTCAAACCGGACGCAGACCGTGTTGATGGTGTAAGCCTTGCCGCCAACCGTAACCGTCATCTCCGGATCACTCCGATAGAGGTGACCCTCCTTGTCATAGTGCGCGAAAAGCACCGTATTTCCGTCCCGTACCAGCCGCTTCACATAGTCCTTCGTGCCTGACGGCCCCTGATCCGGCGAATTGGTATAAAGAATCTTCCCGGAAATGTCGCTCCTTCCCTCATCCGTTCCCGAAGCCGCGGGACCTTCCTTGTCCGTGCCCTGGGATGCAGAATCGATCTTATCCACTCCCTGGGATGCGGAATCTTCCTTATCCGCTCTCTGTGTCGCGAAATCCTTCATATCCGTTCCTGGGGATGCCGGATCCACCTCATCTCCCCCCTGTGTTGCGAGGTCTCTCTCTTCAGTGTCCGCCCCCTCACGCATCCGATCCGGGGAAGTCTTGGCAGTTTCTGCTTCCATATCAGATCTGGCGACATCCACACCACTCGAATCTGCCTGACCGCCTGCCAATTCTGTTTCGGATGCTCCTGCCTGGCCATCTGTCGATCCTGTGACGTATGATTCCTGCATATTACCCGCGGTCTCTGTTCCGGATACTGCTCCCCGGGATCTCTCTGACTGTACGCCGGATGCAGAACCGCCTGCAGCTTCTGCCTCATTGGCGCACATTCCATCAATACCATCCATGCCCGATCCACCGGCTCCGGAATTGCTGTTTCCGGTCTTCTGCCCGTCGGCTGCTGTCTCTCCGGTTACACTCTCCGCGCCCGATAAAGAACCGTTTCCCGTCGAATCATCTGCCGGTGAAAGACCCTCCGCAGCCTCCTCCGGTTTCACCCCGCCGGACGGATCCGCGTCCACGCTCCCGGCAACCTGGGATGTATCCTCCACATCCGCCTTGACCCCGGACCCGAACACCGGATTCGTTACAAGTACGATTAGCACCGCAAGTAGCAGCGCTATGATCCTCTTTTTCTTCATCCTGTTCCTCTCCTTTTCTCATCATTTATTTCAGGCTGCAACACCTTAGATCACGTAAAACTCCTCACCCGCGAAGCTGACCACATCCCCGTAATGCAGTTCTTCCAATGCTGTGCTTTTCAGTCTCACATGATTGATATAGGTTCCGTTGGTGGAACCCAGGTCCTGCAGCGTGACCACGTCCCCGCAGCACTCCAGTAGTGCATGATTCCTGCTGACCGCCGGCTTGGGGATACAATACTCATTCTCGGCCTCCGAACGACCGATCCTGCAGTATCCCTCCGACACATAGAGCGGTGCTCGGACGCCCTTCTCCGCAGGCACCAGCTGCCGGATATTTCCCCGAAGGACGCTTGTCCGGGAAGGTTCCCAAACTGCCGGCATTCCTTCTCCCGCATTCCCAGAGGATCCGTACTCCCCTCTGGGACGTGTCCTTGCATCTCGTGATCCTCCGATCCGTGTCAGGCCATCTCCTGTCGCTCCGGCTCGTGTCATACCACCCCTCGTCGCTCCGGTTCGTGTCATATTATCCTCTGACGCTTCTGCTCGTGTCATACCATCCCTCGTCGCTCCGGCCCGCGCCATGTCATCCCATGCTGTACGCTTCGTATCAGTCCCCCACACCTCATGGGACCCACCGGATTCTGCCTCTTCTGCTTTAACTACATCCTGCATCTCTACATGCCCCTCCAAAACATCTGCCTGTCCCGTCTTCGTCTTCCCGTCTCCCAAAACTAATTTGCAGAAAAGAAAGACGACAAATGCCGCGCCAATCATCGCCGTGAACCGAAGGGATCCGCTTCCGAAAACCACATAGAGAATTGCGCCGATCAGAAGGATCGCAACTCCGGTCAGGTAGATCATGATCTCCCGGAAATGTATCCGTACCCACTCCATCCCATGTCCGTCGGAATCTCCGCTGCCGGTACTTCCCGCATGTCCGGAATTCCCTCCATCTCCCGTGCCCGCATATCCTCCATGTCTGCCGGTGCCTCCGATATCCCCCGATCTTCCTGATCCCGGAGGCTTTCCTCGGCCCAGGATTCTTCCGACAGCACTACCTCCGTGTCCCAGGCTTCTTCCGATAGCACTATCTCCGCGCCCCAGGCCTCTTCCTGCATCTGCACTGTCTCCGTGTCCCACGCCTCTTCCTGCATCCGCACTGTCTCCGCGCCCCACGCCTCTTCCTGCATCCGCACTGTCTCCGCGTCCCAGGCCTCTTCCTGCATCTGCACTGTCTCCGCGCCTCACGCCTCTTCCTGCATCCGCACTGTCTCCGCGTCCCGTACCTCTTCCCAAATCCGCAGAATCTCCACGTCCCGTGCTCCCTCCGACACTCATGCCACTCTCTCGCCTTGCGCTTCTGCCTGCACGCTGCACGATCCTGGCCCTGCTGGGAGAATCCCTTCTGCCGCTTTGCCCGGAAGGATCCCATGCCTCCTCCTGTGGCAGGGAATCCCCTCCCCGGGCCGCACTACCCACTGCACCGGCCATACACCCCGTATATCCCGATCCTTCTGTCTCTGCTGCCGCTGCCGCCTGTGGCGCCTCTATCATCTGCAGGAAGATTTCCGGCGTGATACTTCCGTCCAGGAACCGACCGTAGGTGTCGTAAAAATGCATCATTTCCGTCTCATTTTCATGATGGAAGATCTGCATGATCTCTTCCAGAAGCCGCTTCATCGTCTCCGCAAATGCCGTCCCGTATTTCGGCGCGTAAAGAAAACGGACCGTCCCCGTGCTCCCGTCATACATGAGATATGGAAGCGAGAGAACCAGCCCCTCCGGAGGCAGAAGGTACTCCTGCAGTTCCCGGATACAGTCCGCGATCGAACGAAGCAGGCTGTAAACCTCCGGCCAGCCGGGGCCGTCCACGCCCCACCTCCGCGCGATGCCCACCATCCCGTCCGTCTTGTAGAGAAAGATCTGCTGTCCGTCCACCCACTGGATAAAAAGCGGTGCCAGTGACCGGATCTGATTGTTCCGCAGCATGCCCTCCTCGTAGGATGACAGGCTTTCCTTTCCGTCTGCACGGATCTCAAAATAATTATTTAATCCTCTGCTATTCCGTAAGATCTCCATAAAACTGCCATCTCCTGAGCCTCTCGCTGCATAGATCCCTCTCTCTGTTTACTTCCACGGGGAAATGTGTCCGAAGCAGCCCGCTCCCCCGATCGGACAACCGGTTGATGTACGGAACCGAACCTTGAAGGATCAGGTAGTCACCATCCTTCTTCGCCGATCCCGAAACCACCTCCGAACCGGATACCACCTCCCGGATGTGCAGCCCCAGTGCCATCCCCGGATCTCCATCCTTCTCCTCCGCCACGGTCAGCCCGTAAAGCGCCTGGTACATATCTCCCCGGAGCGCCTCCCGCCGGTTGATGGTAAGAAAGAGCAGGATCGCTCCGGCCACAAGAAGCAAAATGATCGGGATAATGATCGAAGCTTCCACTGTCATTAGTCCCCGGTTATTTCCGTGGATATATTTCCTCTTCCTCCGCTTCTTCGATCCCTTCATGCCTCGCCTCCTGCGTAGCGTTCATCCGCCTCGTCCCTTCCCGAAGTCTTCCGCTCCGGGGAAGGCCTCTGCCACCCGTCATTCATCTATATTTCATCCGAATACCGGCAGATCATCTGCCTGCATCGGAATTTTGTCAGCTAAAGCTGATCCGGATCTTGCGCCGGATCTTGCGCCGGGTCTCGCAAGCGAGACCTGAACTCTTGCCGCCCACAACCGGTCCATCCACAACCGTCTGCCCTCGCCGGCCCCTCCGCATCCCAAATCTATACAGTCGAGATAGATATGACTCAAGTCTATCTTCGCCCGCACCTTGAACAAGGGGGGATGTCACTCACTTCGCTGAGCCGGACTCTGTGGACTGTCCGCTTCAGTCCCAGGCACTGCTCCGAGCTGTGATAACAGTCCCCCTCCGGACTGATCAGCACGAATTCCCCCGCTTTCTTCCCGCAAAAGGAGCACGCCTTATATCCCTTCTCCGCCGCGATCCTTTTCAGGGAAGGCTGGATCCCCAACACCAGATGGGTGCACCCTCGGCTCAGATGGTAGACCTCCCTGTTATCCGTGATGTAAACGTACGGATCGCTCTCCGTCCCTCCTGCCTCGTTCGGTACATGTCCGGTGTAAGGCTTCTGCCGGATCGTCTCCTCCACATGGGTCGTCATGGTTGGAAGGAGAGGCGTATCCACCGTTATGTCATAGCTGATCCTGAGGATCAGATCCTCATCCGGTCCGGAGTATTCGGAACCCAGCAGCGAGATCCCCGATACGCCGCCCCGGACGTACCGCTCCACCAGGGATGGCTCATCCATTCCCTGTTGTAACCGGTGTCCGGCCAGTCCGATGAGGGTCGTCTGATCCACCACGGATTCCACGCGCCCTTCCGTGATGCTGATCCCGTCCGCAAGGTAGGCATACTCCGCAGCGTATTCCGCGGCTTCGATCCCCGCTTCATAAACCACCTGCTGTACCGCACGCACCTGGAGCAGGTGGAAGATGAAGAGCATCAGGAACAGGAGGAGCGGCACACCGATCGCAGCCTCTATGACCGCCGATCCCCTGTTTCTTCGCTGTTTGATCTGATCCGCACCCATGTCTGTCACTCCCTTCTTCCGACAATATATGGCGGTGAACCCGGACGGCACATTTCCCTATATGCTCCCGAAGAGGACTTTTTTAAAAAGGGACCTGTAAATATCGGGAAATGTACCCTCCGGACCCCACCGCCGTACCGGATCCTTCATCTGCCCGCCCACCGGATCCTTCATCTACCCGCACCGGAAATATCAATATCCGATCTCTTCCATCAACTGGATCGTATGCCCTTCGTACTCGATCTCTGCCGACATTCCGAAGGCCGAGATCGCATCCTTCAGGTAAAATGTCTCCGCGTCCGATTCCGCATCCTGATTCGCATTTAACTGCATAACATCCAGCATCCTGTAATAGGCGGTATCCATCCGCGGCGCCAGCAGGATCAGCAGATAATCCTCATAATCCAGACCGGTTTCATCCTTCTCGGAAGGATCCGCATATTCTCCGAGATGGGACAGTCCGTTCAGATCCGTGACCCAGTTCTCCGCCGTTTTCACATAAGGAACCTTCTTCCCCCGCACCAGACGGTATGCGTCCGCGATGGCCTCGATATAGGACCATGCACCTGCCAGAAGATATTTCACCACCGGCTGGATCGGCGGAAAGTACCAGGTAAGAGAGGTCGCAAGCGCCGAAAGCCTGGCCATTTTCGAAGAATCCATCAGGATAAATGCGAAGTTGCAGGCCGTTCGGATCACCAGGATCTGATCGATCACCGCCTTGTAATTCTCTGCGTCGGTGGCCTTCCCCGCGATCAGATACTCCATTTCCAGGGAGAGAACGGTTCCCTCCTGCACCTCATCCGTAAGGCAGTTGAAGCAGTTGGCCGCGTAGACAAGGCCTGCCGCTTCCTGTTCCGCGGCATTCAGCCATCCGCTGTTCTGCGTCGCATCCCTTTTCAGCCGGGACATATCCGTAAAGTTCGTGTCCATGGTGGTAAGCGTCTTCCCCGACTTTCCACCGGAAGGAAGCTTCGCGGCATCCACTTCATAGCTGTGAAATGTTACGTCCTCCGGCAGGATCCAGTAAGCGATCCCCGTCTTCTGACAGGCCCGGATCGATTTCCGGGGATCCTCATCCCCCTCCTTCTTCTCCTCCGCCGGATCCTGTGCCATATTCAGGTTGTCCAGCTCCTCCTTCGTTACCGGCGTGTCATCCTGCACCTTCTCCTTCAGCGCCTCAACACCCTTATCCGCCAGAAGATACGGCGCTGCATCCATGATCTGTCTCCGGAACTCCGCGCAGTTATCATCCATCACACCGGTGACCCCCGTAAGCGCCAGATCCTTCACCGTATAATCCGGCCCCAGGTTCTCCGAGAGCCGTTCCTCCGCCAGTGCCTCCAGCTTCCCGGGACCTTCCCCTTCCGGGTTCTGATCCAGGAAGAGCACATGATACTGCTCAAACAGATATCTGTCATATTCTGCTCTTACGCTGGACATGGAACTTTTCAGCGCAGCTGCCGACCTGCCTTTGGCCGCCGACAGATTCACCGCCGCGATCACTGCCATAACAAGCACCAGCAGCGCACTGATCAGTAATGTCAGAAAGACTGTTATATATCCGCGATTTTTCATATGCTCCTCCCGACTCAGTTGAACAAAGACTACAACAGATCCTTTGCGTCTCCGTTGATGCTCTTCCAGATCGACGCTACCAGCGATGTGATCTGATCTCTGAAAATGATCACAAGTGCGATCAGTACCACCAGGATGAGGATCACCTCCACGACTGCAACTCCCCGGTCATTCCCGATCTCTCCCGTCACCTTCGATGCGAGTGTATCTTCGTTATTCTCATGTATCATGATCTGTTCTTCATTTCTCTCCATAGCGGTATCTCCTTTTTGATAATTTCCTGCTGCAAATGCAGCGCCTCATTTCCGGCAGATGCAGTGACATGGCGCCCCTACATTCCGGCGACCGCCGGATAAAGCACGACTCCTACCACAACTGCCAGTAAAAGTATCATGGGTAACAAAAGCTTCTGTGACGCCTGCTCTCCTTTTCTTCTGGCAGCCTCCTTCGTCTCTGCCTCGGCATCCTTCACCTCCTGCTCCAGCAGATTGAGCAGCTGGCTGCTTCCCCTGGGAGCGACGGTGCTTATGGTGGAAAAAAGCCGGATATACGGCCGAAGACCGATATTTCGTCCCAGCTCCGCGTAGGTGCCCGATTCTGTCGAGCCGGTCTGGATCCGGTTCACGGCATACTGCACCTCCGGTGTCAGGAACCGTTCCTCCACCGCCGCTGCCGTAACAAGCGATTCCCTGAGGGATTCTCCCGCAGACACCAGCAGTGTCAGACGCTTCACAAACCGGTAGAAAACGCTTTGCAGGCGTTCCTCCCGCTGCTTCAGCTTCTCCTTCTCCCTGCTTCCCTGCAGAAAGAACAGCACGCCCGCCACAAGAACAAGGACCGGATATACTTTGCAAACCATCCCAATGGATGTAGTCCTCTGTTCCTCAACTGTTACGCCGTCCACTGCGTCCGGAAGCAGGAAATTGTCCGTATCCCGGCTTTCTTCCTCCAGTTCCGAAAGCTCACGCTGCACGCGTTCCACCTTTGTTTCCGTATACTTCTTCGGGAGCACGGTTGCGCTGATGTCCACCTGCCTTGTACGGATCCCGTCTGTGAGTTCGGCTTTGATCGTAACCTCGCAGGGTTCTTCCAGCTCGTCTCTTCGTACCGTTCCGTTCCGGCTGATGACCGTCAGCGTATCCGTGTCCCAGGAGATCTCCAGCAGGCCTCTGCTGTCCTTATCCGGAAAGACCAGGTCCTCCGTGATATGGTCCAGCGATTGGTTTCCGCCGAGGATCTCCGCCTCCAGGCCTGCAGCGGCAGTATCGGCAGCGATGCCGAATTCCTCCTCTGTCATGTGCCTGGACCCGACGTTCAGCACGAATTCCGTTGCCGATTCTCCGTCGGTCAGCCGTACCCGGATCCCGGCCGCATCCTCTCCTGCAGCCGGACGGGAGATCTGTCCGCTGCTCTTCTCCTCTTCCGGAAGCAAGAGGACTCCCACGCCGAGAAGGAAGAGCAGCCCCAGACCCACCATGAATTGCCGGAACCTTCGCTCTACGTACTGTGACGTCGCATCTTCCAGCGATCGCCCATACAGTACCTCCAATTTCTGCAAACGCCCGGCGATCCCGGGTACAACCCATGATCCACCTTTATCTGAACTGAAATGCTTTCTTACCATCACTGCAACAACCGCAGCGATAAGAAGAAGCACCAGCAGGATGGCTACTGTTTTCAAATCCGTACTCCTTTCAGCATCCGGCCTGCCATCACATCCGCCGCGATATTTACCGCCAGGGCGATGGTCATCACCACGGCTCCCCCGAGCCCTGAATAAAGCGGCGCCATGTAGGAACCGTTCATCAGCCGCATATACAGGAGCATCAGCGAAGGCATGATCGTCATGATCCTCTGCTCCAGGAGCTTCTCCGAGAGGGTTCTCTCCACCTCCTGCTGCAGCTCCAGGGATTCCTGCAGACGGCTCGCCGCCTTCCGCACGGTCCGGATCAGGTCGCCGCCCGTCCGCTGCTGGATCCGGAGCACCTCCGCGAATTCCTCCGCCTCCTCGATCCCCACCTGATCCGCATACTCCCGGAAGACCTGCCAGACCGGCGTCCCCAGGTCACATTTCCTGCAGCACTCCCTGACCAGCACGCAGATCTCCTCCTTGGGCGGATAGATGAGCCCGAGATCATTTTCCGCGACGGACAGGGCATTCTCCAGGGAATACCCTGCCTCCAGCGCAGTTTCCACGGACAGCAGCAGGCGCCGGAACTGTTCTCTCCTCTTTCTCTGTCTTCTTCGTTCCGCATACCGGAGATACACCCTCCCGATATACGCGCCTGCAAATGCCGCCGGGATCAGCCCCGCAAGGCGGTTATAGAACAGCCACCCCACGAAGAGCGTTCCTGCCGCCGCGATCAGAAGCATTTTCATATCCGGGATCACACGACGCATTCTGTTGCTCCCTTCCGGACTGCTTCTTCTCCCGGAAATGATGTGCAGAAGGCGGCATATTCGCCCATACAGCCTGCCATCTGCAGCTTATCCACCCGGATCAGCCGGTTCATCTGCACCAGCCGCCCCTGTACCGGACCGCCCAGTTCCCCGGCGTCCTCAAACTGAAATAACGGATTCAGCATGATCTCCTCCCCTTCATATCCGACCACCTCCGTGATCTCAAGTACCCTGCGGCTCTTGTCCCTGAGTCTTCCCAGATGGACCACGATATCCAGCGCAGATGCCACCTTCCTCCGGATCGCCCGGAGAGGAAGATCCTCCGCCGATAGCACCATGGTCTCCAGCCGGATCAGCATGTCGCTGACCGAGTTGGCATGGCCGGTGGAAAGACTCCCTTCATGGCCCGTGAGCATGGCTGTCAGCATGTCCGCGGCCGCTGCGTCACGGACCTCCCCGACTATGATCCGGTCAGGCCGCATGCGCAGGCTGGTGCGGACCAGTTCCCGGATATCGATGCGGTTCTTGCCCTCTACATTTGCATTTCTTGCTTCGAGGCGCACCAGGTTCCCGGGGCCCCTGAGACGGAGCTCCGCCACATCCTCGATGGTGATCACCCGCTCATCCGGAGGGATCGCCTCCGCCAGCGCGTTCAGGAAGGTGGTCTTCCCGGCACCGGTTCCGCCGGACACGAAAATGTTGTATCTGGCCTTTACCAGGAGTGCCAGGAAGCGTGCCGCATCTTCTCCGAGACTGCCCAGATCGATCAGATCCTTCATACAGAAGGCCTGCTCCGGAAAACGCCGGATCGTGACGGCATGCCCTCCCCTGGATATGGTTCCCAGCACCACGTTAAGCCGCGACCCGTCCGGAAGTACGGCGTCAACGATCGGAGAGGTTTCGTTCACGGATTTGTTCACCTGTGACACCATTTGGCCGATCACACTGAGCAGCCGCTCTTCATTTTCAAATGCCAGATTCGTCTTCAGGATCCGTCCGTGTTTTTCCACATAGATCGGGCCGGTTCCGTTGATCATGATCTCCGTGATCTCCGGGTCCTCCATCAGTTCCGAGAGCACATCCAGCCCGCGGATACTGTGATAGAGGACATTCTTCAGCTGAAGCTTCTCCGAAAGGGGGATAAAGCTCTTCCTGGATTCCTCCAGGATCACCCGGTCCAGGATCCGGCTGATCTCTCCGTCCTGAATGGTTTCCGTCATTTTCAGCTCATGGAGCACCTGCTCCTTCAGCCGGTTTCGGAGTTCCCGTTCCGAAGTGTCCTCCGGGCAGTTGTCTTCGCCTTCCATGGTCTGTCCTTTCTTATGAGAGATTCTTCGCTTTGCTTAGAATGACATACGCGCCATATTTTCGTTCAGGCTGACAGGCCCGACAGGAGTTCCCTCGGGTCCCCACGTTCCACGACCTCCGCCGTAAGCTCCAGCGGGACGATCCGTCGCAGCACTTCTCCCTGCTTCCGCTCCCGCATATATTCCCTGAACTGACGCAGCTTCGCCTCAACCCCCTCTCCCCGGGGGAGTGGCATGTAGATCCTGTCATAACAGGCGAGAAGCTCCGGGCCGGCCAGTGCGGCCGCCCCCACGTCCGTAATCAGTGTCCTGTACCGCTCCGGCTGAAGCAGCTGCGCATGGAACCATTCCAGATCTTCCTTTTGAACATCCCTGAGATCCGGATACATACCCGACAAATGGATACACGAGATCCCTCCTTCCGTTACAATCTCGCGCGCAACCGCTTCATATACGTCCGGAGACCGTTGTTTGATCTGATAGAGAACCTCGGAGCGGACGGTCCGGTCCGGATATTCCTCCATACCGATATAAAGTCCTCCCCGATCTGCTTCTGCCGCAGCAAGTGCCCGCGCCAGCGTGGTCTTCCCGCACCGGCCCAGCGGCGAAAAAACAGCGATGCAACCGGAACGCTGCATACCGCTCTTCCTCTCGCTCTGCAGCTTCCCCAGTATCTCCCTGCAGATCCCGCGAACTGACTGGTACTTAAATAATGTACCCTGTTCCGAAGGCTCCTCCGTCATCGCAACCACCGGAACACCCAGTTCCCGGCTCCACCCGGATGCTGCCCTGACCGGATCTTCCTCATTCCCCTCCGGATCCGGAAATCCGTCGAGTAAGATCAGATCCGGTTCCTGAACCACCCTGCATTTCACCGCAACCTCCGGCCTGCTGTAGACCACGGCCTCGATCGCACCTCCGGACATACGGTTCAGAGCCATCATAAGACTGGCTGCGTAGTCCGGATCCCGGCTGCATATTCCGATCCTTCTGCCTCGCAACTTCGGTCACCTCCTTCGTTCGTGAGACAAATGTATCATGCATGTCCCGCCCTTGTAAATCTCTATTTGTATAGAATTTGTTGCGCGTATATTCGTTGCTTTTCGCACTTTCATGCGCGCAAAAATATGTTGCGCGGCCAGTCCCATCAAAGGTTTCCGGACACAAAAAAAGAAGAGGAAGCAACAAATAGTTGCCTCCCCTTCCGGTTTATAAAATGCGCATCCACATCATTTCCACCACCATGAAACCCGTCATGTGGATAACTTTGTCCATCTGATCAACATAAAATCAGGGCGTGTCAAAACACACCCTGAAACTTTGTGAAATCTGCGGGCAACCAGATGTTGCCTCTGATTTCGGCGGTTTTTCTTATGTTCAGAAATGAGATCGATAAGCAACTTCAACTCAGAAGTTTCTTCAGCAGGTTAATGGTATCCTCGTCTTCTGCCGAAAGCCGGAAGTTGGTCACAACATTTCGGCCATCCGTCGTCCGGATCCGGAAATCAATGATCGCACCCTCTTTCAATTCCTGATGGTTCTCCGCCAGAAAAGCCACTACCTTCGGGTGCTGGCGTTCAAAACGTTCGATCTTACTCTTTAACTGCATCGCATCAAATGGATTCACACTCTTCTTCCTCTCTTCCTTAATATTGCCTGTAACGTTCAAAACGGAAACTGTAGCCCGGAACCGTGGTCCCGTCCGGCCGCAGCGTCGGTTTCGTTACTCTTTGAAATGAAGGCGCCACCACGGTTACCCCCGCTTCCTTAAGACGGGTCACCACACGATAGACCAGTGTGAAATCCCCCTGACAGATCACCGCATCCTGCTCGTTCCCTGTCCCGGCATTCTCACGCCCCAGCCGTCGCAGGATCCTCCGGACCACCAGCCCGGCAATCCGGTCTGCCTCGGCTTCGTCCGCCTCCGCCGGAATGCCCGGCATGATCATATCCACGATCTCTCCGAAGTCCTTCGATGCCTCCAGCTGATCCTCGCCCCAGGTCGTATGTTCCCGGTTCGTATTGTTTATGAGCATGCTGCACCTCCCCTTTTCGTTTACAACAAACAGTATAACACGGCTCATATTTTGCCTCAACCCGTTCTTGTATAAGAAGATACTTTGTGCTATTATATGTGCCGATACATTTTTGAACCAAAGGAGTCATCATGGAAAAGTTCAAAGCATTTCTGAAAAGAAAGGATATTGAGATCTCCCTGAAGCGCTACGGAATCGATGCGCTGGGCGCCATGGCGCAGGGTCTTTTCTGCTCCCTTCTGATCGGAACGATCATTGACACTATCGGTAAGCAGTTTGACATCGGATTTCTGACAAGCACCGTGGCCACCATAGCCGGCAAGGAATACACCGTCGGCGGACTGGCTACCGCCATGAGCGGTCCCGCCATGGCAGCCGCCATCGCCTACGCCCTGAAATGTCCGCCCCTGGTCCTCTTCTCGATGATCACGGTGGGCTTCTCGGCAAATGCGCTGGGTGGTGCAGGCGGTCCTCTGGCAGTACTCTTTATCGCAATTATCTCAGCTGAGTTCGGAAAGGCCGTTTCCAAAGAGACGAAGGTCGACATTCTCGTAACGCCGCTTGTCACCATCAGCCTTGGTATATTCCTGTCCTGGCTGATCGCACCGCCCATCGGCGATGGCGCCATGTGGATCGGTGAACGCATCATGGACGCAACCGAGCTGCAGCCGTTCTTAATGGGAGTCATTGTATCCGTCGGTGTCGGCATGGCACTGACCCTGCCGATCTCCTCCGCAGCGATCTGCGCGTCCTTCGGACTCGTGGGACTGGCGGGCGGCGCTGCCGTAGCAGGTTGCTCCGCACAAATGATCGGCTTCGCGGTTATATCCTTCCGGGAGAACCGCTGGGGCGGACTGATCTCCCAGGGCATCGGAACCTCCATGCTCCAGATGCCGAATATCGTAAAGAATCCGAGAGTCTGGATCGCACCGACTCTTACTTCCGCCATCACCGGCCCCATCGCCACCTGCCTCTTCGGAATGCAGATGAACGGCACTGCGGTATCCTCCGGTATGGGAACCTGCGGTCTGGTAGGCCAGATCGGTGTTTACACCGGCTGGGTAAATGATGTGGATGCCGGAACCAAGGATGCCATCACGGCATTTGACTGGATCGGTCTCATCCTGATCTGTTTCGTTCTTCCGGCGATCCTTTCGCTGCTCATCAACGAGGGACTTCGCAAGCTCGGATGGGTCAAGGACGGCGACCTCAAGCTTCCGGAGTAAAATGTTACCACAGTACATGACGGATCTAACGTATCCGGGAGCATGACCTGCGCGGACAGGTGGTCACGTGACATACGCCGGCATCACCCTTCAAATTCTACCTCATGGAACAGGGACTTACATCATGAATTATAAAAGCGGACTTCGGGCAGGTATTCCGATAGCACTCGGATACCTGTCCGTATCCTTTACATTCGGAATACTCGCCACACGGTACGGGCTTTCCGTCTGGCAGGCCACGCTGGTGTCTCTCACCACCGTCACCTCCGCCGGACAGTTTGCCGGTATCCAGCTGATGGCAACCCCCGGACTTTATCTGGATATGCTGGCATCCCAGCTGACCATCAATGTCCGGTATTCCTTCATGTCCATTTCCCTGTCGCAGAAGCTGGACAATCGGTTCCGGGGTATCTGGAAATGGATCCTCGGCTTCTTCGTCACGGACGAGATCTTCGCTGTGGCCGTGTCTCGTCCAGTGGTGACCCGTTCCTTCTTCGCAGGGCTTTCCACTCTGCCCTGGATCGGCTGGACCCTGGGAACCGCCTTCGGTGCGTCCATGGGCGAAATTCTTCCGGCATCGATCCTGAGTGCACTGGGACTTGCGCTCTACGGCATGTTTGTGGCGATCGTTGTCCCGCCGGCGAAGGATAACCGTTACTTCCTTCTGGCCGTCGGCATGGCTGCGGCCATCAGCACTGCATTTGCATATATACCCTTCCTGAAACAGATTTCTTCCGGAATCGCCATCAGCATCGCAGCCGTCGTTGCGGCTGTCATCGCAGCCATCGTCCACCCGATAGAGGACGAGCCCGCAGGCGACGGAGAATCTCCCGCCCCGGATCGGGATCCCCTCGCATGTCATCCTGAGGAGTCCCCGGGCAACGAAGAATCTCCCCGCCCTGCCGGAAATGATAAGGAGGTGACGCCATGACCCTGTCCACCTTCTTCATCTACCTGGCCCTCATGGCCGGCTCCACCTATCTGATCCGCGTGCTTCCGTTCATTGCCGTCCGGCATAAGGTCCGGAACCGGTTCGTCCGCTCCTTCCTGACCTACATACCCTATACGGTACTGACCGCCATGACGATCCCCGCGATCTTCACCGCCACGGAATCCGTCATTTCCGCCTACATCGGACTCGCCGTTGCGATCCTGCTGGCGCTGAAGAAATGCTCTCTTACAACCGTTGCCCTCCTGGCATGTCTGGCGGTGTATCTGACCGAGCTGATCATCTGACGGTATTTTGAGAAACATTTCCGAAAAGTTCTTGACATCTACCCGTAGTTAGTATATACTAACTCTTGCGAGCCCGGAACAAGCAAACAACTTTCCGGTACTCCCTTATACAAGAAATGACATATAACGATCCATCCGGGCTCGCAAAAAAGCAAAGACGAAATCGGGGACAGGCTTCCAAACCTGTCCCCTTATTTCTGCTCTTTTATCTTCTTTTATTCCTGGATCAGGTCGTACGCGGATACCTTCTTCATCCGTCCGGACATAAGATATGTCATCCCGAATACCAGCACCGCCAGGACCGCGATGGTGATACCGATCAGCACCGGATTCACCAGGAAGTCCGCACTGGCCACGCCGAAGCCTCCGAGAACCACCGAAACCAGAGGATTCACCAGGAAGAATCCCAGAATCGCTCCTACAACCGAAGCGATGAGACTCACCGGGAAGAGTGACAGGGCCAGCTGCAGCCGGAGCTGACGACTGGTGAAGCCCACCGCCTTCTTGATGCCGAACTCCTTCTCCTTCCGGATAAAGATCGTTTTCAGGAGTAGCTTGATCACCAGATAAATTATGGCTACATTTACAAGGATGAGCAGCAGGATCAGCATCAGGGTGGCGAACATGGTCAGATTGTCGCTGCTCCTCTGATACCGGTACTCATTCTGACCACCGGTGCATTTATCTCCCAGCATCTGCTTTGCCTCTGCCAGGATCTGATCCACCGCATCCGCGTCCGCGTCCGTAAGACGGAAACGGATGGATGTGTAACCGGATTCGATCCCGATCCTTCTTGCGCCCTCCCAGCTCATGAAGACACGTTCGCCCATGTTGACCACCGACTGCTGGAAGCCGGTCACGATATACCGGGCCTTTTCATTTCCGTATTCCACCAGGATCTCGTCACCGATCTTCACTCCCAGCTTCTCTGCCAGAAGACGGCCGATCACGGCTTCATTTGCCTCCCGGAACATGGTTCCCTCGTACACGCCGCAGTCCAGATAGTCCGGCCTGTCAGTGGTAAATGTATAGGTCTCCCGTCCCTGCACCGTGATATTGTGCCAGCCCATGCCGTAGGCCTGGGAAACCCCCGGAAGAGCCGCCACCCGGTCCCTCAGCTCGTTATACTCCTCCTCCGTCTGTGCATTTATATCCACGATCCCGTCCGGAACATCCCCGTTCACGAGACGCTGGAATCTGGAAATGTCCACCCGCGTGTTATAGAACAGGATGCACGAGAATATGGTCATGAAGCCCACTACCGTCACGATCCCGAGAACGATCAGGTTCTGTCCTTTGCTCTGCAGCATGCTCTTTGCCGCAAGAAGGGGACTCAGCTTCCCCTTGGTGGTCGCCAGGGGCAGATGGTTCTTTTTAAATGTGTTCGCCTGCAGTCCGAAGCGAAGTGCCGTGGCCGGGTGCAGATGCTTTAACTTCTGTGTGGACAGAAGCACCACCAGCGTCATGGCCAGCAGGAACCCGCCGAGGATCAGACTCATCATGCAGGGATACACCCTGTTTTCCCATGTAATGCCGGATACGCCGCGGAAAAGCTTCTCATCGATCACCGGCATCAGGATATAGGAGATTCCGATACCCACGGAAGTTCCGATCACACCGATCAGCAGATACTCCAGCAGGAATGCGGTCCTGACCTGGGCCGTCGTGTGTCCCACGGCCCGGAGGGCGCCGATATTCTTTACGTCCCGGTCGATATTATTGTTGATGGTGAAAATGATCATTACCAGACATACCGTCATGGCGATCAGGGAGAACACGGTCATGAAGGCTGCAAGGATATTGGTCACGCTGACGTATCCTGCCTTGGCCAGATCCATGGAGTAGCTGTAGGTTGCGATCCCTGCGTCGTTCAGCGCATTTGTTGTCCCTCTCTGCCCGTCATCGATGGTGATGCCGTCTTTATAGTTGCAAACGATCTCCTGGGTCTGCCGGAAGGTGGATGCCACCCCGGAATCTCCCGCCAGCTTCCAAAGTTCCCAAAATGCTTCGTCGTCAAAAAGGAAGGCATGCCATGCATACTGATTTCCCTGCTGCAGATCCTCAACGACCCCTGCCACCGTGTAGTCCTTCGTACCTATGGCTTCCGTGGAAAGACGGATCTTATCGCCGATCTCCAGGTGATTCCCGTAAGCATAATGGGTTGTAAGATAGATCTTCGGTCCCGTCACCGATTCGTCCCTGCTGACAAATGCACAGGACTCTCCGTGGGTCCCGCTGATGGGATGAAGGATCGCATCATCCCGGACCTCCTCAAAGCCCTTTGATTCACAGGAAACCAGAATATCATCCGGACGGAGGACATCGCTTAAGGTGTACCGTGCCACGTCCGACAGGCTGTCCATGGTGGTTTTGATGGTGTCCGTATCTCCGTACGCAAATACCACCGTATCTCCGATCCCGTATGCTTCCTTCTTCTCGTCATAGAGTGCGTCGTACCGGTTTACGAAAAGACCGGTCTGAAGGAGCATGGCCGAGAGGGTGATGATAAGGAGAAATACAGCCAGAACGGCTTTATCTTTTCTGATGTTGGATTTGACTAATTTGAACATTTTCAACCTCCTGAGTCTCCGGTAAGGTTATGGGATTCTTCGCTCCGCCCGGAATGACATATCCCTTACCATCCCAGATTCTCCAGAAACCTTCTGATCTTCTCGTGTCTCGTCTTATCACCGCTCACGTACTCCCCGGGATAGCACTCCCCGACCACTCCGCCGTCCTGCAGGTAGAGGATCCGGTTCGCTCTTCTGGCAGACTTGATATCGTGGGTTACCATCACCACCGACTGTCCGTTCCGGTTGATCTCCGTCAGCACATCCAGCACTGCCTTCACCCCGGCAGAGTTGAGAGCTCCCGTAGGCTCATCTGCGAAGACCACGTCCGGATCATTGATCACGGCCCGTACCATGGCTGCCCGCTGTGCCTCACCACCGGAGAGCTGGGAGGGGAATTTGCCGGTCATTTCCTCACTGATCCCCACCCGCTCGAAGAGCTTTCCTGCCTTCTTCTTTAAGTCCTTCTGCTTCTGACCCGTGAGCATCCCCGTGGAGATGGCATTGTCCATAATGCTCATGCTGTCCACCAGGTGGACCTGCTGGAAGACGAAGCCGCAGTGCTTCCTGCGGAACACCGCCAGCTGATCATCGTTCATTTTCGTGATGTCCTTTCCCGCGTACTGGATGCTTCCGAGACTGGGCTGATCCATGCCGGACAGGGCATAGAGCAGGGTGGATTTGCCGGCCCCGGAGGAGCCCATGATCACGGTGAAATCCCCCTTGTAGATCTCCAGATCCAGATTCTTTAATATATGCTGCTGTCTTCCTCCGATGGAAAAGCTCTTGGACAGCTTGTCGGTTTTAATGATGATCTCTCTGGCACTCATGGCACATCCTCCCTTACTTTGCAACCTTTTCGTTTCCTGCTGCATTCGAAAAAAAGACCACGCAGATCCTTCTGCATGGTCTTATTATATCTTTTACCGGTCTCAAAAATCTTTGTCTAATCTTTAACTGTTTTTTAAACCGCTAACTAACGGTCCCTCTTTTGTTCTTGTTTCCGTCATTGATCATCTCTTCGATGTTATCATATACCGGCTGTATGAAGAGCGGGTCTTTTCTTATTTCACCCCATGAATATCTCTACGCCACCGGCAGCTTCAGCCGCACCGCAAAACCGCCATCCCGGTTAAAACACTCCAGGGATCCCTCCATCTTCTCCATAAAATACTTGGAAATGTACAGCCCGAGACCCGAGCCGTCCTTCCCCTTCGTATTGGAGCCCCGCTTGAACTTCCCCGTCACAAGCTCCAGTTCTTCCTCGGGAACGCCTCCGCCCCGGTCTGAGATTTCGATCATCAGATACTGTGGCCCGCTCCCCTCGTAGGCACTGTTGATGCGGATCTGTGTATTCGCATATTTATAGGAATTGGCGATGATGTTGCTGATCACCTGATTGATGCGGAGCCGGTCCGCAAGGACCACTGCATCCTTCAGTTCCGGCTGCAGAACCATCTTCCGATAGTCGGCATCCCTGATCATCTGCAGGATCTCCGTGGAACTGATCTCCTCCGGTTTCACCTCCAGCTGCTCCAACTCCTCCAGGGTTGCATGGAAGAGATTCGAGATCAGATGATCGATCTGATCCGCCTTGCCGTTGATGGCCGCAATGGTCTCCCGCTCCATGTCATCCTTTGCCGTCAGGCTCATAACATCCGCCATGGCCTTGATGGATGCCACCGGTGTCTTGATATCATGGGAGAGCTCCGCCACCAGCTCCTTCCGGCTGCGTACCGCTTCTGCCTCCCGTTCACGGGAGATCTTCAGTTCCTCCCGCATGATATCGAAACTTTCCGTAAATGCACCGAACACATGGGCGCGGTCCATTTCCAAAGGTGTGTCCAGGTCCCCGCCGGCCACTCTGGCAGCAAAACCCTTCAGCCGGTCAAATGGCTTCACCACCCGGTTCCGGAGATAGATAAAATAACCGACCGTGATGAGAAGCATCGCCAGGAACAGGGTTCCGATCATCAGAGCCTGACGGATATCCCTCTTCTGCTGCAGCTCGAGATAAGGATTATGCACCAGCAGTCTGCCCACGATCCTTCCGTCCTGCTCGATATCCCGGATCACGTCAAACTGTGTCGTTGCGGTGGAAACCGAGGTCGCAATTCCCTCCTTCGTATAGCAGAGCAGATTCCCCTCCGGGTCGATCACCGCGTATTCGAAGGGTTCCTCCGAAATGATTTTCTGTTCCTTCTTTGACTTTACATCGTCCCAGTTCTTCCCGAGAGAGATCACCAGCCGGTTGATCTCCGTGGGATATGCCGGTGCATCCTGCTTGCTGCCCCGGGCGATGTAGACGCACATCAGGATCCCGAGAACCGCAAATATGATCATATAGATTATCAGATTCCGGATCTTCACGCCTTATCCTCCAGTATAAATCCGGTGCCCCACACGGTCTTGATAAAGACCGGATTCCCCGGGTCCTCCTCGATCTTCTCCCGAAGATGCCGGATATGCACATTCAGCGTAACATCCCCGACATATTCCGTCTCCCAGACCTTCTCGAAGAATTCATCTTTCTTAATGATCCGGTTCCGGTTGTTCAGCATGAATACCAGGAGCCGGAATTCCATGGCCTTCAGGGGTGTCTCCTTCCCGTCGCGGATCACCACCGCCCGGCGAAGGTCGATCTTCACGTTCCCCAAAGGAACCACTCCGGTGTCGGAGCCGCCGGCCGATGATGAGGTACCCGCTGCAACGTCGCCTGACAAACCACTGGCAGATCCACTTCCACCTGCTGCACCGCCCGCAGACACATTTCCGCCCTGGGCTGCTTCGGCCGCTGCCTCATACCGCTTCAGCGCCGCCTTCACCTTCGCCAGCAGCACGGACAGGGAATAAGGCTTGCAGATATAATCATCCCCGCCGATGGTGAGAGCCAGCAGCATATCATCCTCCGAAGACCTGGCACTGATGAAGAAGATCGGGATATCTCTCGTCCGCCGGATGATCTGGCAGAGCTCGAACCCCGAATCCCCGCCCAGATTGATATCCAGCAGCACCAGTGAGCAGGTATTCTCCTCAAAGAATTTCAGTGCCGACGCCTGATCCAGAACATATTGTGCCGACACACCTGACATATTAAAATACCGGGCGGTATACTCCGAAAGCTCCGCCTCATCATCCACGATCAGAACACTGTAGTGCATGCCTCGCTCCTAACCGGCTTTCCGCCGAAAATCAGTTGTTCTTTGTCCTCCGGATCAAAGAACCCACGATCATGATACAACATATATATTAAGCGGTGCAAGCAAAATGCACCGGATGCAAATCCCCACGCCCCGGCTATCCGCATCCCCTATACGAAAAGAACGCCGGATCCTTACGAATCCGGCGTCCTGCCTCATAAAATCAGTCTTTCGATCTGATCATCAGTCTTCCTTCTTGTTGGCTTCGATCTCCTTCTTCGCCACGTCATCCGGAGCCTGCTCATATCTTGCAAACTCATAGGAGAAGACGCCGCTGCCGCGGGTCATGGAGTAAAGCTTCTGGTCATACTCGAAGAGCTCAAGGTACGGGATCTCCGCCTGAATATCCGTGTAACCCTTCTTCTCCGGATTCATGCCCAGCACTCTTGCGCGACGCTTGTTAAGATCGCCCATAACATCACCGGTGAATTCATCCGGAACGATGACATCCATGGTCGCGATGGGCTCCAGAAGTACCGGAGTCGCATCCATGAAGCCCTTCTTGAAGGCCTGCTCGGTAGCAACCTTGAATGCAAGCTCGGAGGAGTCTACCGGATGGTAGCTTCCATCATAGAGCGTAACCTTTACGCCGGTAACCGGATAGGATGCCAGCGGGCCTGCCTTTACGGACTCGATCACACCCTTCTCAACTGCCGGATAGTAGTTCTTCGGAACCGCACCACCGACTACGGTCTGCTCGAATACATACGGTGTATCCATATCGCCGGAGGGCTCGATGATCACCTTAACGTGACCATACTGGCCGTGACCGCCGGACTGCTTCTTATATTTGTACTCGGTATCTGCCTTCTTGCGGATGGTCTCCTTGAAACCGGTACGCGGACGGGAGAGCTCGATCTCCACCTTGTACTTCTCCTGCAGCACGCTCTGTACGGACTCCAGATGGGTTCCGCTGATACCGTAAACCAGTGTCTGGCCGTTCTCACCGTCATTGATGGTCTTTAAGGTCGGATCCTCCATCATCATCTTGCCCAGTGCCTGGGAGATCTTATCCTCATCACCCTTCTGCTTTGCAGTATAGCGGCGATATACGTAAGGCTTGGAGATCGCTGCACGGATGAAGGTAACCGGTGTCTTCCGCATGGACAGGGTATCTGTCGTCTGGGTTACGGTAAGCTTCGCAAGTGCTCCGATATCTCCGGCATGCAGCTCCTTCACTTCCTCGGTCTTGTTGCCGCAAATGGTGTAGAGCTTGCCCAGTCTCTCCTCGGTCTCTCTATGGTAGTTGTACAGCACGTCATCCGGCTTCAGAACACCGGACATAACCTTAATCAGAGAGTACTTACCGATGAACGGATCGGCGATGGTCTTAAATACATATGCGGACTTCTGCTTCGAGAAATCGTAATTTGCTTCGAAAACTTCGTTATTTGTGGTATTGATCCCTGCGCATTTGCACTGATCCGGACTCGGGAAATACTTGATGATATCAGCCATCAGCGTGAACATACCGCGTGCCAGGGTGTTGGAGCCCATCAGCACCGGAACCACGGAACCGTCATGCACGCCTACACGCAGTGCCGAACGGATCTCATCCTCGGAAAATGTATCGCCGCCGAAGTATCTCTCCATGAACTCCTCGCTGGTCTCGGCAACCGCCTCCAGCAGAGCCTCACGGCAGATCTCCAGATTCTCCTGGGAGTAATCCGGAACGTCGAACTTATCTACGGTACCCTTGTCATTCCAGCGCTTTGCCTTCTGCTGGATAACATTTACGTAACCAACGAACTTCTCATTCTCACGGATCGGAAGGTGGAACGGTGCGATATGCTTTCCGTACAGCTCCTGCAGTGCCTGAACTACTTCACGGAAGCTTGCATGGTCATCATCCATCTCGGTAACGAAGATCATACGCGGAAGGTTCTTCTTCTCGCAGAACTCCCATGCACGTCTTGTTCCGGGCTCGATGCCTGCCTTACCGGAAACCACGATCACGGCTGCATCCGCTACGGATACGGCCTCTTCAACCTCACCGATGAAATCCGGAGAACCCGGTGTATCCAGAAGATTTACCTTTACGCCGTCCCATTCAACCGGAACTACGGTGGTCTTCAGGGAAATACCCCTCTTCACCTCTTCCTTCTCAAAGTCGCTGAGAGTGTTCCCGTTTGCCACGGAACCCATACGACTGGTCATACCGGCAAGATACGCGATGGCTTCCACCAGCGAGGTCTTGCCGCATCCTGCATGTCCCAAAAGGGCGACGTTCCGGATCTTGTCCGTTGTGTACACATTCATAGTGTCTCCTCCTCCTAAAGCTTGATGTCCGACCCCGCGCACCGGCCCCATCCGGCACCCCCCGCAGGGTCTCTGTTGGCTTTCTCCTGAAAGCGCCATATCACTATTATACACGTTCCGCATCCATTTGTCACAGGAAAAATACGTTGATTCTGTCTCATTTTCGTATATAATGAAAATAGTTACTGTTATCTATGGGGTTTATGCAAGAAAGGGGGTTCAAATGACGAAAACAGTAAAAAAATTTCTGCTGGCCATGCTTCTCGGGGTTTTTGTTCTCTGCTTTGTTCCGTTCGCCGATCTGGATGCGGACGCAAAGACGATCCGGACAGGGAACGTTGAAGACGGGGACAAGAACTGGATCTGGGACTACACCGACGGTGCCAGATACTTCGGGTCCTACGTACGGGTGCGGAACAAGAAGACAAATGAAGTCCTTCCGAAGGGCTGGCATAACATCGATTTCTGCTGGTATTACGTAGAGAAAGGCGGGTATATCTACGACACCTACCACGGTGGTTATGAGATCGGAATACCGGAAGCCGGTTCCTATTCGGAGGATCTCACTCCCGTAAAATGGGCCTGGAAGCAGGTGAACGGCAAATGGAAATACGTCTCTTCCGAGGGCGATTTCCTGGCGGACTGCTATGAACGGATCAACGGAAAGATCTATTACTTTGATTCAAAGGGCTTTCTCTATGGCTCCGGCTGGCAGGGAACCGATGAAACGGGACGGTTCTATGTGGATGCGAACGGCGCCTGCAAGACCGGATGGCTTCAGGATAACGGCAAATGGTACTTCCTGGACTACTATGATGGTAAAGCGGCACTGGGTGGAGTGGATACCAGCAAGGTGGGCACCGCACGGAAGAGCTTCTACTTCTTCGGTGATGACTACTCCATGATCTCCACACCCGGATGGAACAATCTGTACGACTTCTACTGGGTATATCTGAACAAGAACGGAAGCTGCAAGACCGGATGGATCAAGTCCGGAAAGAAATGGCACTATCTGGATCCTTACTGCAGCGGTGGTGAGATGCTCCGGTCCTATGTGGATGAAGAAGAGCCCTACTACTCCAGCTACGCATTTATCGACGGCTACTATATCGATACGGAAGGCGTATGCAAGGACGGCGGTTACGGCTGGCACAAGGACAAGAACGGCTGGTGGTTCGGCAAGGGCAAGTTCTATGTACGCGGACAGTATGCATATATCGACGGCAAGGACTGCCAGTTCGATCTGGACGGATATCTGGTATACGATTATGACTATGTCACCGGTGTCTACACCTATTATCAGCTGGAAAACTAGAACCGGGCGAAACGGCGGAACCGCAGCGCGGTATAACCCGGATGCATTCGCCGGGACTACTGCGAGGTACAAATGGACGAAACCGTCAGAGCATGAATAAGTAAGAAAAGGACAGGCGCATCTGCACCTGTCCTTATTCTTTCCATTCTGTCCGTCCCTTCCGTTCCGGATCCGGTCTAAGCGTTCTCCGGTCTTCCTGCCGGATCCCGCCCTCACCGTCTAGCCCTGACGGAAGGATTCCTCTTCCTTCTTCTCGATCTGCTCTGCCTCTACCCGGTTATATTCATCCCCGATAAAGGTATTCTTACCCGTCTTCTTTGCCTTGTACAGCAGTTCGTCTGCGGCCCGGAGCATCAGACGGAGGTCATCCTGCAGGATATTCTTCCCGAAGACATATCCGGCAGAGAAATGTACCGGAAGCTTCTTATCCTCCAGATAGATCTCCTCCAGCTGTTCCTCCAGGGAGCCCACCAGTTTCTTAAACTCCTCCTCCGGAATGTCCGGATAGATCACCATGAATTCATCCCCGCCGTAACGGTAGGAGTACTCTGCACCGAAGATATCCAGCAGCGCATCGCCGGTCTTCTTTAAGAGATAATCCCCGACGGAATGACCGTACCGGTCATTTACCTTCTTAAAATCGTCGATATCCAGCATCATGATATGGATATCCATTTCATGATAGGTGTCATAGTCCCTGCGGAGTGCAAACCGGTTCTTTACACCAGTCAGGGAATCCCGGATCGTGGCTGCCTCCAGCGTCAGATTATCATCCTTCAGGCGCTGGTTCAGATCATTCAGTTCATTGATGTACGATTTCAGATGCTCCGTAAGAGACCGGAAGGACTTTGTGAGGGTTCCTACCTCGTCCTTTCCTGCGTAGTTCAGCTCCACATCGTAGTTTCCGTTGCTGACCTCCTTCGCAGCCTTGGCCAGATCCGAAACCGGTTTTGTAATATGCGACGCAAACTGCCATGCCAGCAGGATAAAGACCACCAGCAGGCCCAGGGACACCCAGACGGTACGTTTGATCAGATTCTTCCAGGTTCCGCTGATCTCGGAGACGGGAACCGTTACATTTAAGATCATTCCGTTCTTCAGGGGCAGACGGTATGCCACCTTGTCCACTCCGTCGAAATTGTACTCAATGTACTTCTCGTATTCCCTTAACTCCTTGGG
>JAFRWY010000023.1 GCA_017437905.1 Eubacterium sp.
CTCTTCTGTCTCCACGATAATTCCTCGCTCAAAACACAGTTCACAGAAGGGATGCTCAGAAGCGTTCTTATCACGGATCCTCTTCCAAGCACGACCATATCTTTTCTTCGTGGCTTTATCTCTGCCGTACTTCTCATAATTACTGTTGACCTTCTGCTGATGCTCCGGACAGTAGCGTGCATCCGTCAGATTCGGACACCCCAGATAGCTGCACGGTCTTTTCGGTTTCCTCGGCATATCATCATCTCCATACATAGCAAAAGCCCCGAAGGATCTTTCCCTCAGGGCTTAGCTTCATTCTTCATTATCGCCATTATAATCATATCACAGCACCCTGTGTGACTTATAGTGACATCAGGTGACAACTTGAGGGATCCTCACTTTTTTCAGCGCCTTATCATGCATTCTGTACAGATGCCGGACATTGTACCCCATATCCACGGCGATCTGCTCCCAGGTACGAAAGTTCAGATACCTCTGTTCCAGCAGGCTTTGCAGCTCCGGATCATCCACCCCCTTGATCACCGTTGTGATCTCTGCCTTCAGATCCACCAGCTTATCGATATCATCGTTGATCTCATTTTCCAGATCCACGATCTTTGCGATGATATCCTCCATCTTGTGAATGTTCCTGGTCGGACTTCCCGGCATATCCGTGATTGTTGAGGTCGCCTTTGTCGCAAGGCTGTGCAGGGATGACACCTGCTCCATCTTGCAATTGATCCTCTGATCGATCCTGTACGCCTGCTCCAGATAAATCCTCTTCTCCTTCATTTCACCACATCCTCCTGTAGTTTTCTGATCAACATCTCCGGATCGATACCGGTCAGCACCCCAAACCAGTCCGATCGGAAGAATCGCTCGATCGCCTCCTTTTCTGTTAGAGCATCCTCAGCCTTTCTGTTTCTGCGGATCCGCCTGAGTGCCCGCCTGTAATCTTTACAAGCCTGAATCACCACAGCATTCGCCAGGCCTTCGTATGCCCAAATATTGTCTTCTGTATGACCTTTGTTCTTCACCATACAAACCTCCACCAATTTAATCGAACGGCAGCTTCACCCCATCCGGAACCGGAGTGAATTCCATCTGCTCGTAATGTTCTTCCCAGCCCAGTTCCCAGTCGAAAGCATATGTACTCTCTGCGATCCGCTTCGACTCCGGCTGAAAGAACAGCTTGATCCCATTTCTGTTCGTCTGTCCCGTCAAACGATTCTTAAATACCGTAAGCTCCCGATCCATCGTATCCGGTGGGATATCCTTTCCCTTCGGCCTCGAATACCGAATCACCACATCCACCAGATTCGTGATATTGGAGCTTCCGGCCACATCATCATTGTCAAATCCAAACGCCTGCTTCTTCCTCGGATGAGCGATCAGAAAGATCACTGCGTTATATTGCTTCGCCATCTTCGCCAGGCTGTTCACAAAGATCGTCTGCTGTCTGTATTGATCCACCGCCGTATCGTCCACCATCGCCGTCATAAGATTATCGATCACCAGAACCCTGCAGCCATATTGCTTGATCGCCACCTCCATCGTCTGCAGAAGCGTATCCTCCTCACTCTTATCCGCAAGAATATTGTTGTCGTAGATATAAACCTTGTCCCGGTACCATTTCTCGATCGCAGGCATGTACTGCGCATCCACCGAATAACTCACGAATCCGCTCCCCGAAACCTTCCGGTTGATAAACCTGCCTCCGGCGACCTGACCATCAAACCACGCCTTGAAATACCAGTTCATCAGCTCTCCCGAGTAAAAGAACACATTGTACCCGGAACTCACCGCAAAGGATCCGAACTGCGATACCAGCGTACTCTTTCCTTCCCCGCGCTCTCCGGTGATCAGGATCAGCTGACCGAAATAGAACCCTCCAAGGATCCGGTCCAGCGAAGCCAGTCCACAAGGAAACTTCTCCAGCTTCGACATGTCCACCCGTTCCACTTCCGCAAGGCTCATGATCTTCGGATGCTCCACCGGCACCGCCCGGCTTACCGCATCCACCAGAGCCCGCTTCCCGAACTTACGGAGGATCTCATTGGCATCCTTGCAGCCCTGATAATCCTCCGGTTTCACATGCTTCACGGTCCCGTCAAAGCGCTGCGACAGTTCCTCTAGAAGTGTCATGTGCTCATGCTCGTAATCCCCGAACACGATCAGCGTCTTAAAACGTTTCAGAAAATCCCAGCAATGCGGCACCCAGGTAAAGCCGTTCGCACCTGTCGGCACCGACACCGCATTCTCGATTCCGGCTTCTACCAGGGAAAGAGAGTCGATCTGCCCTTCCGTAATGATCAGCGTCTCGTTTTCCGGATTGCAGTGATTCATCCCGAAGAGGATCGTCTTGCAGTCCTTCTCGCACCACTCCTTCGCAGAATCCTTCTCCTTGTCAAAGTACGTCTTGCGATACTTCACGAACTGCATCTGATCCTGCTCATCGTATAATGGGAAAACCAGCACATTCTCATGCTCCCGTTGCACTGTCAGGTTGTACCGGTTCGTTACCTCCTCCGAGATCCCGCGGCTCTCCATGTAAGCCACC
>JAFRWY010000024.1 GCA_017437905.1 Eubacterium sp.
ATATATTCATTATGGTAGGTTACATAGGGATCGTCCATGTCAGCCCAGAAGCCGACCTTGCCGGAGAACTGCTCCCACATCCCCTTGTACTGCCATACGGATTCCTTACATTTCTTGATGAACGGCTCGATACCGTACTCCTCGATCTGTTCCTTGCCGTCGATGCCGATCTCCTTCTCCACTTCCAGCTCCACCGGAAGTCCATGGGTATCCCAGCCCGCCTTACGGATGATCTTATGGCCCTTCATGGTCTGATAACGCGGGATCATATCCTTAATGACCCGGGTCAGCACGTGGCCGATATGCGGCTTACCATTTGCCGTCGGAGGTCCGTCGTAGAAAGTATAGGTGGGAAGATCCTGCTTCTCCTCGATACTCTTCTGAAAGACCTTGTTCTCGTTCCAGAACTCCAGCACCTTCGCCTCGTTCTCTACGAATGCAAGCTTGTTCGAAACCTTGTCGTACATAATCGATTGATCCTTTCGATATTCTGTGTGATCATTTCCGTCAGGCTGCCCCGGATTGAAGATGAAAGGCCGGATTTCGGCAGAATGATGGGAGGATACACACTTCACAAGTATACCACTATCCGTTTCCGCGTGTCAAACCGTAGTAAGTAGAAAAATATACGAAATGCTGTCCCATTTTGTACATTCTTACTACCGGAAAGCGGGTTTTGGGGAAAATAGTTCACATAATATCATATATGAAGGAAAACCGGACCCTTTCCTCCGCATTTTCGTGAGATCCCCGGGAACTCTTCCGCGGAAAGCCACTCTTGACAAATCCTATGAAATGGGGGTAAAGTCTTTCAGTAGAATCATGGAACCATCGGAGGCAGACGGCATGGAAAGCAATATCAAAACAGATTTCGTATCCTGGGATGAGGTACATAAAGGAACGGAAAAAGAAACGGAACCGGTTTCGGAAGCTGTTTCGAAAGAAGCATCTGCTCCGGAAACGCCGACCGAAAAAACCGCCGGGAAATATGATGATCTCCCCGTTGACGAGGACGGCATCCGCCAGTTCATCACCAAGGATATGCTGATCGGAGATGTGATCGAACTCTATCCCGAGGCTGCAAAAGCCCTTCTCTCCGTCGGAATGCACTGCGTCACCTGCGGAGTTGCACTGTATGAAAGCGTGGAAGAAGCAAGCTACGTCCACGGGCTGGATCCGGACGACGTGATCAAGGTCGTAAATGACATGCTGACCACGGAACTGATCGAGCATCCGGGAGAAACATTCTGATCAGAATCCAATACGTGAAAGAAGCTCCCTTTCGACAACTCACAGTCGGAAGGGAGCTTCTTATATTTTTATTCAAATCCCGCGTGCGAAACCCGGCATGGGATTCGATTCTGCTTTATCCGGCAGAATTCCGGATAGATTACTTTGCGTAGCTGACCGTGATATCTCCGGTGGAGGTATCGATGGTGCAGTTTCCGCCTTTCTCCGGACTCTCCGATACCTTTACCGAACCGGTGGAGGTATCCGTGTGAACGTCCTTTCCGGACAGGAATTCGCATTTCACGTCGCCGGTGGAGGTATCGATCCTTACGGAATCCGCATCACTCTTTGTCATCTTCACATCGCCGGTGGAGGTATCAACCTTCATCGCTCCGCGAACCTCGGTCTCGTTCATGGAGACACTGCCGGTGGAAGTATCAATGATCAGGCTGTCTGCCAGCACATTGTCCAGTTCAACTTCTCCCGTTGAAGCGTCCACCCTGAGCTCGCCCTTAACATTGACGTCATTGATTTTCGAGTCACCGGTGGTGGTGTCGATCTTAAGTCCATCCAGCTCGTACTTTGTCTCTCTGCCGAGCTTCCGGGTCACGCCCTCTGCCTTCTTCTCCGGAAGGTAGATCACGATCTCCCGTTTGCCGCCGAATCCGAATATTCCGATATACTCAAACCATTTTTTGTTATTCTTTTCCTTGATCACCAGCGTGCCGTTCTCCACGCTCACCTCATGCAGACGCTTCTCCGTTTCGTAGCATACAACCTTTACTTTTCCGTCGGTAGCGGTCTCGAACCGGATATCCGATGTACTGGTGGATATGTCGATCTTCGTAAAGTCTTCCGTCACCTCATGTTCATTTGTAACGGCCTTGCCGTCACTGCTCAGTTTTGTCACATCAAATCCTGCCATAACAAATCCTACAAATCCGAAGGCCACACCGCACAGGATCAGAACAAGCGCGATCAGAACCCATAATTTCTTACTTCTTTTCATACGGCTGCCTCCTTTCTACGAAAAATGCCTGTGATCGCTCTGAAGATACCACGGCTTCCTGCCGCTGTTAATCTTACGACCCCTCCTGCAACCAGGAACATCAGGATACCGATGCCTGCCAGCAGAAGCCCTGCTCCGAAATGTACAAATCCTGCCGCAACCTGTCCGCTAAAGATGAAGAAGATCAGGCTGATCGCACTTGCGATACCCGCCAGAATGAAGGAACCGGCTACTACAAAGAAGGAAAACGTCAGTGCCCAGATGGTCACAAATGCGGAGAAGAGAAGTGCTCCTACCGTGATCACCAGCGGGAACCATAACGGGAAGAGGACGATCAGAAGGACCAGCTTGCCGACAGTCATGCCGCCGGATTTACGCGGTGCTGCCTGCGTCTGTCCCGTGTATTCATCCAGCGCCTGTGCATATGCTTCCCGGTAGATCTCACCGTGATTCCGGCTGCTGTATGCGGAACTCCCCGTTGTGCGTCCGGCGGAACCGCCGTATCCTGCACCCTCCGGTGCCGATCCTGCTGTACTGTAGTATGCATCGCGTCCTGCCGTATAGCCGGTGGTCGTTCCCATCTGCTGTGCATCCCCTGTGCCTTCGGCCTTCCGGATCTTCCGCTTCGGTGCATCCGCGATGATCTGCTTCGCCGCATCCTCCACGGATCCGATCTCGGCAACCGCATCCTCTTCGGACATTCCCGACTCAACACGGTCATCGATCATTTCGCTGTAATAATCCAGGGAGCGTTCCACATCTTCATTCGGCATATCAGACAGTTGCTTCCAAAGCGCCGTCAGGAACTCCTGTTTCTTCATCCCCCGTATCCTCCTTTACTATAAACTCGTAAATGGAAACGATTTCGTTCCACTCCTCTTTAAACTCCTCGATCCGGTTCTTACCCTGTTCGGTGATCCGGTAGTATTTCCGGAGCCTTCCGTTATGCTCCGCCGTCCGTACGGTCAGCTGGTTTGCCGATTCCAGCCTCCTCAGGATCGGATATAATGTAGATTCCGAGATCTCCACATAGGGTTTTATATCCCGGATGATCTGGTATCCGTAAGAGTCTGCCGATCGGATCGATGCAAGTACACAGACATCCAGCAGTCCTCGTTTCAGTTGAACATCCAAATCGTTTTCCTCCTTTCCGGTGTATTATTTTGCTCTGCACATTTAATCCTCGAAAGTGGCGTTTTTTCTTTGCGTTTGCCCTTCGTTGTGTCGTACTATACAGCACGTAGTATTACATGTCAAGCAGCTTCATGATATCTTAATCCAAATTAATCTAACGTTAATCTTTCCTTTATTTTCCGTTTAATTTACTCCCTTTTTTCATGAAAATGAGCACGAAAAAAGGAGCGGCAAAGCCGCTCCGGAATCATGTGGATACGCAGAGATCCGGATCGGAATTCTGTCAGCTGACGCTGCCCCGGATCTCGTGATAAGTCTCGCGAGCGAGACCTGAATCACTCCATTTTCTTCATGGTAAGATACCACTCATACTGAGTCAGGGAAGGATCGCCGCTTTCGGCACGGCCCCTTGCCTCCTCCAGGGTCAGCGGGGAACCCAGCACCACCTGATCTCCCGGCTGCCAGTCCGCCGGCGTACTGACATTTTCGGCGTCGTGCAGCTGCAGTGAGCGTATGATCCGGAGAATTTCCGGAAGATTCCTTCCGGTGCTCATGGGATAATAAAGGATCGCGCGGATCACACCCTGATCATCAATGATAAAGACCGCCCGGACCGTCTGTGTCTTCGCAACGGTCTGGAGCATGCCGTATTTCCGGGCAACATTCATACTGACATCCGCAATGATCGGAAATGAGATATCCACCTTCCCCTGCCCGTAGAGGTCGATCTCTCCGATATTCTTCTCCCATGCCAGATGGGAATGCAGGGAATCGATGGAGAGTCCCAACAGCTTCGTGTTCAGGGCCGCGAATTCCCCTGCCAGCTTCTCAAAGCCGATGAATTCCGTGGTGCAGACCGGCGTAAAATCCGCAGGATGGGAGAAGAGCACCACCCAGGAGCCATTATAATCTCCGGGGAAATTCACCTTCCCCCTGGTCGTCATGGCCCGGAACTCCGGTGCCGGATCCCCGATCATGGGCATGGCGATCCTGTTCTCTGTCACATTTTCAGCATTCTTCTCCATAGTATCTGCTCCTGTCCTTTCATCTTATCTCAGTGTAAGCCCCCAACTCTTACTCTCGCCAATTCCCGCGGGCGAGACCAAAGCTCAGTGTAAGAAGCCCACACCACCCGGATTGCGTGTAGTATGGGATTTGTCCCAGTTGGGGTAAACGTTCCGTGTCTCTCAGGAAATGCCCTGCAGGATCTCCGGGATCTCCTCCGGCCGCTCCGCGAAGCAGTCCGCCCCCTCTTCCAGCAGGAACGCCTTCTCCCGGAAGCCCCAGAGCACCGTAATACACGGAAGTCCCGAGTTCCGGGCGGTGGCAAGATCCACCTCGGAATCCCCGATGTAGACTGCATCCTCCTTCGGTACACCCAGCTCCTCCAGCGTGGCGAAGACCATATCCGGTGCCGGCTTCCGGCGGATGTCCGCCCGGTTTCCGATGGCCACCTTTACATAGTCTCCGAAGAAATGCTCCGCCAGCGCCTTTACCGCCTCATCCAGCTTATTCGAAACGATCGCCATCCGATAGCCCTGCTCCGCCAGGGTCTGCATCAGCGGAAGGATCCCTTCATAGGGCATGGTATTATCCATGGAGTGTTCCCCGTAATACGCCTTAAAATGAGAAACCAGCTCGTCAATTTCCGCTTCCGGCAGCTCCGGAACCGCCTGCCGGAATGCGTAGCGGATCCCGTTTCCGAAGAACTGCCGCATTTCCTCCAGTGTATGCTCCGCAAGTCCCTTTGTACGAAGTGCGTAGTTCACGGCATCCTTCAGATCCTCCAACGTATAGAGCAGCGTACCGTCCAAGTCAAATATGATCGTGTGTCTCATGTCTCGTCCTTTCTTCCCCTGCCGTCACTGCGGTTTGAAATGAATTCTTCTATGGTCCGGACCAGATTCGGGTGTTTGATAACGAAGCAGACCAGCGGTGCATGGCTTTTCGACAGGATCACCGACTGACCGAACACCAGCTGAAGATTCACATTCCGGAGAGAGAGCCCGGGACCCGTAACGATCTCCAGATTCTTATACTCCTCTCCCATCCGCTTTGTGGCTTCCAGATGCGCCCAATATTCCTCATAGGAATAATCCACCACGATATCCTTTCCGATATCCGCAAAAGTCAGACTGACGGGACGTTTTTTGAACTCCTCCTCCGTCAGGTTTGGAATATCCAGCCGCATATGATACTCCCTAAGAAGCGCGGCCATCATTTTCTTTCGATATTCCACCCGCTTTTGGATCGCAGCCCTCCATTCCGGCTCCAGACCGGCCCGTTCCAGATACCGGTCGATCTCCTGATCCGTAAGTGCCGTGATCGGAAGAAAACTGCAAAGGAGCCGCCTGGAGCCCCGGAGATAGATATCCTTCTCGTCCTTCAACAACCGGATCCGTTCCTCGTCCCGGTAGATCTGCATCAAAGGTGCCGACTGCTCCAGCAGACGTTTTGCCCGTTTCTTCGCATAGCGAAGCTCCGCCGTATGATTCGTCAGGGTATACATACCCTCTCTGGGATAGCCGCTCAGCGCCTCCCCCATCAGTACCACACTTCCGGAGATCCAGAGCTTGTGTGAGAATACATCCCCATGATGACGGAGCAGATAATAGGAATCGATCTGTCCCGTCATAATAAGAGGGATGATGGTTTCAAGAACAAGGAACATTTCCGGCATCGGCCGGTTCATGTCATGAATGATACGGATCCGGAGACCACGCCGCAGGATCGCCAGGACGCCGAGCATCCATCTTCTCCGGAAATCCGGATCTCTGGCCTTATCCAGAACGGAAATGTCACTGAACAGAAATACCGGTTCCTCCGAGCGGTTCGCAGCCGACATCCGGAGAAACTCCAGTTCCGCTTCCATCAGGGAAGCCATGCCGAAGCATATCTTTCGTTTCGGCAGGTTCACCCGCGTGGTGGCGGGAGCGCGGAACTCATCCAGCCGAACCTCCCGGCTGTAATCATCTAAACTAAATCCATCCATTTCCCGGAGGAAATGACGAATCGGGCGGGCTGCATCCTTCTCCGCATTGGAACCGAGCCAGTTCAGTACCGCCGCTTCTCTTTGTTCTTCATCCGTGAATTGATCCGCCGGAATCCTGAGCAGTTCTGCCAGAATCCCGTTAAGGCCCTGTTCCCTGCTCTTCCTGCAGATCAGGGAAACGACCTGGGTATTAAAACTCCTAAGTTCCGCCGGCCGCCGTTTCCCGGACAGGATCCTTGAGATATAGGAAGGATCAAAGGACAGCTCCTTCGCCAGCTCGTTACTGCGGATCCCCATAACCTCCAGCAGCTGGTGGAGATTGTCCAGATAGACTTCATACGGTACCAGAAGACCCCGGCCGAGGATCCCGTTAAAATTCCGGAAGATTTCCTCTCCGGAGTATGGGATGTCGGAGACTGTCGCCGTCCGGATCAGCGCATCGGCCAATCGGTGCAGACGCTCTTCATCCGAAGAAGGCGTCCTCTCACCGCTTCGATAGCGGCTGAGGGCGCTTTCGGAGATCCCGGCCTCCCGGGCCAGTTCCCGGCTGCTGACGCCGAGCTCGGTCATATAAAGTTGAAGCTGTTCCGAAAATTTCATATTCGTTCCATAATGTGAAGATCTGAAATGCCTCGGGCTCCGCCCTCAGAATGACATGGCCTCCGTCATGCATCCCTCCATCTCCGACCGCAGAATGACAAAGTTACCATCCTCAGGCTGTCATTCCCGTATACAGGTTATAATACCGTCCCTTCTCTGCCAGAAGCTCCTCGTGGTTTCCGCGTTCCACCACGCGTCCCTTCTCCAGAACCAGGATACAGTCGCTGTTCCGGACGGTGGACAGCCGGTGTGCGATGACAAATGTCGTCCTTCCCGCCATCAACCGGTCCATGCCCTCCTGTACGATCTTCTCCGTACGGGTATCGATGGAGGAGGTTGCCTCATCCAGGATCAGGGCCGGAGGATCCGCCACGGCTGCCCTGGCGATGGCCAGCAGCTGCCGCTGTCCCTGGGAGAGATTCCCGCCGTCTGCGGTAAGCACGGTATCATAGCCCTCCGGAAGCTGACGGATGAAGATATCCGCATTTGCCAGTTTCGCCGCTTCGATGCATTCCTCATCCGTGGCATCCAGACGTCCGTACCGGATATTCTCCATCACGGTTGCCGTGAAGAGATGTGTATCCTGCAGTACCAGTCCGAGAGATCTCCGAAGATCTCCCTTTTTGATCTTATTTACATTGATCCCGTCATAGCGGATCTTGCCGTCCTGAATGTCGTAGAACCGGTTGATCAGATTTGTGATGGTGGTCTTCCCCGCGCCGGTGGAGCCTACGAAGGCGATCTTCTGTCCCGGCTTCGCGAAAAGGGAAACATTGTGAAGCACCATTTTATCCGGCACATAGCCGAAATCCACATCGTCCAGAACGATGGCACCTTCCAGCCGCTTGTACTCGATCTCGCCACTCTCCTGATGCTGATGCTTCCAGGCCCAGATCCCCGTCCGCTCCCGGCTTTCGGTGAGCGTTCCGTCCGGAAGCTCCTTCGCATTTACCAGCATGACATAACCGTCGTCCGTCTCCGGCTTCTCATCCAGAAGTTTGAAGACACGGTCCGCACCGGCCATGGCCATGATGATGGAATTCAGCTGCATACTCACCTGATTGATGGGCATGTTGAACCGCTTGTTCAGCTGCAGGAAGGAGAACAGACCTCCGATGGTCAGGGGTGCAATACCCGCAAATACGGAGTCCTTGATACCGAAGCCTGTCATAATCAGTACCGCACCGATGACCGCACAGAGCACATAGCTTAAGTTTCCGATCTGCGCCATGGCAGGCATCAGGATATTTGCATATTTATTTGCATTGTAGGCACTGTCAAAGAGCTGGTCATTCAGCTGATCAAACTCCTCGATGCACTCCTCCTCATGATTGAAGACCTTCACCACCTTCTGGCCCGTCATCCGCTCCTCGATGAAGCCGTTCAGCGCACCAACGTCCTTCTGCTGTGCCACGAAATAGCTTCCGCTCTTCTTCGTGATCCCCTTGGTGGCAAAGAGCATGACACCCAGCATGATAAATGTAACAACAGTCAGCGGTACATTCAGGATGATCATGCATACGATCACGCCCACGATGGTGATGGACGCATCGAACAGCTGCGGGATACTCTGGCTGATCATCTGGCGCAGGGTATCGATGTCGTTGGTGTACATGGACATGATATCGCCGCGGGTATTGGAATCAAAATAGCCGATGGGCAGGGATTCCATGTGATTGAACATGTCATCCCTGAGACGCCGGAGCGTGCCCTGGGTAACATTTACCATGATCCGGTTCTGGGCATAGGTGGCCGAGATACCGATGGCATAATAGCCGGCGGTCCGAAGGATCGCCCACATGAGTGGTTCAAAGTCCTTACTGCCGTTTTCCAGCATGGGTTTGATATAATCGTCGATCAGAACCTGGAGGAACATGGTTCCCAGCAGATTCGCCAGTACACTGATGATAATGCAGACGAATACGGTGATCATATGAACTTTATAAAAACGGAAGACATACCCCATCAGCCGTTTCAGGATCTTGCCCGGATTCTGAACGGTGGGTTTCATGCCCCGCGGTACTCTTTTATTCGGCCCTGCCATTCGTTTACGCCTCCCTTGTCAATGTATTGCCCCCTCGCTTCGCTCGGCGGCTCGTCGGTCGGCGCGATTTGTGTATGACTTCGTCATAACGCGCCTCCCATAACAATGTATTGCCCCCTCGCTTCGCTCAGCGGCTCGTCGGTCGGCGCGATTTGTGGATGACTTCGTCATAGCGCGCCTCCCATAACAATGTATTGCCCCCTCGCTTCGCTCAGCGGCTCGTCGGTCGGCGCGATTTGTGTATGACTTCGTCATAACGCGCCTCCCCTAACAATGTATTGCCCCCTCGCTTCGCTCGGCGGCTCGTCGGTCGGCGCGATTTGTGGATGACTTCGTCATAGCGCGCCTCCCTCATCAAAGTCTTTGCTGCCGCCCTGCTGCGATTCGTAGACATCCCGGTAGATGGCATTTGTCTCCAGCAGCTCCGCATGGGTTCCGAAGCCGCTGACACGGCCGTTTTCCAGAACCAGTATCCGGTCCGCATCCATGACGCTGGAAATACGCTGTGCGATGATCAGCTTCGTGGTCTCCGGGATAAACTCCCGGAAGCCCTTCCGGATCTTCGCATCCGTTGTGGTATCCACCGCACTGGTGCTGTCGTCCAGGATCAGTACCTTCGGTTTCTTTAAGAGTGCACGGGCGATACAGAGCCGCTGCTTCTGTCCGCCGGACAGATTCGTGGCTCCCTGCTCCAGTACAAGATCGTATTTCTGGGGGAAATTCTCGATAAATTCGTCCGCACAGGCCAGCCGGCATGCTTCCATACACTCCTCCAGAGTCGCATTTGGATTGCCCCAGCGCAGATTCTCCAGAATGGTACCGGAGAAGAGTACATTTTTCTGAAGAACCACGGCCACCTGGTCACGCAGTACCTTCAGGTCGTAGGAGCGGACGTCCCTGCCGCCCACATAGACCGTTCCCTGACTGACGTCGTAGAGACGGCTGATCAGATTCACGAAGCTGGTCTTGGAGCTTCCGGTTCCTCCGATGATACCGATGGTCTCTCCGGACCGGATCTCCAGGGTCACATCCTGCAGCACAGGCGCCTCAGCAGTATCATTGTATCGGAAATCCACATCGTCGAAACGGATGCTTCCGTCCTCCACCTCGGTAACCGGCTCCTCCGGATTCCTGAGCGCGCTCTCCTCCTTCAGCACCTCGTAGATACGCTTCGCGCTGGGTACGGACATGGTGATCATGACCACCACCATGGAGAGCATCATAAGGCTCATCAGGATCTGCATGCAGTAGGTAAGCAGCTGTGTCAGGTTCCCGGTGGTAAGCTCCGCCTCGCCGGAATTCACGATGATCTTCGCTCCGACCCAGCTGACCATCAGGATACAGAAATATACGGTACTCTGCATAAGGGGAGCGATGGTTGCCATCAGCTTCTCCGCCTTGGAGAAAATCTTGTAGATCATGCTGCTGGTGGTTTTAAACTTCTCCTTCTCATGCTCTTCACGCACAAAACCCTTCACCACGCGGATACCGGTGATGTTCTCCTGCACGCTTTCATTCATCTTATCGTACTTCGGAAATGCTTCGCTGAAGATCTTCGTTACCTTCGGAATGATGAGGCATGCCATAAGGATCAGGAAGACCACGGCTCCGAGATACACAAATGCCACCTTCGGACTGATGGTAAAGGCCACCGTCATACTGATGATCAGGTTGGAAGGCGCACGGGTCGCCATCCGGAGCAGCATCTGATAAGCGTTCTGCACATTTGTCACGTCCGTGGTAAGACGGGTCACCAGACTGGACGTGGAGAATTTGTCAATATTGGCAAAGGAATAGGTCTGGATGTTCCGGTACATGGACCGGCGCAGATTCCGGGCAAAGCCGGCCGATGCCCGCGCACCGTATTTTCCGCCCATGATACCTGCCCAGAGCGCACCGCCCGCCATGAGAAGCATGATCCCGCCATACATCAGGATCCTCCCCATATTCACGTCCTCCCCCTCGGAGAGATCGATCAGTTTGCCCATAAACATGGGGATCAGCACATCGAAAATGACCTCCAGTATCATAAAACACGGGGTCAGGATGGAGTCCCTCTTAAATTCACCAACTTCTTTACCGAGTCGTTTGATCATGTGAAACCTCTGTCTGTTCTTTGTCATTCCGGATATATTCTGTATAGAAAATCACCCTCTATCATACCTTTTACGGATGTGGTACGCAAGTGAATTTTTGTTTATCTCAGCGGGAGAATCCCCCCACCCGTATCTCCTTCCGGGCGGCCACAGGCGAAATGCGGCGCCTTCCATTCTACGTTCATCGTCTGATTTACGAAAAATCCATGTGACAAGTAAAACCGCCTGTGGTATCATGAGAATCAGAAGGTTAGTTTGACACTTGATGATTCAGGCAGGTGATTTTAGATGAATAAGATCATGATCAACAACATTTCGTTGGGGGACGAAGTGCCGAAGATCTGCGTTCCGGTCATCGGAAGGTCGGATGCGGAGATTCTGGAACAATCCGAAGCCATCGAGCGGGAGGCGGAACGTCTGGTTCAGGCGGGGATCCGTCCGGCACCGTGCGTTGATATCGTGGAGTTCCGTGCGGATTATTATGACAATATCTGTAACCAGACGCTTCTTACGGAGCTGTTGAAGAAATTAAAGGAACAACACAAAGACCGGCTTCTGCTCTTTACCTTCCGGACGGAAGAGGAAGGCGGAGAACTCCGTCATGACCGGGCAGGCAGCATGCTGGATGACATTTATGCATGGGCCATGGTCAGCGGATACATCGATCTTCTGGATGTGGAGCTGCTGTCCGGCAATTACCGGGTGGTCCGGACCGCAACCAAAGCCAAGGATCTGGGGATCGGCGTGGTCCTCTCCTATCATAATTTCGAAGAAACACCGCATACGAAGGATCTGGAAGAGATCCTCTGGGATATGGAACAGCTGGGGGGCGACATCCTGAAGATCGCGGTAACCCCGAAGACACAGTTCGATGTCCACCGGATCCTGGAACTGACGGACCAGATCAAAAAAGGACGTGCGGCACAGCCCATTACAAAACCGGTGGTACTGATCTCCATGACCAAACTGGGGGAGAAGACAAGGACCGAAGGCGCAAAGCTCGGAAGTGCCTTTACCTTCGGAACCGTAAGCGCAGCATCCGCCCCGGGACAGATCCCGCTGGAAGCACTGGCGAAGGCCCTGAGTTAAAACATACCGCTCCGGCAACCTGCGATTCACCAAGAAGACGCTTATTTCGCAGGACCATACAGAAAAAAACACATGCCGTTTCATGAAAACATGAAGGCATGTGTTTTTTATTCCTGTGATCCGTTACTCGCTTTTCTTCGGATCGTCACTCTTCTCCGGTTCCTCCGGCTTCGGTTCTTCCGGAAGCGGGAAGAAGATCTTCCAGTTCTCACGCAGCTGGTCCATGAACTGCAGCATGCGGAGTGTTTCGATATGTGTGATCTCAGCCGGTTCGGGCTTCTCCATGATGATGGCATTTCTTGCCGCCAGGAACTCGTACTCGTAGCCGGTGATCTGCGACTCCGGAGGCATGGTCTCCTCAAGGATCTCTCCGTTCTCTCCGTAGACACGGACCCGTGTCGGAAGATTTGTTCCCTCTACCTCGATCCGTCCTCTCGTTCCGTAGAAGACAGCACGGTTATCCAGCTCGTACATCATGGTTGTAAATGCCGTAGCCATCCGTCCCTGCGAGAAATTCATATGGATCGTATCGATGGCGTCCACATTACTGGACAGACGGTTGATGGAAGATGCACAGCTGACCGGGAAGTCTCCCATAGCCAGGAAGATCAAAGACAGCGGATAAATGCCGATGTCCAGAAGCGCACCGCCTGCCAGCTCCGGACGGAGCAGACGCGGCTTGTCGATCAGCTTGTAACCGAGGGTTGCCGTCGCATGACGGATCTCACCGATCACCTTCTGATCGATCAGCTCCTTGAAATGCAGCGTCAGCGGCATATACCGGGTCCACATGGCCTCGGCACAGAAGAGCTTCTGCTGCCGGGCAAATGCCATCACGGTCTGTGCCGTCTTGGCATTGTAGGAAAGCGGTTTCTCCACAAGTACCGGCTTACCGGCCTTCAGCGCTTCCACTGCCATGAAGGGATGCGCCGCATGAACGGATGCGATATAGACCAGTTCGATCTCCGGATCCTTCAGCAGATCCTCGTAACGTCCGTAGGCCTTTTCAATCCCGTACTTTGCTGCGAATTCATCCGCACGGCCCTGATCCTTCGATGCAATGGCCGCGATCCGGAAGCCGTCCAGCTTCTCGATCGTCTCGGCGATCTTGCCGGCAATATGTCCGGCCCCCATAATACCTATATTAAAATCGATCATGTGGTAACTCCTTTAACTCTTATCAGTGATCCTTCTCCCATTTCTGCAGGCGTTCCATGAAGGTCTTGTACCCTTCGCTGTTCGGATCGATCACGGTTGCGATCTCTTCCCTGGAAGCCGTAAATGCATTTACCACCTTCTTGGAGGAATCCAGCGCATTCACGGACTTTCCGGAAGCATCGAGTGTGCTGATCGTCAGTTTCACGGCACCTTCAACCTCATTCTTATCCATACGGACGGCAATCTTTGTAAGATCGATGGTAACGGACTGTCCCTGGGTAAGCTCCGTCACCTCACCCTCCAGGTTCAGGGTCAGAACCGTGGAGCCTTCCGCCTGTACAGTACCGGAACCCGAGATCTTCTTCGTGGAAGGATCGTAGGTGTGACTGTAGTTCACCCGCATATAATCCCTTCCTGCCATGGTAAGATTTCCGTTCAGCTCCGTCACACAACTGTTCCCGGACTTCTTGGAGGTAACACCGGCAGAGAAATCTACGGTCTGCCCCATGATACCTACGGAACCATTCAGGGTAAAGGCCGACTTCTCATCATCCGCATATACCACCATATCAAAGTTATAATCCAGAGATATGCCGGACAGCTTAAGCGTCCCATTTGCCTTCAGGGAAATGACCTTATCCTCATATACATATGCATAGTAGATGAAGTCATCCGTGATCATGCTCTTGATCACGGAACGGTACTGCTCCAGCAGCTGCTTCAGCTGGGAAGCGGTAACACCGGCCTGTGACAGATAATCCGAATACTGGTCACTGTCCATAGCCGAAACAACCTGATCCATCAGCTTGCCGATCGCATCCTGCAGAGTTTCCTTCGGGATCGTAACCTCATATTTCGACGCCTTGACGGAATCCGAGCCGATGGTGATACTCTCACTTCCCGCACGGCTGACCTTGGACTTATCCCAGAGGTCCTTCGTGAAATCCCAGTCACCGAGACCGGAGAGTCCGGAAATGATGGGGCCTTCACCAAAGTAATCTATGCTGAAATCCGGAAGCATATCCAGCGCCTTCAGCGATGCGGAATCCACCAGTTGGGAGTTCTTCAGTGATGAAATGACATTCTTGTTACTGATGGCAATATATCCGTTCATCAGATCCTTCACGGTTACGTAGGTCAGTTCCTCGTCACCGTGGATCTCGGACTCAACGAGATTCTCGCCGTTCTGAACCAGATATCCTTCTGCCGACAACTGTTTTGCATTGCGGTCGACCACGCATTCCGCCTTCAGCTCGGTCTTGCCGGATTTCGTGCCGCCCATATCTCCGAGGTCCAGATCCAAAGCAAAATAGCCGCCGGATTTTTTGAAGTTCTCATTCAGGGTATCGAAACCCAGTTCCTTCGTCAGCGGTGTCTTCAGAAACTGTTCCGCGAGCGAAGACGACCCCAGCTTGAAGGAATTCTCAAATGCGGTATCCAACGTCTTCTTCGGCGGGAAGATCACAAGCGTAAACAGGAAATAAAGACCGACTGCCAGAGCTGCCAGACCGACGCCTCCGAAGATCAGTGCCTTCATCTTGCGGGACATTTTCTTCTTCGGTGGCTTGGGGGGCTCCGGTGCCACTCCACCGTAGGAATCGCTTCCCCGGGAAGCGCCGTAAGGATCTGCCTGTCCTGCACCGTAGGGAGCACTGCCCTGTCCGGCCGATGCGTAAGGGTTCTTCGCAGCATACGGATCCGCTCCCTGCTGCGTAGTGCTGTAAGGATTTCCTCCCTGACCCGCACCTGCATAAGGATTCTTCGGTGCATACGGGTTTGCTCCCTGCCGGGATGCACCATAGGGATCTGTGCCCTGCTGTGCACCGCCATAGGAATTACCGCCCTGCTGGGACGTGCTATAGGGATTTCCTCCCTGAGCCGCGCCTCCGTAGGGATTCTTCGGTGCATACGGGTTCGCTCCCTGCTGTGCGCCGTAGGGATTTGTTCCCTGCTGTGCGCCACCGTAGGGATTACCACCCTGTTTTGATGCGCCGTAAGCGTTCTGACTCTGTGCAAAGGGAGTTCCCTGGGGTGCGCCGTTGGTCGGCACACCACCGTAGGGATTTCCGCTCTGTGCGGCATTGCTGCCGTTATTCATGCTCTCCTCATATGGATTCCTGTTCTGCTCGTCCATATCCATCCTCCCAAAAAAACAACTGCGATCTTAGTAAACCATCGCATTCTCTTCCTTGTTCATAACGCGGAGTGCACCCTGTGCAAGCGCAAGCAGCTCATCCTCGCCCGGATAGATTGTTACCGGAGCAATGAACTTCACGCGGTTTGCGATCTCCTCGGTCACATACTTACCGTAAGCGATACCGCCGGTCAGGATGATCTGGTCAACCTTACCGGACAGAACTGCACCCATGGAGCCGATATCCTTGGCTACCTGCAGGATAAATGCATCGAAAACTGTCTTTGCATACGCATCGGTCTCAGCCATCTTTGCAACCTCACGCGCATCATTTGTGTGGAGATATGCATTGAAGCCGCCGTTACCGATCAGCATCTTCATGATATCCTTCTTCTCGTACTTGCCGGAGAAGCACATATCAACCAGCGCTCCCGGAGGAACTGCACCTGCACGCTCCGGTGAAAATGCGCCGTCGCCGGACAGTGCGTTGAATACATCCACTACCTTGCCGCCGGTATGAGCGCCGACAGATACACCGCCGCCCATGTGAACAACGATCAGGTTCAGCAGCTCGTAGGGCTTTCCGATCTCCTTCGCATAGCGCTTTGCAACCGCTTTCTGGTTCAGCGCATGGAAGATGCTGACACGGGGAAGCTCCGGAACACCGGATACGCGGGCGATGTCCATCAGTTCGTCAACAACAACCGGGTCAACGATATAAGACGGAACACCGATCTCATCTGCGATCTCTCTGGCCAGGATACCACCCAGGTTGGAAGCATGCTCGCCGCCCCGTGCGATCTCCAGGTCATGAACCAGCTCGTCCGTTACGGCGTAGGTTCCGCTGGGGATCGGCTTCAGAAGGCCGCCGCGTCCTACGATCACGTCGAAGCTCTTAACATCCACGTCCTTCGCAGCCAGGAAATCCAGGATCATTTTCTTACGGAAATCCTTCTGGTCTACGATCTTGTCAAACTGCGCGATCTCCTCTGTGGTGTGGCGCAGTGTCTCTTCAAACAGCAGGGTCTCATCCTCGAAGATACCAAGCTTGGTGGAGGTGGAACCCGGATTGATAATAAGTGATTTGATTGCCATGATTTTTCTCCTTTATTCTGTGTTACAACGATATACGGATTGCTCCGCTGCTTCGCTGCTTCCGCAATCCTGCCCCGCCGGCGGGGCATCGCCGGGCTATGACACTTACATCGATGCGTTCTTCTTCAGCGAATCCGCCACCAGTGCGCCCAGCGCCAGGCTGTTCACCTTCACCTCGAAGGAATCGGATCTGGAGGTCAGGATAACCGGTGCTGCGGTACCTGTGATCAGGTTTCCGTTCTTGCTCTTTGAGAAATGAACCAGTCCCTTGTACAGAATGTTTCCTGCATGGATATCCGGGAAGAGAAGTACATCTGCATCACCGACGATCTTACGTCCGGATGCCCCCTTATGCTGTGCAGCCTCCGGGCAGGTAGCCAGATCCATGGACAGCGGGCCGTCCACGATGCAGCCTGTGATCTCACCGGCCTCATTCATCTTGGTCAGCTGATCTGCATCTACGGTTGCAGGCATCTTCGGATTTACGACCTCAACGGCTGCCAGCGGTGCCACCTTCGGGTTCTCGATACCGCAGGCATTGCAGATCTCAACGGTATTGCGGATGATATTTGCCTTGTCCTCAAGCGTCGGATACGGAACAAATGCCACATCCGTCAGGAAGAGCAGATGATCCACGCCCTCGGTCTCGAATACACATACATGGGACAGGGGACGTCCGGTCCGGAGTCCTACTTCCTTATCCAGTACGCTGCGAAGGAAGTCCTTCGTATCGATCAGGCCCTTCATGTACATATCGGCCTTTCCGTCATGCACCTGCTGAACTGCAGTACGTGCAGCCTCGATGGGATCCTTCACATCGATGATCTCATAATCATCCAGATTCATGTTCAGCTCTGCAGCGATGGGAGCGATCTTGTCCGCATCACCCACCAGGATGCTGTCTGCGATTCCCTGCTCCTTTGCGGCCTTAACTGCCAGAAGCACCTCATTGTCCTGCGCAACTGCCACGGAAACCTTCTTCTTCGGGCACTGCTTCACCATAGCTAAAAGATCGTCAAAACTTTTGCTCATTTTCCTTTTGTCCTTTCATGTTCTTAGGCTTTTAAATGGATAAAAGCCCATAGGTAGTTGTATTTTAGCATTTTCTACATTGTTATGCAAGAAAAAGAGGGGACGTCCCATAGAACGTCCCCTCCCGGTAACCTTATTCTTCCTTGTCCTTGCCGATCATGTCCGTCAGAGCGGTAAATACCGCGCTGACCACAGCCAGCCCGATGGCGATGAGCGACAGCGTCTTCTCGGCACTGGTCTTCTTCAATGCCTTCTCGTAGGCCTTCCGCTCTCTCTTTACGGACCGCTTCTCCTTCTTCTGCTTCGGCGGCTTCGGTTGCTTTACCTTCTTCGTGTCCTTCGCCTTCTTGGCCCGGACCACCTTGTTCTTTTCAGCCATATGCTCCTCCAGGTTTCCTGTGCTGCTTTTTAATAATCGAAGTAGTAGATCTTACCGCCGATCTTCCATACGCCGTAATAAGACTTTCCATCTGCACCGAAGTAGTAATAATGTCCGTCGATCTGCTTCAGGGTGTTTCTTAAGATCACGCCGTTGGAATCAGAGTGATAGTATCCGACGTGCTGATTCAGCGCCAGCTTACCCTCACCGTCGAAGAGGTAGGTCTTTCCTCCGGAGGTTACAATCCCATTCGAAACAGCCTCTCCGTTATGGAAATAATACCAGTTGCCTTCGATCTGCTTCCAGCCTGATTCGTAATTAAAGGTCTTAACCAGCACGCCGTCGGAATCGAACTTATACAGCTTGCCCTGGATCAGCTGGATGCCGGTTGCCAGTCCGTCATACTTCTGATAATACAGTTTCCTGCCGGACAGGAGCCAGCCTCCGAAGTCCACCTTGTAACCTGCCTGGAAATAATACCACTTTCCATCGATCTGCTTCCAGCCGGTGTATTTTGCAGTTGCTCCCTTTGCGGTTGCGTAGTACTGTCCGTTCTCGTGGTAATAATTCATCCTGTGGTAAGTCCGGACAAATCCGGGTCCTGTCAGCAGACGGCTGTCGCTGAAGGAATACTCCTTACCGTCGATGGTCAGCGCACCATTTACAAGCGCTCCGCCCTTGAAGTAATAGTAATCATTTCCTGCCTTCTTCCATCCGTCCGGAAGGATCTTGCCGACCTTCACCTGATAGATTCCGTTGTCATCGAAAATGTACCAGATACCATCGATATACCGGGCACCGGATACACAGTTGTAATTGTAGAAATAATACCACTTACCGCCGATCTGCAGCCATTCATCCTTGGCAAGCTTTCCACCGGACTTCGCATACATTCCGTTCTTCGTTCCGTCCACGTTTTTGATCCAGCCGGCAGTCTTCTGATATGCACCGGTCTGCCCTACCCAGTAACCGCTGGGTGTATAGGTATTCCGCATCATTTCGCCGCCCTTTACGTAGCAATCACCGACCCAGCCGGTAAAGGGAAGTCCGTTTTTGTAATAATAGTAGGTTCCGCCATGCAGTGTCCAGCCGTCAGCAAATTCCTTCTTTGCGGTAACCTCACCGGAGGATGCGATGCTGATGGCGGTCATCTGCTCCACAACATCCCGGACAACCATTCCTTCATAATTGAATTTGTAGGTTTTGCCGTTGATCTCTTTCTCCGTACCGGTTACCAGATTTCCGGTTTCGGGATCCACATAGTACCACCGGCCCTGCAGCTCATACCAGCCCTTCTTAACCTGATAACCCTTACTGTTAAAGATCTTCATTCCGTCTTCCCAGATGGTGAAATCCGTCATCATCCGTCCATCGTAGTCGAAGTAATAGGTCTGCTTTCCGATGGTACGCATTCCGGTTGCAATCTGACCGTCCTGCAGATAATACCAGGAACCGTTGACCTCGTTCCAGCCGTTCTTCGCCTTTGCGATCCAGACGCCGTCCAGACCGTAGAAATTGATCCCCGTTTCGGACTCAACCGGACCGGTCAGCATCATTCCTTCCGAATCGAAGCGGTACCACTTGCCGTCGATCTTCTGATCACCGGTAAGCAATGCTCCGGAGCCGGACACATAGTGGGTCATATTCCTATCCTTCACCCAGCCGCCGGAAACCATGGAACCGTCCTGATTGAAGTAGTAATACTTTCCGTCCACCTGATGCGCTCCGTAACGGTAAGCGTATCCGTCTTCACCGAAATAGTAATAGTTCTTACCGGACTTCTTCCATGCGTTCTTTAAAAGTGCATTGTTTTCCACACAGACAAAGTCACAGCGGTTGGCATCCTCATAGAAGAAGCCGTTCTTCGTGATCTCGGTCACGATGCACTTGGAATCCGCATGATAGAGCTTCCCGTCCAGTGCAAAATACTCATCCGAAATTGCCATGCCGCCCCGGAAGAAATACTTCTTGCCGCCTATGGTCTGGAAACCATCCGGTGCATACGCATTCTTTGTATACATGTAGTTTCCGTACCATGCGCTGACATACAGTTCCCCGCCTGCCTTTGCACGGTAATAACGAACGATGCCATCGTTATCAGTCAGCTGGAACTCTTCATCATCATACATCCGGCCGTTCCAGCCGAATCCGTAGAACTTCGTACCGATCTTCTGAACCGAATACCTATATAAATGAGAATCCTTCGCATAGTAATTGTCACCGTTGACAGTAGTCCAGCCGTTATTCTTTGCATCGTAGCAATTTCCGTTCTCGTCAATGATATAGCACTTCTCACCGTCTTCGATGGTCGTATCCGTGACCAGCCGGCCGTCACTGAAATAGTACTTCTTATCATTGATAACCGTAACTCCGTTCACAGCCGCGCCCTTCGCTCCGAAGTAGTAGGAGTTGTATCCTTCATGCAGCCACTGGTTGACCAGAAGTTGTCCGCCCTTTGCAGCGAAACAATGCTTTGTGGTGTGCTCCTCCGGATCCCACACCCAGGCGTGTGATTTCTCATACATGATACCCGATCCGTCAAAGGCATACCATGCATTCTTTACCTGAACAGTCTTGTTCGTGGCAAGTGAAAGAACCTTCTGTCCATCCTGATCAAGTTCCTCGATATAATAATACTTTCCGTTTACCTTATGCCAGCCTGCTGTTTTCCCGATCACGGCGGCAACACCTTCCGAGTCGAGAGCATACCAGGTATCCTCCACCCTGACCGTGGAATTCTTCATGAGCCGGCCTTCGTAGTCAAAGTAATACTGCTTCTTGGCAACGGTAAGGAGACCTCTTGCAGCTATGCCGTCCTCACCGTAATAGAAGTAATTGCCGTACTCATCCTGCGCCCATGCATTCACATAAAGCCGGCCGGTTGCCCGTGCACGGTAATGATGTGTCTCATACGTGGTATAATCAAAGATGGTGAAGGGTTCGTCTTTATGCAGAAATCCATCCTCCGCGAATCCGTAGAGATACCCGTCGATCTGCATGACCGTCCGGGACACATAGGAGCCGTCCACATAATACCGGGTTCCGCCTTCTTCATCCACCCAGCCATCCTGGGTCACCGCAGTCTCTTCTGCTGCTTCCTCTTCCGAATCCACAGCCTCTGCCGCACCGGTTTCATCCACCGCCGCAACACTCTCGTCCGCTTCTGTTCCGGACACCTCCGCTTCCGCCTCCACCTGGGATACGTCGGCCTCCGCAGCTTCCGTATCCATGGTCGCTGCAGGCACCATAATTCCCAGTGCAAGCATGAGGAGCGCAGCTTTCAGTCTCTTGTTCTTCATGTCCCCCTCCTTCTTAAATAGTGGTGATAATCTTACGATCTCCCCAAAACAACATGTAAATAAATCTAATGAATATTTTACGTCAAACATGAATCCCGTGTCAAACCTTTCATACGGGAAATGCAAAGGAAATGTGCCGTAAATCCATCATTCCCCGAAAAGAAACCGCCGGGTCACGTCATCCGGATATACTCCCGTCCGCTGCGGTAGGCCGCCGGCGTCTGTCCCATCAGCTGTTTAAAGGCCGTGGTAAAGGCACTCTGGGAGGAAAAACCCAGGGAATATGCTATATCCGAGATGGAATAATCCAGATTCCCCAGCATATTTGCCGCCGTCCGGACCTTCACCTGGAGGATGTAGGCCTTCACCGTGGTCCCAACCTCCTTCGCAAAGAGCTTCGAGAAGTAGCCGGGACTCAGCCCCTCCTTCTCCGCCAGCTCCTCCATCTTCAGGGGCTGGTGCAGATGATCGTAGATATAGTCGATGGCGTGCCGCACATAGAGGGAATATTTCCCCGTTGTCTTCCGGAGCTTCCGCATCCGCTCCGCGAAATCCACATGCGCCTGGCCCAGCAGGTCCAGCACCTCATCCACGGTCTTCGACACATCCGCTTTCTGAATATAGATATCACTGATGGTGTATGCCTCCGAATGCGGAAGCCCCGCCTCCACACACATCCTGGCGATCACACCGATCGACACCACCAGATGGTAAATGCTGTTCCGGAGAGGATTCTGCGACAGGACGCCCTTCCCCTCGAAAAAGTTTCCCCTTACCTCAGCATAGTTCCTCTTTGCCTTCTCCACATCCCCGCTCACAATGGTCTCATATCGCGAGAATTCCTGCCTGACATCCGTCCGGACGAATTCCTCGTCCCTCTGGATATAGAGTCTGTAATCCAGTTCCCGATTTGTGTTCATATTGATACCTCCGGACAACCTGTCCGCCCCCTTCGGATGTCCCCCGTCAACCGCCGGAAATAAAGGCTCCATGACAGATATTTGACAGAAAAACAATCCACTTAAAACCCCACGTTCATATCATATCATGAAGGCAAAGATTATGCCATAGATTTTAAAAAAACAGTATAAATCTGTAAAACAATCATTTGGAATCGTGATTAAATGCGCATACAGACATACACGGAACTTACACCCGTTTTACGGTATAGGAAAGGACTGATACATCTTGGAAAAGACAGCTATGAAAAGCAAAAGCACCGTATCCGACTTCACAAAGGGAAGTCCGACCCGGCTCATCCTGAAGTTCTTCTGGCCGCTGCTTATGACCAGCATGCTTCAGCAATTATATAATTTTGTCGATACACTGATCGTCGGAAAGGGACTGGGCGACAACGCACTGGCCGCTGTGGGCAATATGGGGTCCCTCTTCTTCCTGATCATCGGATTCTCCCTGGGCCTCTCCAACGGCTTCGGTATCCTGATCGCACAGAGCTTCGGCGCAAAGCAGTATGACAGACTTCGCAGAAATATCGCATCCACCATCCAGCTGGCACTGGCGCTGACGATCCTTCTTACACTGCTCAGCCAGCTGCTGCTTCCCTCCGCACTGCGGCTGCTCCGGACGGATGAAGTGATCATGGATGACAGCCTGCGTTACGGCCGTGTGATCTTCGCAGGACTCTTCTCCGCCATCGCGTATAATGTATCCTCCGGAATGCTCCGTTCCCTGGGCGACAGCAAAACGCCCCTCAAGGCGATCCTTGTATCCTCGGTTCTGAATCTGGGGCTGGATTCCTTCTTCATCTTTATCCTGCACACCGGCGTGGAGGGTGCGGCCATCGCAACCGTAATCTCCCAGATCATATCCTCTCTGATCTGCATCCGGCAGCTGGTGAAGATCGAGATCATTCGCCTGCACCGGGAGGATTTCCGGAATGAGAAGTCCCTCTATTTCGGTCTTCTGAAGAACGGCCTGCCCATGGCATTCATGAATTCCATCACCGCCATCGGGTGTATGGTGGTACAGTTCTTCGTAAACGGCTACGGCGTGGTTTACACCAGCGCCTACTCCGTATGCAGCAAATACAACAACCTTTACATGAATCCGGCATTTACCGTAGGAAACGCCATGAGTGCCTACACCAGCCAGAACTTCGGCGCAAAAGAATACGAGAGGATCCGCGAAGGCCTCCGTGTCTGCCTTCGGGTCGCTCTCGTGTCATACCTCCTCCTCGGAAGTATCATGGTATTCTTCCCGCACCAGCTGGCCACCTTCCTTCTGGAGGGTGAAAGCTCGATCCGGCTCGTGGAAGCCTACCTTCCCCTCACCGGTATGATGATGATCTTCGTGGATTTCCTCTTCGTATTCCGAAGTGCCGTACAGGGCATGGGCTTCCCCTTCGTACCCATGTGCTCCGGCATCCTGGAAATGGTCCTGCGGATCCTGACCATCGCATTCTTCATGGGAACCATCGGTTTCCAGGCAACCGCCTGGGCTGAGGTTGCAGCCTGGTCCGGCGCCATGCTGATGAACCTGGCGGCCTATCACCGGGTTATGTCTATGCATCTTCCGAAGAAAGCGGCGCTGCGTCAGAGCTACGCCAGACTGTAGCAGCTATATCGTTACAACGCCTGTACCAAACTGCAACATCACAGACGAATCGCAACATACCCACCAAACTACAGCATTCCTGCCGGATCGGATCACGCTTACCAATTCACTGCATCCATACGAACTGCATTACTCGAATCGGGCGCGGATATCCTACCTGGCTCCAATGGGAAGACCCGGTACCGCATTCAATGACAGATCATCCCGGATCCCCCTCCTGTAATCGATATACCCGGCGGCGCCTATCATGGCGCCGTTGTCTGTACAGAAGATAAATGACGGGCAGACGAAACCGATCCCTTCTGCGGCAGCACGCTCCTGCATGGCTGTCCGAAGACCCGTATTTGCCGCCACACCACCGGCCAGAGCCAGGGTATTTACTCCATAGTCCTTCGCCGCTTTCACGGAACGTTCCGACAGCACATCGATCACTGCCTGCTGGAAGGACGCAGCCACATCCGCCTTGTTATAGGGGATATGCTTCATTTCACAACCGTTCAGATAGTTCAGCACCGCAGATTTAAGACCACTGAAGGAGAAGTCATAGGGTGCTCCCTCGATCACGGCCCGCGGGAACTCGATGGCATGGGGATCTCCCTCCCTCGCCAGCTTATCCACCTTCGGTCCGCCGGGATACCCCAGCCAAATGGCCCGTGCCACCTTGTCGAAGGCCTCTCCCGCTGCATCATCATGGGTCTGTCCGATGATCTCGTAAACTCCGTAATCCTTCACCAGAACAATATGCGAATGTCCGCCGGAGGCCACCAGGCACATAAACGGCGGTTCCAGCTCCGGATGCTCGATAAGGTTGGCGGAGATGTGTCCCTCGATATGATGGACACCCACCAGCGGGATCTGCTTCGCATAGGCGATGGCCTTCGCTGCGCCGACGCCCACAAGAAGCGGCCCCACCAGACCCGGTCCGTAGGTTACGGCAATGGCATCCAGGTCTTCCCAGCTGCATTCCGCATCCGCCATGGCCTTCCGGATCACCTGATTCACTTTTTCGATATGCTTCCTGGATGCGATCTCCGGCACAACGCCGCCGTACAGCGTGTGGAGCGGAACCTGGGAGAAGATCACATTTGACCGGACCTCTCTTCCGTTCACCACCACCGCTGCCGCCGTCTCGTCGCACGAGGACTCAATGCCCAGGATCGTGACATCCTTACTTTCCTTTTTCGTTGCTGTATCGGTGCTCATGTTCTGCCTCGTCTCTTTCTGTTTTATCGTTATCGGTTTCCTTACCTTTTTTCCAGCCGGCGAAACAGCTTACCACTTATCATTATCGCCTTTCACCTTCTCCAGTGTCAGATCCCCTGCCGCCGTTGCCTTCTCCTTAACGAACTGTATCAGTGCCGTTACGTTGATCAGGCTCAGTTCATTGACGATCCGCTCGATGGTGGTTTCCCCTTCATTGATCTCGAACTGCTTCACCAGCTCATACCGAAGCTGCCACTCCGTTAACTTCTCGTAATTCACCATGATATCCGCCGGCGTCGTATCGTCGGCATAGTAGATCACAAGCGCCGCAAGATCCTTCATGATGAAGGTTCTGTCGAGTCCGAAATCATTAAAGAAAATGTGTCTCAGCGCGCAGCTGAGTGCAAATCTGGTTCTGGCCATAGTATCCTCCTCTTCTTCGATCTGCCTTACTCCTTCCGGTGCAGCATCAACTGCTCTGTTCATTAACATTTTTCACTCTTCCTCGTCCTCGAAGTTCAGGACCTTCGTCATGCGGTCCTTACCCATCTCGGTCCTGGGGAAGATTTCCCGCACCTTGTCCAGGTACTGCTTCGGCTTGATCAGGGACGGGGAGAAATGTGTGAGCCAAAGTTCTGCAACATCTGCGGTCTTCGCCAGCTCCGCTGCCTCGTACATAGTCATATGCTTCTTCTCTTTCGCCTTCTTCAATTCCTCGGGATCTCCGTACATGCCCTCGGCGATGAAAAGATCCGAGCCTGCTGCATGCTCTGCAATCGAGGCAATCGGACGGGTGTCCGTGCAGTAGGTCACCTTCAGACCCTTCCGGTCCGCACCCATTACCATGTCGCTGGTGTATTCCTTACCCTCGTAGGTAACAGTATTCCCCTTCTGCAGAGGATTCCAGAGCTGTACCGGAAGCCCGAGAGCCCGGGCGGCTTCCACATCAAACTTCCCGCTGCGGGCCAGCTCGATACTGTAGCCGTAGCAGGTGATATTGTGGTTCACCTTAAAGGCTGTCACCTTGAGACCCACCAGGTTCATTACCTCTTCCTTCTCATGCAGCTCCACAAAACGGATCGGGAAGGGAAGCTCCGGCGCGATCACCCGGAGGCTGTTCACCACACGCTCCACCCCCGGCGGGCCCACGATGGTAAGGGGTTCTGTACGCTCTGCATTTCCCATGGTGAGAAGCAGACCCGGAAGTCCGCTGATATGGTCTGCGTGGAAGTGTGTCACCAGCAGCACGTCGATGGGCTTAAAGCTCCAGCCCTGCCGCCGCACGGTGAGCTGCGTCGCTTCGCCGCAGTCGATCATTACAGTGCTTCCGTTATATCTCACCATCAGGGATGTGAGGGCCCGGTTGGGGAGCGGCATCATACCGCCGCAGCCGAGCAGACAAATATCCAACATACTCTATAATTTCCTCTTCTTTCTAACTCCCCATTTGCTTTTTTGCAAAGTCGGGGTTTACATGTTTCAGCATTACATTTACATCCGAATTCATATTGACCGGAATCAACCGGATCTCCGGATGCTGGTTCAGGAATACAACAAATATCTGATGCATAAATCCCTGTCCGGCCCAGCTTACATCTTCAAAATCAAAGACAACCTCTTCGAAATCCTCCAACCGGTTGCACAGGCGTTTTGCCTGAGATCGGGAAACCGGAGCATTTTCAAAAACAGCCGAAAGTCGAACCTCCGTCCGCTGAAATCCTCCATCCTCATCCGTATAAGCATCAAATACTTCTTTCGCGGATCTTCTGCTGTTATTCGCCAGGGACATGAATACGAGTGTACCCTTCATTTCCCCTTTCGGAACAAATGCTTCCCACTCTTTACTGTATTTGTCTCTGGAATAATAATGGCCATCCGAGTATACGAAAAATGTATCCAGCAAACGGGAAGTGAAGAACAGGCCTTCTCCCGAGTGATGCTGTTCATCGGTTGTAAGTTTTCCTTTGGAAAGCTCGGCCACAATATCCGAAAAACTCTTGAAATGATAATACTCCGCCAGTTTGTGGAAGATCCCGATTCCGTCGTCCCGAATGATGATGGTCGTTTCCTTTACATTTTGGAGGACCGTGATATAAACATTTTCCGCCTCAGAATGATCGATCACATTATTGATCATCTCCGAAAATGCATAATCCCAGATTCCTCTTACCTGATCGGGACACGTCTCGATCAGCGGTTCGATCACATCTCCCAGAATAGCCATATCATCATCCATCGAACCATCACTTCTTGTGAAGTGATACTCATACAGCTCATGATTCAACTGATATTCGCCACGCTTCACCCGTTTGATCTTTCCCTGTTGGATCAGTTCGGTGATATAGGAATGTACCGTATTCAGATTGATATCGAATTCCCCAGCCACATGATGAGGAACATCTTCTCTCCCCTCGGAGATCTTCTCCAGAAGATACGAGAGAATGATTTCTTTTTTCTCCTTCGAAAACCTCATGTTATCACCTCACGATAATACTTCGACCCGTCGCTTCACTCTATTTATAATACTTTTTTCGCCATTCCGCAAGAGTTATTCGCCATAAAAAAAGAGAAATTCGCCATAAAATATTTTATAACGAATTTCTCCATGTTTTTTTCTGTCATATCTCCAACAGTCAGAGATCCATCCGTTTTCGGATTCCTTATGATTCCGTGTCCCTCTTCATGATCACCGCATCCTCCTCCGGATCGCGGTAGTAATTCTTCCTGCGGTCGAGCTCCCGGAACTCACACGCGGTATAAAGAGCGATGGCCGCTGCGTTCCCGGCACGAACCTCAAGGAAAATGCTCTTAGGTTCCGCCTCTAACATACCTTCCGCAGAATCCGGATCCTGACGCTTCCCGGTCGAAGACACCGGAGTGTTCTTATTCCCTGTCCTGCGCAGAAGCTCCGCCATCAGCTGCTTCCCAAGTCCATGTCTCCGGAACTCCGGAAGCACCGCGATCCTGTGCAGCTCCGTCTCATCGGAGGGATCCGCGAAGATAAGATACCCGGCAGTCTTCTGCTCCTCTTCCCCGACCACAAAGGAATCCGCCACATCCTCTTCGGATACCAGCGGACGGATCTCACCTTCCGTGGAAATGAGCAGGATATGATTGTAGGGATACCGGATGCTGTCCGTCAGAGTCTCCAGGGACCATGCATCGGAGAACATCTCTTTCTCCATGGCGGCCACATCTGCCAGATCCTGCGCCTGCCGGGCTTTGGCTGCTGCCTCATGCTCCCGCTCCGCCTGGGATTTCCGGAGGTAGATGGGTTTGAAATCATCTGCGGATACCATGTGCCGTACACCGGCAGAGTTCCTTCCGGCTGCAGTTTCCCGAACTGCTGTATCTCCCGCTTCCGTTGCAGAGGAACCCTCTCCTGACGACCGGCCCTCTGTATCCGCTTTTGCATAGTACTCTCCGAGTGCCGCAACCGATGCTGCCCGCTGCAATGCGCTCTGCGGGGGTGCAAAGGCGTATGGTACCCTGCAGGTTTCTTCGATGGTCTTACGGAAGACGGGCACTCCGTCTCCCAGAAAGGTAACCGGCTCGCCATAGGAAGCCAGTTTCTCCAGCAGTTCCTCGATCGAAAAAGCCATCTGGTCCTCAACGACGGTGACCGGTGAACCTGTCATTTTAAGAATGCTGTCCGAAGAATCTTCCGACGGAGTGACAGGATCCTTCGCCTCACTGCTCAGGATGACAGGTTGTCCGTCTTCCTGAGGACTCTGTCCGAGGGATCTCCCGGCCATACCACCAACCCGGTAGATTCCCGTATAAACCTGCCCGCGCCTCGCATCCATGATCGGAACCACCAGACCCGGAAAGCCTGTATCCGTCTCCGTCCCGGTTCCTGCCGGAGCAAAGTAACAGCCGCTGCTGAGATTATAAGCCAGCCCCTCACAGGTGGGTATTGCGATCACCGGCTTCTCCAGCGCAAGCCCCAGCCCCTTCACCGTTGCGGCACCGATCCTGAGTCCCGTAAAGCTGCCCGGTCCCGCTGCCACGGCAACGGCATCAATCTCAGTAAGCTCAATGCCCGCATCCCGCACGATCTGATCCAGCATGGGAAGCAGCGTCTGGGAATGCGTCTTCTTATGGTTCATGGTATATTCCGCAACAAGAACTCCGTCCGCCACGTAAGCGACCGAAGCCACATTTCCGGAACTGTCCATACCGATTATCTTCATCTTCCGTTCTCCTAAATTCCGATGTATTCTGCACCGAAAGTATATCACACCATATCCGTTCTGAAAAGGACACCCCATCTGCATGTACATACATGCAAATGGGGAGCCACCCAGTTACTTGATTTTCCGGACTTCCTCCGCCAGCGCCTCTGCCAGAGCTATATGGCTTTCCGGCGTGAAATGCAGGGAATCCTCTTCTGAAGCCTTGACATACTCCGCTGCATTTACGAATCTGCAGCCATAGGTCTCGGCTACCTGCCGGTACAACTTCGGGAATTCCCTGGAACGTCCCACGGGATCCTCGCTGAAGCTTTCGGAGAAAGGAGAGTTCGTGATTCCCTCACCCACCTCGGCGGGGGATATCAGTATTATCTCAGGTACCTTCTCCTGCTTCTCCTTCGTGAATTCCTGAATGATCTTCACCAACTCGGCTACACCGTTTGCGATATCCTGCGCGGATGCATGGAATACATCCTTCAGATCATTGCTTCCCAGCATCAGGATAAAGATATCCACCGGCTTATGGGAATTAAGGCATGGCCTGAGATACTCCTTCCCCGTCTTCCAGCCCTCCACGGGATCCTCGAAAACGGAGGTTCTGCCGTTACATCCCTCTTCGATCACGCGGTATCCGTCTCCCAGCAGCATCTGGAGTCTTCCGGTCCAGCGGATATCCGACGGATAACGAAGTCCGTTGGACGGGTTGTAACCGTATGTATTTGAATCTCCGTAACAAAGTACTGTCTTCTGCATAATTCTGTCATCCGTTTTCAGTCTGATTCATCATATGATCTCTGCCCTTTTCCCGGGATCCTGCAGACACTTCGCGTCTTCAGAATGTCACAAGCTCCGGAGGTGCCGTAAAGGAACAGAAGGTTGCGGTTGCATCCTCAAAAAAGTACACAACGGTATTTCCGTCATCCGGGTCATACATTGCCTTCAGATCCGGATATGCATCCAGCATGGATACCCTTGCCTCGCGGCGGTCATCCTCCACCAGCTTACCGGCCAGGCGGATCCATGTTCCGTCCTTAAATGCGCTGATCTCCACCTTCGGATTTGCGGCGATCTGCTTTGCCACATTCTTCACCTTTCCGGTCTGGATGTAGAGTTTTCCTTCGAAAACATTCACCGTACCGAAGGGACGAACCCGCGGCTGGTCTCCGTCAACGGTTGCCAGGAAATACGTTCCCGCTTCCTTCAGAAACTTTGCTACCTTTTCCATGTTGATACCTCCTCATCGTTTTATTCTTCGTGTCACGTGCGACCGACATTCCGTTCTCGGCACGTGAATCATCATCCTGCACCATCCCAACATGTATGACCGGACTGCCATATCATCCATAACACGCACCGCGTCACTCCTCTGCCATCCCGGTATATGTACCGGACTGCCGTATCATCCACAGCACGCTCCGGATCCTTCGCACTCCGGGCTCGGGATGACAGGCTGTTCATATTACTGCTTCCGCATGCGCCGGCCGAACATATATTTCCGCGCCACCGCGATCCCTGCCTTGTAGGGTAACGGACGAAGCGCCTTGTCTGCTTCCTTCAGCTTCTCGCGGATCGGAAGTCCCTGGGGACAGTGCAGCTCGCATTTTCCGCATTCGATGCACTGGCTCGGGAAGGCCGGCTCCTCGGTAAGGCCCACGGCCTGGGCGTATTGGAACCGTCCCGCATTCTTACCCTCGATGGCCATCATATTGTAGCAGTAGAAGGTGCCCGGGATGTCCACGCCCTTCGGACAGGGCATGCAGTACCGGCAGCCGGTGCAGCCCACCTTCTCATTGCGGCGGATCTCCCGTTTCACCACTTCGATCAATTTATTATCATGCTTCGTAAAATGTCCCGCTTCGGCCTCGTCTGCCACCCGGCAGTTCTCGCGGACCATTTCCACGGAATTCATACCGGAAAGGACACAGGTCACCTCCGGCTGGTTGTAGAGCCAGCGGAAGGCCAGCTCCGCCGGAGACCAGCCGTGGCCGTATTTTTCGATGGCCCGCTTCGCCCGAGAAGGCAGCAGGTTCACCAGCTTACCGCCCCGCAGCGGTTCCATGATGACCACCGGAATCCCCTTTGCCGCTGCCGCTTTCAGCCCCCTCACTCCGGCCTGGGACACATCATCCAGGTAATTGTACTGGATCTGGCAGAAATCCCAGTCGTAATCCTCCAGGATCTTCAGGAAATTCTCCGTATTTCCGTGGTACGAGAAGCCGATGTTCCGGATCTCCCCGGAAGCCTTCTTCTCGGCGATCCATTTCAGGATCCCCACGGATTTCAGCTTCTCCCACATGGCCACGTCGGTCAGATGGTGCATCAGATAGTAATCCACATAAGTGGTCCTGAGCCGGGACAATTCCTCGGTGAAATATTTGTCCAGCGCCTCCCGGTTCCGGATCAGGTACTGCGGCAGCTTCGTCGCAATATTTACCTTCTCCCGCAAATGATGCTTCTCCAGGATCTGCCCCAGGGCATCCTCGCTTCCCGGATAAATGTAAGCCGTGTCATAGTAGTTCACTCCGGCCTTGTAGGCTGTCAGGATCTCCCGCTCCGCCTTCCGAAGGTCGATCTTCGTCCCCTTCTTGGTAAACCGCATGCATCCGTAGCCGAGGAGCGATATCTTCTCCCCATGTTTATCGGTTCTGTACTGCATCCCTTCTCCTCCCGGGTTCCCCCTAATGCAAGAACGTGGCGGCTATAAAGTCCACCGTCTGCCGTTGCTGTTCCTCTGCAGAAATGGTCGCTTCTCCGTCCCCTTTCTGAACCCCGTAGTTCCCGAACTGTGCGTGATTTCCACCCGCGATGCATAATTCCTTACAGTTTTCCGCCAGTTTTTTTCCTTCCTCCAGTTTCTCCTTCCGGACCACCTGATCCTCCGATCCGTAGATCATAAGTACCGGAACATCCTTCCCGATGGGTTTCGTGGAATAGGCTCCCAGCAGCACAAGTCCGCGGAAATCCGCCTCATGCTTCGCCACATAAAATGCCGCAAATGCGCCGCCCATGGAGTGTCCTCCGATGTACCAGTTGCTGTAGTTATACTCCTTCATCACGTCCTCAGCCCGTCCGCTTCCGAAGACCGCCAGTCGAAAGGGCATCTTCACAAGGCAGACATCCATTCCCCGCTCCGCCAGAAGGTGAAGCAAGGGCGCATAGGCTGTTTCCTCAACTCTTCCCCCCGGGTAGAAGACCAGCGCATCCTTCTCCGACGGACCGTCGAAATACCAGCCGTAATCCGTCTCCTCCACCCGGACCGATGCGTCCGAATTCAGTGCCTGCAGCGCCGAAGGATCCGCATGATAATAGGTGAGAAGATAGATCAACATAGCGCCGGTCAGGATAAGGAGCACTGCGGCAACGGAAATGAGGATCCATTTCTTTTTTCCGCGCTTTTTCTTTTCCTTTTTTTTCACCGGTTCCTGCTCCGGGCCCCGGTCAAATTCCTCTTCCTGCATACCGTCCTCCAGCTCCTTTGATCAGGGTCACTCGTTTTCCACCAGGATCCTCCGGTAGTTAAAGCCCTTCTCCGGCTCCTTCACTATGGTGATGCGCACCGCATCCTCCGGAAGGATCCCTTCGATCAGCTTCGACCACTCGATGAGGCAGACCGCATCCGGCCGGCCGGTCACATCGTAGAATCCGACCTCCTCCATCTCATCCTCGGAGCCGATCCGGTAAACATCAAAATGATACAGGGACAGTCTCCCGGCCTGATATTCCTTCAGTATGGTAAATGTGGGGCTGGCCATGGGTTCCGTGATCCCGAGGCCTGCGCCGAAGCCCTGGGCGAAGACGGTCTTTCCGACCCCCCAGATCCCCGTCCAGACAGAACACCTCACCGCCCTTTGCCTGTTCCGCCAGCTGCTTTGCAAAGGCGTGGGTCTCCTCCGCACTCCAAGTTTCTATCTCCTGACTCTTCATCCTATTCCTCTCCCGGGTTCCTCTCTTCCGATGCCCCGGCTTCCTTCTCATTTTCAGATCCTGCCCGAAGTCCCTGACGCCGTCCCCTCCGTATCTGTCCCTCGATGGCACAGGTGATCAGGAAGACCACCGGACATCTGAAGCGTATCATAGTCAGTCCTTCTTTCTGTACTCCTTCAGATTACCCGACAGGATCGGGTGAAATTCCTGCGTGTACTGCACCACGCGGGACAGAATGCTGGACTTTTCTGCCCCAAGCTCAGAGAGGGGCCAGACAAATGCGTTGATCCTGCTGGTGTAAACCGCCACCATTTTCCCTGTCATTTTGATCTTATAGATCAGCTCCCAGCCTACCTCCAGATGCTCCTCCCCCTGACAGACCTCCAGATATTCCGGGTAGAGGGTGTACTCAATGGGCTTCTTGTAGGAGTCGCTGTTCTCCAGCTGTCTCTTCGCCTTGGACAGCAGCGTGATGGGATTCGCCACAAGACAGATCAGGGCGATGATCACATAAACCGCCAGGCTGGGAATATCCGTCTGTTCCCGGAAGAAGATCTCCCGCACGGCCATCCCCACGCCTGCCAGACCGAGAATGATGCTGAACCATCCGCCCAGCCGGCTGTAATAGGATGTCACCATGAAGCTGGTCAGTGCTTCCTTCGTCATATTTACCTGAAACTTCTTTTCCTGTACCATGGGTTCCTAAATCCTGTTCCTTCCAAAATCAAGCAGTTCCGTCCGTCTTCCGTTACGGCAGGTCAGATATCCAGAGTAATCCTTTTTCCCGCCGGAGGAAGCTGACGGTAGCGGACACCGGTGCGGTCAAACATCTGCTTCGAAGCGATGGTAGACTCGGAATCCGCATATTTATCCTCCCGGTACACCACCTCCGTGATCCCGCTCTGAATGATGGCCTTCGCGCATTCGTTGCAGGGGAAGAGGGTGACATACACCTTCGCACCCTTCATGGTGCCGGTGCCCCGATAATTCAGGATCGCATTTAACTCCGCGTGGCAGACGAACATGTACTTGGAATCCAACGCACTGCCGTCCCGGCCCCAGGGCATATCATCATCCTCGCAGCCCTGCGGCATGCCGTTGTAGCCTACCGACAGGATTCGGTTATCCTCTCCGACGATACAGGCTCCCACCTGGGTGTTCGGGTCCTTCGACCGCTCCGCCGACAGCAGGGCGATCCCCATGAAATACTGATCCCAGCTGATATAATCCGTACGCTTCGTGTCGTTACTCATCTTACTCCTCCTGATGCTCCGGGGCGCATCTCCCCGGCCTTCTCACGCTATTCCCACTCTATCACACTTCGGCCGGAATGAAAACTCCCTTTCTGAAAAACATCCGCCCCACATTTTCAACTGTTCAGAGCCCTTCAAATATGGTACTATATGGTCGGGGTAATGTCATTTTCTGTGCAGGAAAAGCCACAGAAGGGAGAAGGAACAACATGGAGAAACGATTCAAGGGAAATACCGTACGCGTGGCCTTTATCGGAGGCACGATCACGCTGCTGATCCTCCTCATCGGAACGATCTGGATGGGCCAGAGCGCCACGCGGGACACCTCGGAGGCAGTGCATTCCGTCAGTCTTCTCTATCTGGACGAGCTGGCCGGACGGCGGGAGCAGGTCGTTGAGAAGAACCTGCAGGACAACATCCAGGTGATCCGGATCGCTGTCAGCTCCCTTACCGAAGATGACCTCCATGATCTGGAGCATCTGGAGGATTTCCAGCGGAGGATGAAGGCCCTCTTCCATCTGGAGAAGTTCGCCTTTGTGGACGATGGCGGTCTGATCTACACCTCCACCGGTACACAGACGAATCTGGACAGCTACTCTCTGGATCCTGAAATTCTGACCGAGCCGTCGATCTCCGTGATCAATCTGGGCTCCGAGGACATGCGGGCCATCATCGCGGTTCCCATCGAGCCGGTGGCATTTCAGGGAAAAAACCTTCTGGTCTGCTTCATGGAGATCACCATGGAGAAGCTGCTGGAGGGTGCTGCCATAACCACCAACCATTCCGAATCCACCTTCTGTAATATCTACACCATGAACGGCATCTCCCTCAGCAACAAGGTGCTGAGCGGTCAGGCAAATGTAAAGAACCTCTTCGAGGCTCTGGGCGAGGCGGAGTTCGACGAGGGCTATTCTCTGGATCATGTGAAGAGCGACTTCGCCTCCGGAACCAAGGGCGTGATCACATTTACCTATCATGGGATCCAGGAGACACTGACCTACTTCCCCATCGACGGGACCGACTGGATGCTGACCTACCTGATCCGGGAGAGCGTCATCAGCGACCGGATCAACAGCGTTACCCGGGGGACCATCATCCGGAGTATCATCCAGTCCCTGCTGACCATGGCCGTGCTTGTCACCATGCTCTTCATCATCATCCGTCAGACAAAGAGAAGCGCGTTACTGAAGCTGGAGAAGAAGACGCTGGAGGCGGAGAACCGCATAAAGCAGGAGGAAATGGAGCACCGCATGGCGCTCCAGGAGGATCTGCAGGAGGCGCTGGCCGCAGCCGAGCAGGCGAATAAGGCCAAGACCGCCTTCCTGTCCAATATGAGCCACGAGATCCGGACACCGATGAATGCGATCATCGGCCTGCAAAGCATCGTGCTGCATGATCCCACCATTTCCGAGCATACACGGGACCATCTGGAGAAGATCGGGGCCTCGGCGAACCATCTGCTCGGGATCATCAATGACATCCTGGATATGTCCCGGATCGAGTCCGGGCGGATGATCATCAAGAAGGAGGAGTTCTCCTTCCCGAAAATGCTCGAACAGGTAAATACCATGATCAGTGGCCAGTGCCGGGACAAGAATATCCGTTACGAGTGCCGTCTGCAGGGACGGATCGACGACCACTATATCGGGGACGATATGAAGCTCCGGCAGGTGCTTCTCAATATCCTCGGAAATGCGGTAAAGTTCACGCCCGAGGGCGGTGAGGTCACCCTTCTTGTGGAGGATGCGAACCGCTTTGATGACAAGGCAACGCTCCGCTTCACCATGAAGGATACAGGAATCGGTATGAGTAAGGAATATCTGCCCCATCTCTTCGATCCCTTCAGCCAGGAGGATTCCTCCGCCACCAACCGCTACGGCAGTACCGGCCTCGGTATGCCCATCACCAAGAGTATCGTGGAGCTGATGAACGGACAGATCGAAGTGGAAAGCGAAAAGGGCGTCGGCACTACATTTCATGTGACTGTTACCCTCACGGAATCGGAGCATGCCTCCGGGACGGAGGATGCCGGGGAGCTTCCGCCCCACGAAATGCATGTCCTGGCTGTGGATGATGACCCGGTGGCCTGCGAGCATGCACAGATTGTTCTGGGGCAGGTGGGCATGACCTGCGAAACGGCGCTGTCCGGCGCGGAGGCGCTGGAGAAGGTACGGATCTCCCATGCCCGGGGCGAGGATTTCGACCTCATCCTGGTGGACTGGAAGATGCCGGAGCTGGACGGCGTGGAGACGACACGACGGATCCGCGAGATCGTGGGCCACGATACTCCGATCATCATCCTCACCTCCTACAACTGGGATGACATCGCGGACGCCGCACGGCAGGCGGGCGTGGATACCTTTGTGGCAAAGCCGCTTTTTGCCGGCACGGTACTGGACGAGTTCCGTGAAGCCTTCCGGAAGAAGCGGGAGAAGACCGAGGAGCACCGGGCGGAGCTTACCGGCCGGCGGATCCTGCTGGCAGAGGATATGGAGGTCAATGCGGAGATCATGGTCATGGTGCTGTCCATGCGTGAAATGGAGGCGGATGTGGCCGAAAACGGAAGGATCGCCGTGGAGAAGTTTGCCGCCAGTCCCGAGGGCTACTATGACGCGATCCTGATGGATATGCGGATGCCGGAAATGGACGGCCTCGAAGCGACGCGGGTGATCCGTGCCATGGACCGGGAGGATGCGGCAGCTATCCCGATCATTGCCCTTACAGCAAATGCCTTCGATGAGGATGTGCAGCGAAGCCTGCAGGCGGGCCTGAATGCACACCTCTCCAAGCCGGTGGAGCCGGATGTGCTGTTCCATACACTGGAAACGCTGATCCGCGACTAAGCCGCAACCGGTGATGGCGTGCATATGATGACGAAATGATGCATCCATGTTCGGTGACGGTGTGCATCCGGTGGCGAAATGCCGCTCATGTCCGATGACAGTATGCATACGGTGGCGAAATGCTACTCACCTCCGGTGGCAGTGTGCATACAAAAAAACAAGCGTCCGGTATCGAGTGTGACTCGTTACCGGACGTTTGCTGTTTGGATCCTTCGCTTCGTGCTGCGCGCCCACCGGCACGCATACGCCCGCTCAGGATGACATCTCCCTGCGACGCTTATGATACATTTCCGAGATCGAACTTGTCATGGATCGCGTTCATGGCCCGCTCGGTATTCTTCTCATTGATCAGGACCGTAACGCGGATCTCGGATGTGGAGATCATGCGGATGTTGATGTTGGCATCATACAGAGCCTCGAACATCTTCGCAGCCACGCCTGCATTTGTCTGCATGCCGGCACCGACGATGGATACCTTTGCCACTTCCTTGTTCACGTCGATGGACTGGCACTCCATATTGTCGGAGATGATCCTTGCCGCATCATCCGCATCTGCAGTGCTGCAGGTAAATGTGATGTCCTTGGTTCCCTCACGGCCTACGGACTGGAGGATCATATCGATATTGATATTGGCCTTAGCCAGTGCATTGAACAGCTTAAATGCAACGCCCGGCTCATCCTTCACGCCGATCACTGCTACTCTTGCGGCATCCGTATCACATGCTACGCCGCTTACGATCATCTTCTCCATCTTATGTCCCTCCTTAACAACGGTTCCTTCATTCGTATTCAGACTGCTGCGTACAACCAGCTGTACGCCGTATTTCTTCGCCAGCTCTACGGAGCGGTTGTGGAGAACGCCCGCACCCAGGGTTGCCAGCTCCAGCATTTCATCATAGGTTACCTGATCCAGCTTCCGCGCGGTCTTTACGATCCGCGGATCTGCGGTGTAGACACCGTCCACGTCCGTGTAGATCTCGCACTTGTCCGCATGCAGCGCTGCCGCCAGGGCAACTGCCGTGGTATCGGAACCGCCGCGGCCGAGGGTGGTATAGTCATCGTACTTGTTCACACCCTGGAAGCCGGTGATGATCACGATCTTGTGCTGCTCCAGCTCGTTACGGATGCGCTCGCAGTCGATCCTCTTGAGCCGTGCATTTCCGTAAACGGATGTGGTGTGCATAGCCACCTGAAATGCATTCAGCGAGATCGCCGGAACTCCCAGATTTGCCATCGCCATGGCCATCAGGGCTACCGACATCTGCTCGCCGATGGTGAAGAGCATGTCCATCTCACGCTTCGGCGGATTCTCATTGATGTCCTTCGCCATGGTGATCAGTTCATCTGTGTACTTACCCATAGCGGAAAGCACAACGACCACATCATTTCCCTTTTTGTACTCCTCGATACAACGGTTTGCCACATTGTAGATACGCTCTTTGTTGGCAACCGAGGTACCTCCGAACTTCTTTACTACCAGCATGGTATATGTATTCCTCCTTATCCACGCACACCTTTCCGGGTGGCGGAATTATCATAAATTGTATGTCATTCTGAGGCCGCAGGCCGAAGAATCTCTTCAATCGGAGCCCTTCTATGCGGATCCTTCCCGCGGGCTCCTTCGCTTCGCTCAGGATGACAACCCGTCAGGAAAGACGGATCCTGCCGATCACGTTCACTCCCGTTGCAGCAACAGCCTCATCCAGTGCATTTTCGGTCATGGCCTTCGTCAGGAACGCTGCCTCGCCGATCACACCTCTCGGTGCCACCAGACGGCCTGCGCCGCCGAGTGCATTTGCAAATGCAGCCAGCTTCTCTGCGTCGCCATCCTCCACACGAACCAGGAAGCGGAAGGGATATTCTTTGATATCTCCCATCTGCTGCGGTTCCTTGCTCCAGAGGATCTCCCTATGACTGCCCAGTCGCCGGATACAGTCCTGGATGTCGGATACAACCGCACTTGCCGTTGCTTCCTTACCGGCACCCTGACCGTAGAACATTACATTTTCAAGCATATCGCCGTGCAACTTGATGGCGTTGTAAACGCCGTTTACTGCATAGAGGGGATCGTTCGACGGTACCAGGATGGGTGCCACAAGGGCATACACCCTGCCGTCCTTCACCCGGGCAGAACCCAGCAGTCTCACTACGGACTCCAGCGACCGTGCGTACTCGAAATCCACATTCGTGATCTTCATGATCCCTTCCATGGAAAGGCCTTCGAAGCTTACCTGCTTTTCATAAGCCAGGGATGCGAGGATCGCGATCTTCCGGCCGGCATCGTGGCCTTCCACGTCCGCTTCCGGATTCCGCTCCGCATAGCCCAGCTCCTGTGCCTCAGCCAGCACCTCATCGTACTCCACGCCCTCTTCCGCCATTTTGGTCAGCATGAAGTTCGTGGTTCCGTTCAGGATACCGGAGATCTCATCAAAATGATCCGCCGTCAGGCACTCGATCATGGGACGGATAATGGGGATTCCGCCGCCCACGGATGCCTCAAAGAAGAAGTTTGCGTTATGCTCCTTCGCGATCTCAATCAGTTCTGCGCCCTTTGCTTCCACCAGCACCTTGTTGGAGGTGCAGAAGCTGATGCCCTTCTCCAAAGCCTTCTTCGCGAAGGTATAGGCCGGTTCCAGACCGCCCATGGCCTCAGCAATGACGCGGATCTCCGGGTCATTTACGATGATGTCATAGTCATGGACCAGGACCTTCTCCACCGGATCCCCGGGGAATTCCCGAAGGTCCAGAACGTATTTCAGGTTGATCTCTTCGCCGGCTCTGCGGCTCACATGGCTGTGATTCTCCGTAAGGATCTTCACCACGCCGCTGCCGACGGTTCCGTAACCGAGTACTGCTACATTTATCATGGAGTCACCTCCTGGTGTTATTCCGTCTGACCGGAGGCTTTTACTGCCTGGTCTCTTAAATATGCATTGATAAAGGGATCGATCCCTCCGTCCAGCACGCGCTGTGCATCACCCACCTCACAGTTGGTCCGGTGATCCTTCACCAGTGTGTAGGGCTGGAGCACATAGGACCGGATCTGGCTTCCGAAGGCGTTATCCGTGATCTCGCCGCGGATACCGCTCAACTTCTCCATATTCTTCTGCTGTTCCAGAAGATACAGCTTCGCCTTCAGCATCTTCATGGCCTTGTCCCGGTTCTGGAACTGGGAGCGCTCGTTCTGGCACGCCACCACGGTTCCCGTGGGGATGTGCGTGAGACGCACCGCCGAAGATGTCTTGTTGATATGCTGTCCGCCGGCACCACTGGACCGGTAGGTATCCATTTTAATGTCCGCCTCATTGATCTCGATGTCGATATTGTCATCCAGCTCGGGCATGACATCCAGCGATACGAAGGAAGTCTGCCGCTTGCCCACCGCATTGAAGGGGGAAATGCGCACCAGCCGGTGTACACCCTTCTCAGACTTCAGATACCCGTAAGCATGGTATCCGTTCACCTGAAATGTGACTGACTTTATACCGGCTTCGTCGCCGTCCTGATAGTCCAGCACTTCCACATCGAACTTATGCTTGTCCGCCCAGCGGGTGTACATGCGGTACAGCATGCTTGCCCAGTCGCAGGATTCGGTTCCGCCGGAACCTGCATGGATCGTGAGCACGGCGTTGTTCGTGTCAAACTCTCCGGAAAGCAGGGTCGCGATCCGGAACTCGTCGAAGGTCTCACTGAAATCCTCCAGCATCTTGCCGGCTTCCTCCACCAGCTCGTCCTCTCCGGCCTCTTCCGCCATTTCCAGCATGGCTCCGATGTCCTCGTAGGAACTGTAGAGCCTGTCATAATCCGCGATAGTGTCCTTCAGGTTTTTGATCTCCTTCATGACCTTGCCGCTCTCCTGGATGTTCTCCCAGAAGCCCGGCTCCTCGGTCCGCTTCTCCAGTTCGGCGATGCGGGCCTCTTTCCCGGAAATGTCCAGCGACTGACGGACTTCCTCCAGGGGGGCGGTGTATTCACTTAATTTGAATTTGTATTCGTCGATCGCGAGCATATTATTCCTCTTTAATCATACAAATTTCCTACAGAGATTCTTCGGCTGGCGCCTCAGAATGACATGGGTGTCCTGCAGAAATCCGACCACGCCCAGGGTTCGCTTGTCACGCTGCGTTGCCTGTGGCAACTCCGCATACCAAGCTCCACCTGGCGAATCTGCTTTGCAGATTCGCAGCTTTCTTCGGCGCTGCGCGCCGAAGAAGGTCATTTACCGCAACACTTTTTATACTTAAGTCCCGATCCGCACGGACACGGGTCATTCGGCATGATCTTCTTATCTTTCTTGACAGGGCCCTTCTTTACGGTGTCGTCCTTGTTGGTTCCTGTCACCTTGGCAACTGCCTCACGGCGTACCAGTCTCTGGACTGCCGCATGGGTCTTACGCATATCCTCGGCAGACGGTCCCTTGGAGGGGCCTTCCTCTGCCGGGCCGCCGGGGCCTGCGGAATCATCGGAGTCATCATCCTGCGCATCCATCCACGGACCATAATTCGGATCATCGGAGGTCTCGGAATTCAGGTCCTTATCTGTCTTCGGGCCGTCACTCTCCGGTGACTTGCGCTCCGGCGGTCTCCGCTTCGGATCGTTGACCGGACCTTCCTCATCTCTCCGGACTGCGATATGCATGATAAAACGGGATGTATCTTCCTTGATGGAATCCATCATGGCGTTGAACATATCGAAACCTGCCAGCTTGTACTCAACTACCGGATCCCGTCCACCCATGGACTGCAGGCCGATGCCCTGACGCAGCTGCGCCATGTCATCGATGTTGTCCATCCACTTCATATCAACCACCTTCAGCAGGGCCACACGCTCGATCTCGCGCATGTCGCCGCCGGCCTCGGTGATCTCCTTCTCTTTATCCTCGTAGAGTTTCTGTGTCTCATCCAGCAGGCGCTGCTTGAAGTCCTCTGCACGCACGCCCTTCTGCTCTTCCTCGGTGAGGCTGATCTTCTGCAGCGGAACGATGGGACGCAGCGTATCATTTAACTCACGAAGATCCCACTCGGTCGGCGGAACCTCATCGGAAGCAACCTTATCAACATAGGTGGACACGGTATCCATGACCATCTTGTAAACGGTTTCGTGCATATCCTCGCCGTCCAGAACCTTGCGGCGCTCCGCGTAGATCACTTCACGCTGCTCGTTGTTCACCTGGTCGTACTCCAGCAGGTTCTTACGGATGGCGAAGTTGTTGGACTCGATCTTCTTCTGAGCCTTCTCAACGAATCTTGTGATGGTCTTATGCTGGATCTCCTGACCCTCCGGGATACGCAGTGCATCATACACACGCATGACACGCTCGGAACCGAAGAGACGCATCAGGTCGTCCTCCAGGGACAGATAGAACTTGGAATGTCCCGGGTCACCCTGACGTCCGGAACGACCACGCAGCTGGTTGTCGATACGACGGGACTCATGACGCTCGGTACCGATGACCTTCAGACCGCCCAGCTCCTTCACGCCCTCGCCCAGCTTGATATCCGTACCACGGCCGGCCATGTTGGTCGCGATGGTAACGTGACCCA
>JAFRWY010000025.1 GCA_017437905.1 Eubacterium sp.
ACCGATACAGATACTGACAGAGCCGAAGGCTACAGCAGCTCTGGCGACCGATCAGCCTCAGCAGCCGATACCGCCGGAGGCATTGACTGAGGATCCGACACTTCCTCCCGAGGTTCATCTGGATTACAGAGACGTTCCTACGGACGGGCAGGGACAGCCGACCAGATGGCAGGAATACCAGCCGGATAATGAGGACTATCAGAAGAAGCTGACAAAAGAAAATCATGAAAGTTCTTTTGAAGACCTGCCCATGTATGTCTACGATGACAACGGAAGGCAGTTCAGGCGAGAATATTCTGTTGTCGAAAAAGGCTACAAGGTTTGGGAAAACGGGATCCTGATCGCTTCTCATATAGGCAATACATACACTCCGTCAGATAACAGATACGCCTTGTGGTATGAGCATGATGCCGGCGAAGATTCCACGGATCCGAATTCTTATTATATTTCTGTTTTCAACATGCATGAGAACAGGGACATAAAAGAAGATATTACGATCGATATCAACAAAGTGTGGAAGAATGCAGACGGCACGACCATCCAGCCGGGAGATGAGTACAAAGCGAAATTTAAGCTGAAACGAAATGTTCTGGTGGAATACAGAAACCACGAAGACGAAGACCTGCCTAAAACAGAATGGGTCGTCGTAAACCTTGTGACTGACAGCAATCCGGACCACATCAAAACTCTGGTGGTTCCTCCGGGAACGCCCATGTTCATTCGAGGGAACCTGAAAGCGGGGGCGTCCCCTTCAACGATTACGTTTACCCGCAGTGACACCGGTGAGCAGCTTACAGCAGTGGCGGACGATGAATTCAGTGAACAAGGCTACAACCTGTTCATGGTGGAATTTAATGCTCCCACGACTCAGCGCGCAGTAGTAACCGTTAACATGGATGAATTCAGTGATGCCAATGTGGTTGGCGGATCAAAGGGATTCATTCTGTCTGATTCAGACGACAGACAGTACTTTGGCGCGGATGACACATTCTTAAAAGAGTTCGAACTGAGCAACCAGAAGGGCTGGAGTAAGCATTTCCCTGACACTACAGGATCCGGTTCCGGAGTGGATGACCTTCTTCCGGTTGTCGAAGTCAGTGAGCTGGATACCGAAGGGAAGACAGCCAACACATACATTTATACCTATTACTTTGAAGAGGTCGAGGGCGAATGTGTGCCTGCTGATTTCTATGCATCGTTTACCGACAGTACGGGCCATGCGTTTGGAGATGCGGATCACCAGATTTATACCGATTCGACAGTTACCGCAGTCAACCGGGTCAAACCGGGTTCAATAAGGATCAAAAAGAATGTTACGGTCAATGGCGAGGAAGTCAACGCCTCAGACCCGAACACTCAATTTGTAGACGGCACGTACAGTTTCCGTATCGAGGGAATTCCGGATACAGATACTGCAGATGTACAGCCCAGAACGGTTACGATCACGATTTCAGACGGTCAGTCCGACACGATTGAAGTCAAAGATCTCGCTCCGGGTCAATACAAGGTGACTGAACTTACATCTCCCAACGGCACATCTCTGGTCGGACAAAACGGGATCATTGTCGAAGTAGTTGAGAATGTGACCGGTACGGATGCTCCTCTCGTTGAGATGACCAACAACAGGGAGCTCATTGAAGTCAAAGTAAATAAGGAGTGGGCCGCTACCAGCCCTGCGGATCATCCCACAGATGTCACATTCAAGCTTTACCGGATCGGTTATTACATGGATGGTGAGTCTCAGAGTCCTGCCAGTGAAGGATACTATCCGGACAGCAATACCACCTTTACTGTACATGGATCCGAGGAGACCACGGTTTCCAATCTTCCGCTGCACGGAGTGGAATCCATTGCAGGGATCAACAGATTTGTCACCTATGAATATCGGGTCGTTGAAATGCCTGTAGCAGGCGATACAGCATACTGGCCGTCCTATTCTACGGAAGGCACTGAAACGACTATCACCAATACTCCGATAGAAAAACCGACCCACGTAACAGATGTCAGTGTTTCCAAATCATGGCTGGATAAAGACGGGCATGATGCGTCCGCTGATCATGAAGATGATGAAATCGAGTTCACCCTGAAGGAAACACCGCATAATACAGGTTATGTTCCTGTCCATCTGGTATATATCAATGCGGATAATACTTCATGGAAGCAGCAGGAGGTATTTGTCAAAAAGAATGAGAGGCTCAATTTCGTATTCAGAAAAGGCAGTACGCTTTTCAATCATCTGATTGAAATCACGGAAGGAAACAATCATACGACCACCGGAGGACGCGTTGCACAGTATGGATATGAGTCCAATGCGATCACGGACGAGACCACCATTACGCTCCGCCAGACTTTCACCTACAATGGCTTACTGAACACATATTATGACATGTGGGGAGATACTGTCGAAGATCTTGGATTCTCGTATCAGTGGACCAGCACAGTCACGGCTACCGGAGGCACTCTCTATACTGATTACTCAACTTTCTATAGTGCGATGAAAACAGTTCAGGGCGGAGAAGCAAATGAGCTGCTTTACACACTGAGCAAAGATGAAATCACCGGAGAGGAGAATACCTATGAAGGCCAGATCACAGGAGACTGGGCGGCAATATTCGAGGACCTTCCTCAATTCCAGAAGGTCGGTGATGATTATGTTGTTATGACATATGAAATCAGCGAGCTGAAGATCAAACCTGCCGGAGAGGATGAAGAACCGGTCGGTTCAACAACTGCCCAGGGTTATCTGGGCGAAACAACAAACTACCTTGTCAACTGGGTACAGAACGGTGATTCATGGACGATCACTAACAGTGAAAAGCCTGGTCTGGATGTCATCATCCGCAAGACGGATACAACAGGCAGTCCTCTTGCCGGTGCTGTATTTGAAATATCAAAGCAAAAGGGATCTGTTTTCTTCAAGCTCACGCATGACAAATACGATTGGCTGGATGAGAACGACCAGTTTACTGTGCCTGAAGAAGGAATCATGCTCACCGGACTTAAAGACGGTGTTTACCAGATCAAAGAAGCCATACCTCCTGACGGATATGTAATAGAAGTCAGTATACCTGTTGAATTTGAGATAATGCACGGCGCTGTCGTTGCCGGATCAAATGTACTTTCAGAAGGTGTGACGCATGTGCCGGCTTCCGGCTCTGATAAAGATGCCTATGTGATTCCAAACACACCGGGTGCCGCACTTCCTAATGCCGGCGGCTCCGGAACACGCCTCTTCACCATCCTTGGATCAATCCTGCTGACCTTTGCGTTGTCGGGAATTCTCCTGATCCGGAGACAAAGAACCATCTACTAAACCCGGAATAAACCTGGAATAAACCAGAAATCAATCC
>JAFRWY010000026.1 GCA_017437905.1 Eubacterium sp.
CTTTACATCCGCCACGATGGAGTTGACGAATTCTTCCTTCTCCTTCGTGGGATTCGTATCATCAAAACGGAGATTGAACTGTCCGCCGTACTCCTCGGCCATACCGTAATTCAGAAGGATCGACTTTGCATGTCCGATATGAAGATACCCGTTGGGTTCCGGAGGGAACCGGGTAATGATCTTCTCATACTTTCCTTCTGCCAGATCCTGATCAATGATCTGTTCTATAAAATGTCTGGATTTTACACCTTCTACTGCCTCTGGCATATTTCCCAAGCCTCCTGGTCAAGTCTCGCTGATGATCCGCAGTCCCGGCGGTCATCCCGGTCATTCATCCTCGATATCATCCTCACCGGGGAGTGCGACCTTCTGCGGTTCACTCGATTTTACATGAACAGCCGGTTTCCTGTCAACCGCTTCCTTTGCCTTGTCCGCCACTTCCTTCGGCACCTCATCCGCTTCCACCACATCAAATGCGGAATCGATCCCGTGAGGCCGTTCCTTCATGGCATCTTCCACGGAGTTTCTCCGGGTCTCCTTCACCGGCGGCCGCTTCACGGAGCTGTTATTATCCTTTGCATCCTCGAGAATGATCTCAATGGTATCTCCGCTGACCGTCCGGCCGGCCGAAGCCTCCGTACCCGATGCTTCATCTTCTTCATCCTCGTCATTATCGTCACCGTCATCCGCATTGTCCACGATGTCACGGTTCCTCACGGAGCTCTTCACGGTTTCCCCGTTCCTTCTGCCCTTTCTGTAGGCCTGAAGCTTCTCCTCCGCCGCCTCCAGTTTATTTCCGAGCTTTGCATTCTGGATCATAAGCACCATGGCAAATATGGCCATGAGCAGGAAGAGACCCACTGCTCCGATCAGAAGATTTCCCAGATTATCCTTCGTGAAGAATCCTTCATCCTCCTTCGGCTCCGTATTCTCCGAAAGTCCTGTGTCCGTCTGCTCTCTTGTCATATCCGGATCCGGCTCTGCCTGCTTCATCAGGATATAACGGATAAATGTCTTCTCAACCGTATCGTAATAATAGAAGCCCTCTGTCCCGGTAGGTGTGACACCGTAGATCAGAACGATTTTGTCCAGGAGCACCGACTGATATGTGGTGATCGCTCCGTGGCCAAGGTCCACGGACATCTTATCGAAGCCCTCGGGAACCGTAACATTGGAGGGTTTCTCCAGGGGGATCAGCTTCACATCCTCAGCGGAATACTCCACGTACGGGGAAAGAATGCTGTTCTTTTCATCGAGACGATACCATGCGATCAGTTCCTCCGCAGTTTCCGCATCATCCGTGGTCTCCCCGGTGTCCTGAGCGTCCTCCTGCGTATCCTGTTCCGTATTCTGTCCTTCTTCACCGGTTTCTTCCGCCGGCGGAAGTGTGGAAGCATCCACCAGTGCCACGATGGTGATCAGTTTATTCTCGGAAATGTATGCAGGTACCATCCAGTTAAGGTACCGTACGGAAGTAAGCACATACCCCTTCGGAATATCCGCCGGATTCTTCGGCTGGACAAACACATAGGTGATGCCGTTCATCTCGGCTCTTGCGTCCTTCGCATCGACCTGGCTCTTCTTCTCCGTGGTCTCTTCCGTACTGTTCCCGGAGCCCTCCTCCGACTTTGCTTCCGTATTCTCTTCTGTCTTCTTCTCCGTTTCCGTCTGCTTCTCGGTGGTGTTCTCTTCGCCTCCGATGGTCACACGTTCCGAAGCGTGTTCGATCTCCAGTGTATTTCCCTCGGAGTCGTATGCGGAAGTTCCGGTGGTTGCCACCAGCGCGCTTCCCTTACCCACGGCCTTAAAAGTAAGCGTTGCCGTGCTCTCCCCGTCGATATGGACGGATGCGGTCCCGCCGTTCCCTCCGGAATACTCCAGAAGATTGGAAGGATAAGAGACGGTCAGCGTGGTATCCCAGACAGCCTCACCGCGGACCGAGATGTTGACTCTCACGGTATCTCCGACTTCCACCTCTTCTGACGGTGATACATCAATGATAACCTGAATGTCAGCAGCCTCGGCTCTCCCCGCCGGGATAAGGAACATCGCTCCCAGAACAAGGAGAAACGCAAGGAAAAGTCTGTATTTTTTAAAACGCTCCAGCATGGTAAAACACCTCCGAATTATCCGTCACCCGGTACCTCATCCCACTGTCCGGCTCCCGGGATATCTGCATCACTTCGATGCTCCGGCATATAAACCGCGAAATGTATGGTATTTCAGCGGATACGTGCGCACATATAGTAGGATTATAGCACACTTCGATTCCGAATACAAACATTTAAAACAATCTCTTGACAAACAGGGAAAAGTCGATTATTATAGCAAATGTGATTTTTGCCGCCATAGCTCAGTAGGTAGAGCGCAGCATTGGTAGTGCTGAGGTCGCCGGTTCGACTCCGGTTGACGGCTCACAGGAAAAGGACATGAAGTGATTCATGTCCTTTTTTCATTCCGGCCAGGAACCATTCCGTACAAGTCCCGCTCACGGGACCCGGCGTGATCCGGGTCAGCTTTGACTGACAAAATCCCGCTCCGGACGGCCGTATCAGTTTTTCAGTTTTGTCCGTATCCTGGTCAGTGCATTATTCACGGACCTCTCCGGCTTCCCCAGCCGCTCTGCGATGGCGGCATGGCTAAGCCCCTCCAGATAAAGCTCTGCCACCTGCCGTTCCATGGGACTCAGGGATATGCTCAGCTTCTGCTGCAGCTCCTCCAGATCCTCCTTCCGGATCACGATGGTTTCCGGATCCCCCAGGGCTTCCGGTACGGCACCGCCCGATAAGGAGATATCTCCCTCCGATTCCTCATAAATGGAAACATAGGTATTCAGCGGCTGATGCTTCTTCCGGTTTGCCGCCGTGATCGCCGAACGGATCTGATTCCGGATGCAGCGGATGGCGTAGGTCCGAAAAGCTGCTCCCCTTCCGGGAACAAAATCACGGATTGCCTTTACCAGTCCGATCATCGCCTCCTGGACCAGGTCCTCGGTTTCCGCACCCACAAGATAGAGAAAGCGCACCTCCCGCTTTACCACATCACTGTAGCGTTTCAGGAGCTGCTCTTCCGCTTCACTGTCTCCGGACTGGCTCATCACCACCAGTTCTTCATCTGTCTTCTTCATCTGTCTATCCCTGTTTCAGCATTCTCTGACGAACGATCTCATATGCCAGTACGCCCGCAGCCACCGAAGCATTCAGAGAATCGATATCACCCTTCATCGGAACGGAAACCACATAATCGCATTTTTCACGTACAAGGCGGGATACGCCCGTTCCTTCATTTCCGATGACAAGGCCGATGGATCCGGTCAGATCACAGTTATACATCACTTCGCCGCCCATATCCGCGCAGGCGAACCACATACCCAGTTCCTTCAGTTCATCGATGGTCTTTGCGATATTCGTCACCTTCACCACCGGTGTATAATTGATGGCTCCGGCAGACGCCTTCACCACCGTGGCGGTAAGTCCCACTGCCCGATGCTTCGGGATAATGACCCCGTGGGCTCCGCAGAGATTTGCCGTTCGGATGATGGCTCCCAGATTATGGGGATCCTCGATCTCATCCAGCAGGAAGACAAATGGTGCTTCCCCCCTCTCCTCCGCGATCCGGAAGATTTCCTCCATCTTTGCGTATTCGTATGCCGAGCACTGAAGGATCACGCCCTGATGGCGGCCGGTCTCGGACATCTGGTCCAGCTGCTGTTTCTTCACGAAGCTGACTGTGGCGCCCTGCTTCTTTACCTTGGACACGATCTGCCCGATGGCAGGATCCCGAAGGCCGTCCTGCACGTACAGACGATCTGCCGTCTTCCCGGCACGCAGCGCCTCCTGAACGGCATTCCGTCCCTCTACGATCCCGGAACGTACATGCTGGCTGTTCATTCCGCGGAGAGGGTCGCTTTCCGCCGGACGGTTCTCCTCTTCCGGTTCCTCCGGCAGAAGCTCCGTCATTTCCGTACTGTATTTATCCTGTGACATATGATTCTTCCTTTTCTTTCGATCCGGGCAGATGTCTCCCGGTGTGGTGTACGAAGTTTCAGTCTGCTGCTCCCTGCTGCCTGATCAGCCGTCCGATCAGGTTATCCATCCGTTCCTTCTCCCCGGTCAGGTACAGATACCCGATCAGCGCTTCCAGACCGGTGGCCTTCTTATACTCAGCCATGGTGGCATGCTTTGCCTTTGAATGCACCGAGGCATTCCTGCCTCTATGATATATGTCCTGTTCCACCCCGGAGAGTTCTTCCTCGATGGAATCCATGAAAGCCGCCTGACTGATGGCAGACACGACCCCGGTCACCTCTTTATGATACTTCTGCGCCTGCTTGTTGGCTCTTCGGACGAAATGCTCCCGTACGGCCAGTTCCAGCACCGCATCTCCGAGATACGCCAGGGCCAGCGGAGAATAAAGCTCCGGATGTATCCGGGAATCCCGGCCTTCCGGTTCCTGTTCCTTTTCCCGTTCTAGATTCTCTGCCACTTAACGCCCTCCCGGGTATCCTTGATCTCGATCCCCATGGCCTTCAGTTCATCCCGGATCTCGTCCGCACGCCGGAAGTTCTTCTCCTTCTTCGCAGCGGTCCTTTGGGCGATCAGTTCCTCGATCTTCGCCACTTCATCCTCCGAAACTGCTTCTTCCTTCCTTGTGATATGGATGCCCAGCACCGTATCCGAAAGGGTAAAGAGGGTCTCATACAGCTTCTTTGCAAATGCAGAGGAGGAATTCTCATCCGTGTTGCCGTTTGTGAAACGGATCAGTTCGAAGAGAACGGAAATGGCATCCGCCGTATTCAGGTCATCGTCCATGGCCGAATCAAACTTCTCGATAAACTTCGGAAGTTCCTCATCCAGCAGACGCTGCTCCTCAGCGGAGATCTCCTTCCCGTTTTCCTTTGCAACGATCTCTGCCAGCTTCTCTGCACCGTTCAGGATCCGCTCCAGGCTCACCCTGGAGGTCTCGATCAGGTCCGCGGAGAAGTTCAGCGGACTCCGGTACTGCGCGGAGAGCATGAAGAAACGGATCACCTGGGGATCATACTTCTCGCAGATCTCCCGTACCGTAAAGAAGTTCCCCAGTGACTTGGACATCTTCTCGTTATCGATCTTTAAGAAACCGTTATGCATCCAGTAATTGGAGAAGGTCTGATCATTGGCCGCCTCGCTCTGGGCGATCTCATTTTCATGATGGGGGAAGATCAGATCCTCACCGCCGGCATGGATATCCAGGGTTCCGCCGATATACTTGCGGGACATTACGGAGCACTCCAGATGCCAGCCCGGACGGCCCTCGCTCCAGGGAGACTCCCAGGAGGGTTCCCCTTCCTTCTTCGGCTTCCAGAGCACGAAATCCAGCGGATCCTCCTTCTCATCCTCACCGCTTACCTTCAGCTGGTGCGCCTCATCCCTGTGTCCGCTCTCCAGATCATCGATATTCTTGTGGGACAGCTTCCCGTAGCCGGGAAAGCTTCTGGTCCGGAAATATACCGTTCCGTTCACTTCATACGCATGACCCTTGTCGATCAGCTGCTGCACCATTTCGATCATGTCCGGGATCTCTTTGGTTGCCTGGGGATGCGTGGTGGCCGGGCGTACATTCAGCGCCTCCATGTCCTTCTTACATTCCGCTATATAACGTTCGGAGATCACAAGGGAATCCACGCCGTCTTTATTTGCCCGGCGGATGATCTTATCATCCACGTCCGTAAAGTTGGATACGTAGTTCACGTCATAGCCCCGGAACTCAAGGTATCTGCGGAGGGTGTCGAATACGATCATGGGACGCGCATTTCCGATATGGATAAAATCATATACGGTGGGTCCGCAAACGTAAATACCCGCTTTCCCGGGTGTTACCGGTTTAAATTCTTCCTTCTGTCTTGTGAGTGTATTGAAGATTTTCATGTTATGTAAACCTCTCGTATTGTTTTCATATTTTCATTATTAAGATTCTTCGGCCTATGGCCCCGGAATGACATGTCGGGAGCCTCCTGAGCGAAGCGAAGGATCTTAAGCCGGTGGGATTCTTCCGTCAGATGCCCGCGCCATCCGTCAGCTGCAGACGGCTCTCCAGTTCGCTGACCGCCTGGCTGTTCCTGTCGATCCGGATGTGGTCATCCTCCTGCTGCTTCTCCAGGATCCGGAGGGTCTGCTTCAGGGTGTCGTTTTCATCCTTCAGAAGCTCGATCATATTTGCGACCGGATCCGGCAGATCCACCTGATCCAGATTCAAACGAGGAATATGGACGTTATCCTGCTTTGCCACACGGCCGGGGATTCCGACCACCGTGGAATTCGGAGGAACATCACGGATCACCACCGATCCGGCACCGATCTTGGAATTCTCTCCGACGGTGATGGCTCCCAGCACTTTGGCGCCCGCACTTACCATCACATTATCCTCCAGGGTGGGATGCCGCTTTCCCAGCTGCTTTCCGGTTCCTCCCAGGGTCACTCCCTGATACAGCGTAACATTTTTACCGATGACCGTGGTCTCACCGATCACCACACCCGTGCCGTGATCGATAAAGAAGCCTTCACCGATGACCGCACCCGGGTGAATCTCGATCCCGGTCTTCCTGGCCGCCTTCTGGGATATCTTTCTGGCCTTGTAGAAATTTCCCTTCTCATACTCCCTGTGTGCCTTCCGGTATGCCCACATGGCCCAGAAAAAAGGGTACAACAAAGCTTCCCGGTCTCGGTGGATCGACGGATCCCGCTCCCGGATGACTTTGACCTGTTCCTTGTAATACTCTGAAAACTTCATATGGTCCATTCCTGAAAGTATCTGATAATACTTCATTAGGTTAGCCGAAAGCCGCCGGATTGTCAAGTATTACTGCCCCGGATGAAGTGCGCTTACGGCACTCCAGACGGGGCAGTAATATCTCAGTGTGAGAAGACCCCCGCCTCTTAGGCGGCGGGTAATATGATAATTGTCTCAGCGGGGATCCGGCCTCCCACTGCCATAAACATTCCGCAAGAATGCCGGTATCATCATTACCGGTTCAGTGCATCCTTCAGCACCTCCAGATTGGACTCCATTATGGAAAGATAAGAAGCACCATCCTCCACATCCTTCGATGTAACAGACTGCATGGAATTCAGGGTCAGGATCTTCTGATCCCTGCTCTTTGTGGTATCCCGGATGGTTTCCGCGATCTTATGTTCCTTTCCCTCGATGGTAAGGATCGCCGGAAGTCCCAGTTCCTCTGTCTTGTTCGACAGAAATACGATGGTCTCAAAGCTTGCTTCCGATTCGGCGGAGCAGCCTGTAAATGCGGCAAAATACGTAAGACCGTAATCATCCGTCATATAGCGGAACGGGAATCTGTCGCCGAAAAGCACGGTCTTCACTGATGCCGCATCCACGGTTTCCTTATACTTCTGATCCAGTGCATCCAGCTTCTCCGTATAAGCCTTCAGATTCGTTCTGTAAAGCTCTGCATTTGCCGGATCTGCCTTTGCAAGCCCCTCCGTGATGGCACCTGTGAGCAGTTTTGCATTCTTAAGAGACAGCCAGACATGCTCATCCAGTTCCTCTTCATGGTCATGATCGTGGTCTGCATCCTCGTGATCATGGTCGGCTTCCTCATGCTCAGCATCTTCATGATCATGATCCGCATCCTCGTGGTCATGGTCGGCTTCCTCATGGTCATGGTCATGCTCCATACCCTCGACCACCTCTTCCGTCTTGGCTTTGTCACCCATCACATCCAGAAGATTGATCACCACCATATCCTTATTCGTTGCTTCCTTCAGAGCGTCCTTCACCCATTCATCCGACTCTCCTCCCACGTAGATAAATACATCGCAGGCGGACAGCTTCAGGATATCATTTGCCGTGGGCTGATAGCTGTGCAGATCCGCACCGTTATCCAGCAGCATCGTAAGTTCCACATCCTTTGCCTTGTCCCCGAGGATGCTCCGCACCCAGTCATATTCCGGGAAGATGGTGGTAACGATACTGAGTTTCTTCTCTCCTGCCGTACCGGACGCAGTGCTTCCTGCCGCCGGATCCGTATTACCGGTGCCCGAACCGCAGGCCGAAAGACCGATGACGAACATCAGCATGGTCATAAGTATTGAAATCCGTTTCTTCATTTTCAAGTCACTCCTTTTAAAAAGACCGATCAGATGCAGTTCTCGCACAGACCGTAAAATACAGTTCGCATGGGATTCAGTTTAAAATGATGCTCATTCAAAAGATGCACGCCGATCTCCTCCAGTTCCTCGCAATGCATATGGATCAGGCTTCCGCACTTTTCACATTTGCAGTGGAAGCAGACCTCTGCATCCTCATGCACCTTTTCACCCGTGTATTCGAAGCAGGCCGGCGTATTGGCATCAATGATGTATTTATTGATGATGCCTTCATCCACAAGGTGTTCCAACTGCCGGTATATGGTGCTCTGCCCGATGGGCGTCCCCTGACTGCGGAAATACTCATATACATCCGCCGCCGTGATATGTGTGCCCGGAACGGTTTCCAGATACCTGAGCAGTGTCTCCCGCTGCTTTGTCTTATATTTCGGTTTCGAATCCATTCTTTTTCTCCTTTTATCAAGTCTCGCTCGCGAGACTTGGCGCGAGATCCGGGTCAGCTTTAGCTGACAAAATTCCGATCCGGATCTCTGCGCATCCTCGCGGAGCGTTTTATCTCTGTGGGAGATTGGACCCCCACCGGGAAAAATATCATATTACCCTCACCTAAAAGGTGGTGGTCTTCTCCCACTCGGATAAAATTGGGAACGATTCCCAATTATAGTCACTCCGTAGGAATTTGTCAATAGAAATTGGAAATGATTTTCATTTTTATATTTTTGTAAAATATCCGCGCATGGGTTGCCGGACGAGAGCCCTCTGCTCCATGGAAAGAAGCAGTGACAGCCGGTCCTGCAGATCTCCGTCGCCGTCTGCCAGCAATTCATCCACATGCACCGGGACCAGGGACAGCTTCTCCAGAAGCCGGGCCTCTTCCGGTGTGGGGTGATATACCTTCTTCCTTCTCTTTCTTCCGCCCCGTCCCGTCCCTTCGGGAACTCCCCCGGACAGTCCCAGATCCTCCAGGATCTCCTCCGGCTCCTGAACACACATGGCCCCCTGCCGGATCAGATTGTTCGTTCCCTCGCTGAGAGGATCTCCGAGGCGCCCGGGGATCGAATAGACACTCCGCCCCTGATCCAGGGCCGCATCCGCAGTGATCAGTGTTCCGGAGCGCTTCCTTGCCTCCACCACCAGAAGTCCCGCCGAAAGACCGCTGATGATACGGTTTCTTTGAGGAAACTGCATGGCCAGAGGCGCGATCCCCGGTGCATATTCAGAGACCACCAGATGCTCCCTGCACATTTCCTCATAGATCCGGTAGTTTCTCTGGGGATAGCAGATGTCAACCCCGCCTCCCAGCACACCGATCGTCCTGCCGCCGGCCTGTATCGTCTGCTGATGTGCCTCCGTATCGATGCCCATGGCAAGTCCGCTGACCACGGTTACACCGGCTCCGGCAATGGCCGGTATGAAATGACGGACGACCTCCCGTCCGTACAAACTGGGTGTCCGCGTTCCCACCATTCCCAGACAGGGCGTACAAAGAAGCGCCGGATCTCCTCTGTAAAAGAGTGTGACCGGCGGGTCCGGAATCTCCCGGAGAAGCGCCGGATAGTCCGGATCCGCCGGAGTAAGGAAGGGACTATTCCTCTTCCGGAAGTCCTCTTCCATCCGTGAGAGCAGATCATGATCGCGGAGACGGCACATTTCCTCAAAGGTTTCCTGTTTGATCACGCCGTCGGAAACCAGAGCCATCCATGTGATTTCATTTGCCTCATACAGTTCGGTCACTTCCCCGAAGCAGTCCAGGAGCTTCTTTCGTCCGGCCGGACTCAGGGTCCGGAGACTCCCCAGCCAGAGATATGCTTCTCTTTCATTCATAAGTCTCTCCTCCTTCCTCATCTCCGGCACTCCGGAAGAAAAGAGCCTCCGACAGATCCTCGGAACTGATATCGTCATGTCCCGCCAGATCCGCAATGGTCCTCGCCAGACGAAGCACCTTAAAATATCCCCGTGCAGACAGTTCTCCCTTCTCATAGACCTTCCGGAGCATTTCCGTCTCCCCCGGTCCGAGGGATATATATTCCTGCAGTTTCTTCTGTGGAACCGCGGAATTGAACCGGAAGGCCTCGTCCCGGTACCGCTCCAGCTGACGCGCCCTTGCGGCTTCGATCCGGCCGCGCACCACCCGACTGGTCTCCTCTGCCTCTCCCGAAAGCAGATCCTCCATCCGGACCGGCCGTACCTCGATCCGGATATCGATCCTGTCCATGATGGGATGGCTGATCCTGTTCCTGTATTCCACAATCTGTCTTTCCCTGCAGCGGCAGCGGCTCCGGTCCGGATAATACCCGCAGGGACAGTGATTTCTTGCGGCCACCAGCATGAACCGGGCGGGAAAACGATAGGAGGCCTTCACCCTGGACACCGTCACCTCCTGATCCTCCATGGGTGCCCGCAGACTTTCGATCACGCCCCTTCCGAATTCCGGAAATTCATCCAGGAAAAGCACACCGCAGTCCGCCAGGGATACCTCCCCCGGCTTCGGAACGGAACCGCCGCCGAGCAGCGCCGCTGCGGACACATTTGCATGGGGACTCCGGAAGGGTCTTGTGTCCATAAGACCGCCATTATCCTTCAGAAGCCCGGCAACACTGTAGATCTTCGTAAGCTCCAGCCGTTCCTCGTAGGTCATGTCCGGCATCAGTCCCGGAAGACATTTGGCCATCAGGGATTTGCCCGCCCCGGCGGCGCCGGTCAGGATGATATTGTGGAACCCGGCCACGGCGATCTCCATTCCACGCTTCATCATCCGCTGCCCATGGATCTCCGAAATATCACAGGCCGGCTGTCTTCTCGCCCCCTTGTCGCACCGTGTCTGTGTCGGCGCGATCTTTACGGTGCCCTCCAGGAAACCGATTACCTCCTTCAGGTCCTTTACCCCATAGACCTGCAGACCTTCGATGCAGGCCGCTTCCGCCGCATTACATTCGGGCACAACAAAACGCCGGTATCCGTGCTTTGCCGCAAAATGCGCCACCGCAAGAACACCGGGTACTCCCCGGACGCTTCCGTCCAGTCCCAGTTCACCTAAAAATATGGTATCATTCCATCCTTTCGGGGAAAGAATCTCCATGGAACAGAGAAGTGCCACGGCGATCGCCAGGTCGAAACCTGCGCCGTCCTTTCTTACATCTGCAGGAGAAAGACTTACGGTGATCCTTCTGGGAGGAAGACCGTAACCCGAATTTTTGAGTGCCGTACGCACCCTGTCGCCTGCCTCACGAACGGAGGAGGCCAGATACCCCACCATGGAGAGCGACGGGAGTCCCAGGCTGATATCCGCTTCCACGGACACCAGCATCCCATCGATCCCAAGCGGGCTGCCACTGTTGATACAACTGTACATATGCTCTCCTTTCGCCTCTTCGGGAGCATATACAGTTTTTTATGATCATGGGAAGCAGCGCTTCCCCGGATCCCGATTCCTGCCGGCTGTTTCAGCCATAAAATACGGCTCTACGCCATACCCTCCTCCGGAGGCGGATCCTCCTTCGGCGGTTCCTCCGGTTTCTCCGGATGCCTGTCCTTCCAGGCCTTTTCCAGCTTACGGAATACAAAAAGTGCCAAAAAGGTCATCAATGTTGCGGTAACGATCGCCGTCAGTACATCCGACGGATAATGTGCCCCCAGATACAACCTGGAGAAAGCCATCAGTGCGGCAAATGCCATCATGATGATCCCCGGCCATTTCCGCTTCGCCGCGAGCAGGATCGCAAGACCCACCGACACGGCGCAGGACGTATGTCCCGAGGGGAAGGAGGTGTCGATCTCCGGTGTCGAAAGAAGAGTCAACCCTTCGATGGTATCATAGGGCCTCGGCCGTCCCACGATGCTTTTCAGCGTCACATTATTCAGCAGAAAACTGAACAGCAGCGCCAGGGAAGCGATCATGCCGACTCTACGCGTCTTCTTCGGTATCATCAGCGCGATACAAAGCGCGATAAAGAAGGCACCGGTCTTACCCGGAGAAGAGATCGCGATCATGACCGGATCCAGCCATTCGGTCCGGATATGATCCTGTATATAGAGAAGGATCTCACCCTCCCACTGGGTGAAACTATCAGGCATAGTCAGTTACCTCCGTTACTTTTTTTTCTGAACGGAATACCCGAACTTCCCCAGCTTCTCTCCCAGACGGAAATACTCTCCGTGGGAGTATGCCATAAGATCGGTATCATTCAGGTGAAACTTTCCGGCCTCATCCATAAAATCCTGATTTACGGAGACGGAAACCACCTCTGCCAGAAACAGATCATGTGTCCCCAGCGGCTTCACCTCCGTCACCTTACATGCAAGGATAAGGGGACTTTCCCCGATCCCCGGAGCACTGATCCCTTCCAGCGAAACCGGAGTCAGGTTCATTTCCCGGAATTTGTCCACGTCACGGCCGGACTTTACACCGCAGTAATCCGTGGCAAAGGTCAGGTCTTTGGTCACAAGGTTGATCGCGAATTCCCCCGTCTCACGGATGATCGGATAGGAATAGCGCTCCGGACGAACCGAAATGGATACCATCACCGGATCCGAGCAGATGGTCCCTGCCCAGGCGATCGTCAGTATATTCGGTTTTTCCCCCGGCCGCTGGCAGCTGACCATGACCGCCGGTACGGGATACAGCATATTTCCCGGTTTCCAGTTTTCCCTTGACATATGTTTCTCCGTTTTAATATGTGAAATATACCAGTTCATCCGCTGCGGGACTTGTCATGGCCACACTGTCCGCGTAGATCACCGGTCCTTCTCCCTGGAATTCCGGATAGAATTCCTTCTTGATGGTTCCGTCCACGATGACCCAGTCACGGTCCTTCAGGGTCTTCGACGCCCCGTAATAGCACTTGAAGCCTACAAATGCGATATCCGCCGCACAGCAGGTCATGGCAAAACGTCCGGGTACGAAGGTCTTATCACTGTAGGTGCTCGGCCGGTGTACCTGTGCCTTGAAATGGATCCGCTTCCCCACATACTTATCCGGATTGTCCGCAGCATCCGCATAGAAGAGACCGAAGTCCTCCTCTGCCAGCCGGATCTCCGGACCCTCCGTATCGAAGGGCAGCTCCACCTCTCCGTCCATACCGTTATCCGTCTCCCCGTTCTCATTTTCAAAAATGATCTGGGCTCTCCGGTTCACGGCCCGGATACTTCTTCGGTATTCTGCCTTCTTTGTATTCTCGTTGCAGCGGTTGAAGATGATCATGTCCGCATTCCGGAGCTGATCCATCATCACTTTTTTCATGTTATTTACATACACATCAAATGTGGTCGCATCCACAAAGGAAATGATCTGCACCACAGTCCATCCCTTCGGAACGCGGATATTGAAGATCCGGTCCAGTTCCCACATTCCGTTGTACTCGATCATCACGTTCTCCGGGTTGTATTTCCGGGAGAGATCCAGAAGATGATCCATGTTCAGGGTCTCTTCCGTGATATATTCGAGTGCGATATTCTTCTTCTTTAATTCCGCGGCATCATACTCTTCTTCCCCGTCTTCACAGACCAGGAGGAGCGTACTCTGCCCCTCCGTAAAGCCCTGCTTCAGCAGGGTGTCTTTTGCAAATGTTGTCTTGCCGCTTCCCAGGAATCCCATAAATATATATACGGGAATCTCCTTCTCTGCTTCCTTTTTCATAGTTATCCTCACGTTAGCTTAGATTCCGAACAATGAAGCAAGCTTCTCTTCCTTCAGCTGGCTTCCGATCACGCACAGTTTGCCTGTATAATCGGCTGCGCCGTCACGGATCTCAAATTCACCGGGTACCAGATCGAACTCCATCCACTTCTGGTCCTTGTCGGGAACGATTCCCTTGGCACGGAGGATGATTCCGTACGGATTCTCCTCCTCCACGGCCAGCTGCTCAAGGATCTGCCGGAGTGCCTCCCGGTCATACCGGACAGCGGTCTCCCTGCCCCAGCTGGTGAAGACTTCGTCCGCATCATGTCCGTGGTGATGATGGTGATGTCCGCAGCTGCATACACCGTTCTCATCATAGTGATGATGGTGATGTCCCTCTCCCTCATCCTCTTCGTGATGGTGGTGATGGTGCTCATGCTCATCCTCGTCATGATCGTGGTGATGATGCTCATGCTCATCCTCGTCATGGTGATGGTGGTGTTCATGCTCATCCTCGTCATGATCGTGATGATGATGGTGCTCATGCTCATCCTCATCTTCGTCATGATCATGGTGATGATGGTGCTCATGCTCATCCTCGTCATCATGATGGTGATGATGATGTTCATGCTCCTCTTCTTCCGGATCATATTTAAAATTCTTCATGATATCTTCCACATTTGTGGAATGCTCGATGGCTTCCAGGATCTTCACACCGGAAATGTCGTCCCAGGCCGTAGTGATCACTCTTGCCTCTGCATTATGCTCATGAATCCTTGCAACCGCATCCATCAGCTTCTCTTCCGCCACATTCTGTGTCCGGCTGAGAACAACGGTTCCTGCCGCTTCGATCTGATTCAGGAAGAACTCACCGAAGTTCTTCATATAAACCTTTGCCTTGGTCACATCCACAACGGTGGTTGCACTGTTCAGCTGAAGATCCACGGTCTCGGCTGCCTTCTGGATCGCCTTGATGACATCCGACAGTTTACCGACTCCGGAGGGCTCGATGATGATCCGGTCCGGATGATACTGATCCACGACCTGCTGCAGTGCCTCACCGAAATCACCTACCAGGGAGCAGCAGATGCAGCCGGAATTCAGTTCATTTACCTGAATCCCCGCAGCCTTCATAAAATCACCGTCTACGCCGATCTCTCCGAATTCATTTTCGATCAGCACCAGCTGTTCTCCCTTAAACGCCTCTGCGATCAGTTTTTTGATCAGAGTTGTCTTTCCGGCTCCGAGGAACCCGGAAATAATATCTACCTTTGCCACGATAATGCCTCCAAATCATTTTTCATTTCCGAAACAGAGGAAATGAATATTGTTTTATTTCTTCTCTACGGCCTTCGCTGCACCCGCTGACGGAGCGACGGCCTTTTTCGTTGCCATTTTCTTAAACACGGATATGGACAGTCCGGGAACCGTGATGGAGATATAGTTCTTTCTGCCATCCACCTTGCCGGCCTTGGAATCCTTTGCGGTCTTGTTGTTCATACCGTCACCGCCGTACTTCGCCGCATCACTGGAGAAGACCTCCTTCCAGCGTCCCTCGGTGGGAACCGCCAGTTTATAGTTCTTATAAGCGATGGGTGTGAAGTTGCAGATCACAAGGAGCGTATCCTTCTCCGAAGCCCCGCGTCTCTCAAAGGAAAGCAGGGAGTGATTTGCATCCGACTCCTGGATCCATGCGAAGCCTGCCGGATCGGAATCCAGCTGGAACAGCGCAGGTTCCGTCTGATACAGCTTGTTCAGGGCCTTCATGTAGTTATGAAGGTAGGTATGCGCATCGAATTCGAAGAGGGACCAGTCCAGCTCATCCGATTCATTGAACTCCTTGAACTGGGCAAATTCCTGTCCCATAAAGAGCAGCTTCTTGCCCGGATGGGTCATCATGAAACCGAAGGCCGTACGGAGGTTGGAGAACTTGTCCTCATAACCGCCGGGCATCTTCTCGATCATGGAGCCCTTCTCATGCACCACTTCATCGTGGGACAGAACCAGTATAAACTTCTCACTGTAAGCATAAACCATGCTGAAGGTGAGATCGTTGTGATGATACTTTCTGTAAAGCGGATCCAGCTTCATGTACTGCAGGAAATCATTCATCCAGCCCATGTTCCACTTATAATCAAAGCCCATGCCGCCGGACTTCGTCGATTGCGTCATCATCGGCCATGCCGTGGATTCCTCTGCGATCATCATGACGCCGGGATGATACTCCGCCATCTTCTCATTGACTTCCTTGATGAAGGCAATGGCCTCGAGATTCTCATTTCCGCCGTCCTTGTTGGGACGCCATTCTCCGGGTCCCCTGCCGTAATCCAGATACAGCATGGAAGCAACGGCATCCATCCGGATCCCGTCCACATGGTACTTGTCCGCCCAGTACAGGGCGTTGGATACGAGGAAGTTGCGCACCTCGTTTCTGCCATAATCAAAGATATACGTTCCCCAGTGCGGATGCTCACCCCGCATCGGATCCTCGCTCTCATACAGCGGTGTGCCGTCGAAGCGACCGAGGCCGTGGGAATCCTTCGGGAAATGTGCCGGAACCCAGTCAATGATAACGCCGATCCCCTGGGAATGCATATAATCCACAAAGCCCATGAAATCCGTGGGGGAACCGTAACGGGAAGTAGGTGCAAAGTATCCGGTCACCTGATATCCCCAGGAGGGATCATAGGGGTGCTCCATGATGGGCATGAGTTCCACGTAATTGTAACCCATTTCCTTCATGTACTCCGCCATACGGAGAGCGATCTCCTTGTAGTTGTAGAACTCTCTTCCGTCCTTCGGACGTTTCCAGGAACCCATATGAACCTCATATACGTTCATCGGCTTCCGGTCCGCCGCCTGCTTGTCACGGGCCTCCATCCATTTCTTATCCTGCCAGGTATAATGCAGCTCCGTGACACGGGATGCATTTGCCGGACGGACCTCGGATGTGAAACCGTAAGGATCGCTCTTCATGAAGACCTGTCCGGTCTTGGAACGGATCTCGTACTTATAGATCTCATCCAGGAAATCTCCCGGAACAAAAAGCTCGAAGATGCCGGAATAATCCAGTTTCCGCATGGGATATCTTCTTCCGTCCCATCCGTTGAAATTGCCCACCACGGAGACGCGCTCCGCATTCGGTGCCCAGACAGCAAAGAGAGTACCCTGCACTCCGTCCACGGTCATGGGATGCGCTCCCAGCTTCTCGTAGATCTGATAATGCTGTCCCTCATTGAAGAGACTGATGTCGATGGGATCGATCACCGGCTCAAAAACGTAGGGGTCAATATAGGTCTCCTCATGTCCGTCCTCGAACTTTACCTTCACCTCATAGGGGAAGGTCTTCGTATCCTTCAGGACTACGGAGAAGAAGCCCTTCACCCGGTCCGATACCAGGGAGAAGCTTTTCTTCGTCTCCAGGTTCTTTACCTTTACCACCTTTGCATCCGGCAGATAAATGTTAATATATACATCATCGATACACTCATGCATACCGAGAATGTGATGCGGATTTTCATGTCTGGCATGTACCAGCGCATCCACTTCCATCCAGTTGATCGCAAATACCGCTTTTCTTGCCATATCCTCTACCAATCCCTTCTATGTTCGCTGCGTGTCATCTTGCGATACTTTAGTCCGAAAGCTTATGAATGAAGATGCCGCTCCTCAGCTTCGGCTCAAACCATGTCGACTTCGGCGGCATCAGCAGCCCCGCATCCGCAACGGAGAACAGTTCTCCTATGGATGTGGGATACATGGAGAATGCGATCACCGAATCCTCTGCCACTCTCTTTTCCAGTTCCGCCAGCCCGCGGATCCCGCCCACGAAATCGATCCGGTCACTGGTCCGGGGATCATCGATCCCGAAGTAGGGCTTAAGCACGTGATTCTGCAGCAGGGAGACATCTAGTCCCTCTACCGGATCATCATTCCGGAAGCTGTCCGCAAATGTGAAGCTGTACCACTGATCCTTTACATAGACACCGACGGTACCCTTCTCCTCCGGCTGAACCGGAGCATCGGACTTCTCAAGCTTTCCGAGTCCTGCAAGGAATCCGAGGAAATCCTCCTCCGACTTTCCGTTCCAGTCCTTTACCACACGGTTGTAGGGAAGGATCGCCAGCTCACTGTCCGGGAAAAGAACCGACAGGAAGAAGTTGAATTCCTCCGTTCCGTCATAATCCGGTTTTTCCCTGCGGCGCTTCAGTCCCACCTTTACGGCAGAAGCCGCCCTGTGATGTCCGTCTGCGATATAGATCTGATCCAGAGCCGCAAACTCCTGCTCCAGTGCCTTTATATCTGCCGGATCATCGATGACCCAGACACGGTGTGTCACACCGTCCGGGGCGGTAAAATCATATACCGGCTCATCCTCCTGCTGGATGCAGCGGATGACCACGGAGATCTCCGGCTGCTCCCGGTATGCCAGGAAGATCGGCCCGGTCTGTGCATCGCAGGTGTCGATATGACGGATCCTGTCCTGTTCCTTCTCTTCCCTCGTATTCTCATGTTTCTTGATGACCTCATTTACATAGTCATCGATGGATGCACAGGCAACCAGTCCCGTCTGGGAACGGCCGTCCATCACCAGTTCATAGATATAATAAACCGGTGCCTCCTCACGGAGATAGGTTCCGTCCTGCATGGCCTTGTCCAACAGACGACGTGCGGTAGCATAAGCCTCATCGCTGTACATGTCAAAGTCATCCGGATGATTTGTCTCCGGCCGGTCGATCGCAAGGAAGGATTTGGGAGTTTTCTCAACCTCAGCCTTGGCTTCCTTCCGGTTATAAACGTCATAGGGGAGTGCAGCCACCTGGGAAACCAGTTCCGGGTCCGGACGGTATGCTGCAAACGGGCGAATCACTGCCATGTGTCATATACCTCTGTTTCTAAAAAATATGTGTCTCCCTGCGGCATCCGTATGCCACACAGAGACGGAACAAGGCCGGGTAAAACACCCGGCCTCCTCGTCGTTACTCTCCGCGAATATACTTCACTGCGTCATCCAGTGACTTCTTGAAGTCCTCTTCCGATGAATTATTGAACACAAACAATTCCGGAATATTCCCCGGCCGATGGAAGTTCTGCGTTGCGATATATTCATCCCAATGCTCCAGTTTCCATACGTCCCGGTCAGAATTCCGACTGATCATTCTCTGGTGTGCGACCTCGATATCCGTATGTACCCAGATCACGCAAAGTTCCGCATTCTTATCCGCCAGCTTATGTCTCAGACGATCGAGATAATCATCATCCCGGATCTCATCCGTAAAGGGCGCGTTAATCAGAACCGTGTCATTGTAGTCCAGTGCATCGAAGGCAAGATCCAGAACCGCATAATACTCATAATCGCGGATCTCTCTCTGGAAGAAATCGGAGGAACGGTTGTATTCCTCATTTGCAACCTTGAAGATCTGCTTGGAAAGAACGATCAGTGTGTCCTTATCCAGATATACACAGTTGGTCAGTGCCTTTGCCAGCTTCTTGGATATAAAAGTCTTTCCACATGCCGGTGGAGAAGTTACTAAGATCAGTTTTTTCTTCTTCATGTGACGCAAAACACCTTTCCGTTAGATTTTTTCACAAACCTAAGGGGTATTATACTCCATTTCCGCAAAAAATGGTACTACTATTTTTGCATTTTTATAAAAAAACAATCGGAAAAATGCCCGTTACCGAATCGGCACCGAAAGTATTTTCACAACGCCGATCCGGTAACAGGCATCAACCGAATCATTATTCTTTTGCGGAAATGTATCCCTTGGCGGTCAGCAGTTCTGCGGAAAGAACGGCTCCGCCGGCTGCACCACGCAGGGTGTTGTGGGAAAGACCCACGAACTTGTAATCGAAAAGGCTGTCCTCACGAAGACGTCCCATGGAAACGCCCATGCCGTTCTCGAAGTTTACATCCAGCTGTACCTGAGGACGGTTGTCATCCTCCAGATACTGGATGAACTGCTTCGGAGCAGAGGGAAGGTTCAGCTCCTGGGGCTCGCCCTTAAAGTTTCTCCAGCGTTCGATGATCTCTTCCTTCGTGGGCTTCTTCTTGAAGTTTACGAATACCGTTGCGGTATGTCCGTTCAGAACCGGTACACGGATACACTGGCTGGTGATCTTCGGGCCGTCTTCACACTTCTTGATGACGCCGTCTTCCACCTTGCCCCAGATCCGGAGCGGTTCCTGCTCACTCTTCTCTTCCTCTCCGCCGATGTAGGGGATGATATTCCCTTCCATCTCCGGCCAGTCCTTGAAGGTCTTACCTGCACCGGAAATTGCCTGATAGGTGGATACAACCACTTCCTGGGGTTCGAATTCCTTCAGTGCGAAAAGAGCCGGCGCATAACTCTGGATGGAGCAGTTCGGCTTAACAGCGATGAATCCTCTCTTGGTGCCGAGGCGCTCTCTCTGGTACTTGATCACATCGTAGTGCTCCGGATTCAGTTCCGGAACCACCATCGGTACATCCGGGGTCCAGCGATGTGCACTGTTGTTGGAAACAACGGGAGTCTCGGTCTTGGCATAAGCTTCCTCGATGGCCTTGATCTCATCCTTGGTCATATCCACCGCACTGAAGACGAAGTCCACTGTTGCGGCAACCTTCTCTACTTCATTGACGTTGTAAAGAACCAGGCTCTTTACTGCTTCCGGGATCGGGGTATCCATCTTCCAACGTCCCTCGACCGCCTCTGCATAGGTCTTGCCTGCGCTCCGCGGGGATGCGGCTACGGTTACCACTTCATACCAGGGATGATTCTCCAGCAGGGAGATAAATCTCTGGCCTACCATACCGGTTGCTCCTAATACTCCGACTTTCAGCTTCTTATCCATGATCCAAGCACTCCTTCTTCTCAAATATCTCGAAACAACAGGTTATACTATGCTTCCGATCAGCCTGATCTTTGCGCATAGTATAACCCGAATAAATGCATTATGCAAATTGATAATTACGATTCGATCAATCAAAAATATTGATAAATGATCCGATCTCGTTATTTAATTACGCGGACACGTACAACGCCGTCGATGGCTGCGATGGCATCTGCAACATCCTGGCTGGCCGCAACATTGATATCAAGGATCGTGTATGCATAGTCACCGCGGGACTTGGAAACCATCTCGGATACATTCACACCCTTGGATGCGAAAAGACCGGTGAACTGTGTCAGCATGTTCGGAATGTTCTTATGGCAAACCGTAAGACGACCTGCATCCTGGCAGACACCTGCTTCACATGCCGGATAGTTTACGGAGTTCTTCACATTTCCGTTCTCGATAAAGTCCTTGATCTCCTTTACTGCCATAACCGCACAGTTGTCCTCGGACTCCTCGGTGGAAGCGCCCAGGTGCGGAGTTACGATCACGTTTTTCTTTGCAGCAACTGTCGGGTTTGCGAAGTCCGTTACATACTTTGCAACCTTACCGGACTCGATGGCTGCGAGAAGTGCCGGCTCATCTACCAGGATATCACGTGCGAAGTTCAGAACTACCACACCGTCCTTCATCTGGCTGATGGCATCCGCATTGATCATACCCTTGGTGGAATCCAGAAGCGGAACATGGATAGTGATGAAATCACAGGTGCTGTAAATATCATTTACATTTGTGATGTGCTTTACGGAACGGGACAGACCCCATGCCGCATCTACGGATACGAAGGGATCATAGCCGTAAACTTCCATGCCGAGACGAACGCCCACGTTGGCAACCTTGGCACCGATGGCACCAAGACCGATCACGCCAAGCTTCTTGCCAGCGATCTCCTTACCTGCGAAGTTCTTCTTCTCCTTCTCAGCTGTCTTTGCGATGTTCTCATCGGATGCATTTGCGGTTACCCAGTTAGCTCCGCCGATGATGTCGCGGGATGCCAGCAGCATACCTGCAACAACCAGTTCCTTAACGCCGTTAGCGTTTGCGCCCGGTGTGTTGAATACAACGATGCCCTGCTCAGCACACTTGTCAAGCGGGATGTTGTTAACGCCGGCACCTGCACGTGCTACGGCCAGAAGCTTATCGGAAAGCTCCATATCATGCATGGATGCACTACGGACCAGAATGGCCTCTGCATCAGCGTCGTCTGTTACGGTGTAATTCTCTCCCAGCAGGTCCAGTCCACATGCTGCAATGGGATTCAGGCACTTTACCTTAGTCATGACGTGTTCTCCTATTTCTTAATGGAATTATAATTTATTGGATCCTTCGCTTTGCTCTGGATGGCATGCATTGCTTAAGCGTTCTCTTCCTCGAACTTCTTCATGAAGTCAACCAGCTTCTCAACACCTTCGATGGGCATAGCGTTGTAGATGGATGCGCGCATACCGCCTACGGATCTGTGACCCTTCAGGTTTACAAAGCCTGCTGCGGTTGCTTCCTTAACGAACTTTGCATCCAGTTCATCATTTCCTGTTACGAACGGAACGTTCATCAGGGAACGATCCTTCTTCTCAACGGTACCCTTGAACATCTTGCTCTGATCCAGGAAATCGTACAGGATCTTCGCCTTCTTCTCGTTGTGCTCCTTCATGGCCTTAAGACCGCCCATGTCCTTCACCCACTTGAATACAAGGCCGCAGATGTAGATACCATAGCACGGAGGTGTATTGTACAGAGACTCAGCATCAGCCTGTGTCTTATACTTCAGCATGGTCGGAACGAACTCCGGAAGATCGTCACGGATCAGGTCCTCACGGATGATCACAACAACCACACCTGCAGGTCCTACGTTCTTCTGTACACCGAAGTAAATGAGGCCGTAATCGGATACGTTTACCGGCTGGGACAGGATGTCGGAGGACATATCTGCTACCAGGATCTTGCCCTTGGTGTTCGGAAGCTCATGGAATGCGGTTCCGTAAATGGTATTGTTGTGGCAGATATATACATAATCTGCATCATCATCGATCGGAAGATCGGAGCAATCCGGAATGTAGGAGAAGGTCTTGTCCTCGGAAGAAGCAACCGCAACTGCCTTGCCGTACTTCTTACCTTCCTGATATGCCTTCTTTGCCCACTGGCCTGTGATGATGTAATCAGCCACGCCGTTCTTCATCAGGTTCATGGGAACTGCTGCGAACTGCTGGGATGCACCACCCTGCAGGAAGAGAACCTTGTAGTTGTCCGGGATGTTCATCAGATCCCGAAGATCCTTCTCTGCTTCCTTGATGATGTTGTCATAGACCTTGGAACGGTGGCTCATTTCCATAACGCTCATGCCGCTTCCCTTGTAGTCCATCATCTCTTCTGCTGCCTGCTTCAGAACAACCTCCGGAAGTACGGAAGGTCCTGCGGAAAAATTGTAAACTCGTGCCATTTTGTATATATCCTCCATATATATTATTCATTACTTAATAGATTCTTCGCTTTGCTCAGAATGACATGCGATCATCAGGATTCTTCGCTTCGCTCAGAAATGACAAAGCGTGTCATTCCGAGGAGCATTGCAACGAAGAATCTTATTTACTGAGCTCGTCCTCGCTTGCAAAACACGTCTCGATTGCTGCACCCGGTGCTACCATGGGCCATACCTTGTCATCCATGCCGATCTGGCAGTCGATGACCTGCGGACCCTTGCCCTTCAGAGCTGCAGCCAGAGCCTTGTCGAACTCATCCAGGTTCTTTACGGTGTAGGCGGTTGCGCCAAGACCTTCGGAAACCTTCTGGAAGCTTACCTTGTCATTCAGCATGGTATTGGAATACCGCTTGCCGTAGAACAGTGTCTGCCACTGACGAACCATACCCAGAACGTGATTGTTGATGACGATCTCGATCACGCGGATTCCCTCACGGGCGGCGGTTGCCAGTTCCTGCAGGTTCATGCGGAAGCATCCGTCGCCTGCAATATTGATGACAGTCTTCGTAGGCTGACCTTCCTTTGCGCCGATGGCCGCACCCAGGCCGAAGCCCATGGTACCCAGTCCGCCGGAGGTGAGGAACTGTCTCGGCTTCTCGTACTTATAGTACTGAGCCGCCCACATCTGATGCTGTCCTACATCTGTCGTAATGATGGCCTTGCCCTTGGTTGCCTCATAGATCCTGCTGATGATGGCCGGACCGGTCAGATGCTTCATGTCATATTCCAGCGGATAATCCTTCACCAGAGTCCGGATCTCCTTCATCCAGGAAGCCTTCTTGGACGGAGTAAGCAGTGCATTGATCCGCTTCAGGACTTCCTTTGCATCCCCGATCACGGAAGCATCCACGATAATATTCTTGTTGATCTCGGCTGCATCCACATCGATGTGAAGGATCTTTGCGCCGGTTGCGAACTTTGCTGCATTTCCGATCACCCGGTCGGAGAAACGTGCTCCGACAACGATCAGCAGGTCCGCTTTATTCACGCCGAAATTGGAAGCCTTGGTTCCGTGCATACCGATCATGCCGGTATAACGGCTGCTGGTTCCGTCAAATGCGCCCTTGCCCATCAGTGTATCGCAGACAGGAGCATCGATCAGATCCACAAATGTCTTCAGTTCTGCGGAAGCACCTGCGATGGTGGCACCGCCGCCCACCAGAACAAAGGGACGCTTGGAAGCCTTGATCATGGAAACAGCCGTCTCGATATCCTCTGCCTTGATGGTGTCGGTTACCTTCTTGATGGCAGCAGGCTTCTTCGGGGTGTAATCTGCTTTGGCAGCCGTTACATCCTTTGTGATGTCCACAAGTACCGGGCCGGGACGTCCGCTCTTTGCGATACTGAAGGCTCTGCGGATGGTGTCAGCCAGCTGATGTACATCCTTTACGATGAAGCTGTGCTTTGTGATCGGCATAACCACGCCGGCGATGTCGATCTCCTGGAAGCTGTCCTTTCCGAGCAGGGCAACACCGACATTTGCGGTGATCGCTACCAGCGGAACGGAATCCATGTAAGCAGTTGCGATACCGGTGACCAGATTTGTGGCACCCGGACCGCTGGTCGCCATACAGACGCCGACCTTTCCGGTTGCTCTGGCATATCCGTCTGCCGCGTGAGCCGCACCCTGCTCATGACTGGTCAGGATATGATGAATCTCAGAAGAATGCTTATAGAGTTCATCATAAATATTCAGGATGGTTCCTCCCGGATATCCGAATACCGTATCAACACCCTGCTCCTTCAGACACTCGATCACGATTTCTGAACCTGTAAGTTGTTTCATATGTGTATCCTCCTGGGAAATACTATTCCGTAAGAAATTGCTGCATATCCTCAGCCGGAGGTCAAAAAACCTTTTGACCCCAGCATCATCATAATATAGCACTAATATAAATAAGTGGCAAGAAGAAGATTAAGCCGCGTTTTTAACTATTTTTATCAATTATATCCAAAAGAATCCTCTCAGTTCTTCGGGATCTCAAGGATCGCGCCTCGGTTTCCGCTGGTTACCATGGATGCATATCTTGCAAGATATCCGGTATTTACCTTCGGTTCTCTCGGTGTCCATGCCGCTTTCCTCTTGGCCAGTTCCCCTTCGCTTACCTTCAGGTTGATGGAATAATTATTGATATCGATCTCGATCATGTCTCCCTCTTCCACCAGCGCGATCGGTCCGCCCACAGCAGCTTCCGGAGATACATGTCCGATGGATGCGCCGCGGCTTGCGCCGGAGAAACGTCCGTCGGTGATCAGTGCCACGGTGGAGCCAAGACCCATGCCTGCGATGGCGGATGTGGGGTTCAGCATCTCACGCATACCCGGGCCGCCCTTCGGTCCTTCGTAACGGATGACAACCACGTCACCTTCCACGATCTTTCCGCCCAGAATGGCTGCGATGGCATCCTCTTCGGAATCGAAGACTCTTGCAGGTCCTTCATGCTTCAGCATTTCCGGAACAACCGCGGAACGTTTTACTACGGAACCGTCCGGAGCAAGGTTGCCCTTCAGTACCGCCAGACCGCCGGTCTTAGAGTACGGATTGTCGGCAGGACGGATAACCTCCGGATTCCTGTTCACGGAATTCTTCACTGCCTCGCCGATGGTCTTTCCTGTGACTGTCATGCAGTCCTCATTGATAAGCCCCAGATCGCACAGTTCCTTGATCACCGCATATACTCCGCCTGCCTCGTTCAGGTCCTCCATGTAGGTGGGGCCTGCCGGTGCCAGATGGCAGAGGTTCGGTGTCTTCTCACTGATGGGATTTGCAAAGGAAATGTCGAAGTCAAATCCGATCTCATGAGCGATGGCCGGAAGATGCAGCATGGAATTGGTGGAACAGCCAAGTGCCATATCCACAGTCAGTGCGTTCAGGATCGCATCCTTTGTGATGATATCACGGGGACGGATATTCTTAGCCAGCATGTCCATAACCGCATAGCCTGCCTTCTTTGCCAGACGGAGACGCTCGGAATAAACTGCCGGGATGGTTCCGTTTCCGGGAAGTCCCATACCAAGGACCTCGGTCAGGCAGTTCATGGAGTTTGCCGTGTACATACCGGAGCAGGAGCCGCAGGTGGGGCATACATTTTCCTCAAATGCAGTCACATCATCCTCGGAGATCTTGCCGGCAGTGTACTCGCCCACAGCCTCGAACATGGAGGACAGACTTCTCTTCCGTCCTTTTACGTGTCCTGCCAGCATCGGTCCGCCGGATACAAATACGGTGGGAACATTGACACGTGCCGCTGCCATCAGAAGGCCCGGAACGTTCTTGTCACAGTTGGGGATCATGACCAGTGCATCAAACTGATGGGCGATGGCCATGGCCTCGGTGGAATCCGCGATCAGGTCACGGGTTACCAGGCTGTACTTCATGCCGATATGTCCCATGGCGATACCGTCGCAGACCGCGATGGCCGGGAACATCACCGGCGTTCCGCCTGCCTCCGCAACACCCATCTTAACTGCCTCGGCGATCTTGTCCAGATTCATGTGACCGGGTACGATCTCGTTATAGGAACAGACGATACCGACCATCGGCTTTCTGATCTCCTCTGCAGTATAGCCCAGTGCATTCAGCAGGGAACGAGCAGGAGCCTGCTGCAGACCGCATTTCATGTTGTCACTTTTCATAATGTACTCCCTTCTATCTCAGATTGTTTTATCTCAATTCATTTGTCGTTCTATGGGATCCTTGTCATTCTGAGCGACCATCGGGAGCGAAGAATCTCCTGACTCTGTGTCCGGATCCTTCGTCGCGCAAGGCGCTCCTCAGGATGACATATGATATCTATACTCTTTCAGCAATCAGGGTTCCCATCTCATCGGTCTTCACCTGGGGTTCACCCGGCTTTGCGATGTCGATGGTACGATACCCTTCCTCAAGCACCTTCTTCACCGCATTCTCGATGGCATCCGCTTCCTTGTCCAGATCGAAGCTGTAACGGAGCATCATGGCTGCGGACAGGATGGTGGCGATGGGGTTTGCGAGATTCTTTCCCGCAATATCCGGTGCGGATCCGCCGGAGGGTTCATAGAGACCGAACTTCGTCTCGTTCAGGGAAGCCGAAGCCAGCATTCCGATGGAACCTGTGATCATGGATGCCTCATCCGAAAGGATGTCGCCGAACATGTTCTCCGTCAGCATCACATCGAACTGGGCAGGATCCTTTACCAATTGCATGGCCGCATTGTCCACCAGCATGGTCTCATAAGTAACTTCCGGATAATCCTTCGCCACTTCTTCGGTGATCTTTCTCCAGAGACGGGAAGAATCCAGCACATTTGCCTTATCCACCAGAGTCACCTTCTTCCGGCGCTTCATGGCGATGTCAAAACCCTTGATGGCGATCCGGCGGATCTCATCCTCCGAATAAACCAGAGTATCCACAGCAACCGTCTTTCCCTCAATTTCCTTTGTATATCTCTCGCCGAAGTAAAGACCGCCGGTCAGTTCCCGCATGATCATCATGTCGAAGCCCTTCTCGGCTACGCTCTCCTTCAGGGGGCAGGCTTCCTTCAGTTCCGGATAGAGATATGCGGGACGAAGATTTGCGAACAGTCCCAGTTCCTTCCGGATCTTTAACAGACCCGCTTCCGGCCGCTTGTTCGGGGGAAGCTTATACCACGGAGAAGTCTGTGTATTTCCGCCGATGGATCCCTGCAGGATCGCATCCTTGGTCTTTGCCACTGCTACTGCCTCATCTGTCAGGGGTTCACCCGTTGCATCGATGGAGCAGCCGCCCATTAAAATGTCTTCGTACTGAAATGTGTGTCCGTACTTCTCTCCGATGGCATTCAGAACCTTTACTGCCTCATTTACAACCTCCGGGCCGATTCCGTCGCCCTTGATCAGGCCGATGTTCATGTTCATTTTCGTATTCCTCCTGTATTCTCTGTCATTCCGGGCCGCAGGCGAAGAATCCCGTCACTCAGTCACAGGATTTTTCATTTTGCGTTACCGCCTGGCCGTGTTCAGCGCATATTCGCGTGCCGCCAGCACGCTGCACCTGCTCAGGATGACAGGCTGATGTTACTTCAGATAACTATCTCTTTACTCTTCCTTGGCGTTGATGGAATTGATCAGTCCGCCGCAGGTGATGATGTTCTGCATGAACGGCGGGAAAGCCTGGCCCTGATAGGTTTTGCCTGTGGTTTCATCCGTGATCTCTCCGTTGTCAAAATTGATGGAGACCACATCGCCGGCGCTGATCTCAGCAGCCGCTGCCGGACACTCGATGATCGGAAGTCCGATGTTGATGGAATTCCGGTAGAAGATCCTGGCAAATGTATCCGCGATCACGCAGCTGATGCCGGATGCCTTGATGGCGATGGGTGCATGCTCACGGGAGGAGCCGCAACCGAAGTTCTTGCCGGCTACCATGATATCGCCTTCCTTCACGCGGTTTACGAAATCCTTGTCGATATCCTCCATGCAGTTTTTGGCCAGTTCCTTCGGATCGGCTGTGTTGAGGTATCTTGCGGGGATGATCACGTCCGTATCGACGTTGTCACCGTATTTATGTACTGTTCCTTTTGCGTTCATATAGTTCTCCTTTCTACAGCTCCTCCGGGGATGCGATCTTACCCATGATCGCGGACGCTGCCGCAACTGCCGGGCTTGCAAGATAGATCTCGGAATCGATGGCGCCCATACGGCCGACGAAGTTCCGGTTGGTGGTGGATACCGCACGCTCACCGTGAGCGAGGATTCCCATGTGTCCGCCAAGGCAGGGACCGCAGGTCGGTGTGGATACGATGGCACCTGCTTCGACAAAAATCTCCGCAAGGCCTTCACGTATCATCTGAAGATAGATCTCCTGGGTTCCCGGAATGATGATCACACGGAGTCCGTCGGCACATTTCCGGCCGTTCATGATGTCCGCTGCGATCCGCATGTCGGTGATCCGTCCGTTGGTACAGGAACCGATCACAACCTGGTCTATGGGAAGGTCCCCAATCTCATCGATGGTCTTGGTGTTCTCCGGAAGATGCGGGAAGGAAACCGTCGGACGAAGGGTGGAAAGATCGATCTCGATCACCTCATCGTACTCCGCATCCGCATCCGCCTCATATACGGTGTATTCCTTATTCGGAGCATGCTCCTTCATATATTCGATGGTCTGCTCATCCACCGGGAAGATACCGTTCTTTGCCCCGGCCTCGATGGCCATATTTGCGATGGTGAAGCGGTCATCCATGTTAAGCTCTGCAATTCCTTCGCCCACGAACTCCATGGACTTGTAACGTGCTCCGTCCACACCGATCTTACCGATGATGTGAAGGATCAGATCCTTACCGCTGATCCACTCCGGCTTCTTGCCGGTGATCACGAATTTTATGGCTGCAGGCACTTTGAACCATGCCTTGCCGGTCACCATGCCGGCTGCCATGTCCGTACTTCCGACACCGGTGGAAAAGGCTCCGAGGGCACCGTAGGTACACGTATGAGAGTCTGCACCGATGCAGGTATTTCCCGCAACGATCAAACCTTTCTCAGGAAGCAGGGCATGCTCGATTCCCATCTGTCCCACATCAAAATAATTCACGATGTTGTTCTCTCTCGAGAAGTCCCGCACCTGCTTTACATGCTCTGCGCTCTTAATGTCCTTGTTCGGTGTGAAATGATCCATCACCAGTGCGATCTTCGTGTTATCAAACACGGTCTTCTTCTTGAATTTTGAGAGTTCGTTGATGGCCACCGGTGTGGTGACATCATTTCCGAGTACCAGATCCAGATTCGCCTCGATCAGATCTCCGGCCTTTACGGACGGAAGCCCTGCGTGCGCTGCAAGGATCTTCTGTGTCATCGTCATACCCATACTCTTGTCCTCCTTATACTTTTTCCCGGTGGACGTTGGGGATGTCCTCCATGAAATGTGAAATGCCATCCCGATCTTACTATCCTCCGAGTTTACGCTTGATTCTACCATAGAAACGTATATAATGAAAATATATATTATTGATATTTCATATAACTTTTGGTTATATATGAAGCAGGAGGACTCCATGATCGATAATCTTAACTACTACCGCGTATTTCTGGCCGTTGCGGACACCGGCAGCATCAGCCATGCCGCAGAGAAACTCTACATCTCCCAGCCGGCTGTCAGTAAATCCATCCGTAACCTGGAGGAAGCGCTGTCTGTCCGGCTGATCGAACGTTCTTCCCGGGGGATACGCCTTACGGAGCAGGGCAAGCTTCTGTACGAACATCTGCAGGAGGCCTTCCAGAATATTCACGCTGCCGAGGAAGAGCTGCGCCAGGCAAATGATCTGGGGATCGGCGAGATCCGCATCGGCGCCTCCACCTCCCTCTGCCGGAACATCCTCCTCTCCTACCTGTCGGACTTTATCACGAAGTATCCCCACATCAAAGTATCCATTACCTGTCACTCCACACTGACCACCGTACGTCAGCTGGAGGAAGGCCGGATCGACCTGGGACTGATCTGTGAAACCACCCTTCCGGAACGTCTGACCTATCAGGCGCTGCAGGAGATCCATGACACCTTTGTCGTAAATCCCGCCTACCTGGAGCATTTCTATGTGCGTGAACAGGCTGCAGAGCATACACCCGACAATCCCTGGCTTCTTGCAGGAAATGTGACCAGCCTGCTCCGGACCGAATCCGACCGGCATACAAAAAAAAGAGGCTCCGGGTCTGACAGACCCGAAACCTCCGGACATACGGACACCGACCTTTTCCTTCCTCCGGACATGCCCGTTGCGGAGATCCTGGAACGCTGCAACCTGATGCTCCTGGAACGGGGAAATGTCACAAGAAATCACCTTGAGCATTTCTTCTTTCAGCAAAACATCCAGCCCGGTCAGGTGCTGGATGTAAATAATATGGATCTTCTGATCGATTTTGCGAAGATCGGCATGGGCGTATCTTCCGTGGTAAAGGAGTTTGCGCAGGACGCGTTGTCGGACGGATCTCTTGTGGAACTTCCCATGCCCGTATCCGTTCCGCCCCGGACCGTCGGCTTCTGCTACAGCCAGCAGCGCCACAGCAATCCGTCATTAAAGAAGTTTCTGGAACTCCGGCGCTGAACCGTCGGTAGTTCCGGCTTCCGGTTCCTGCAGATCTTCATTTTTCTCTTCTTCTGCTTCTTCTTTTTCCGTTTTCTCCGTATTATCCGGTGTTTTCTCAGCGGGGATACCCAGCTCCAGATATTCCAGCGTCCCTTCATCAACGGACCTGCTGTTGGCCGGAGGATCCGACTTTACTGTCTGGGTATTTGCTGCATTCTTATCATATCCTGTTGCATTCAGCCATATTCTGGCCACGACTGCCATCAAAACCACACTTGCCAGCAATATTACAAAGCTGATCACTAATTTTCTTCTCTCCATACGTAACCTCTTTTTTCTTCTTCTTTCATACCTACCGTATCCGTTATACCATCCCAAAGTGACTTTAAAGTGACAATAAAGTGACAAAATGTGACACATAAGCACACGTATTTCTTACTAAATCCGGAGCCACGGAGCCTATTATGCCAAAACTACGCATATCATACAATAAAAAGACGGAGGAGACAGTATCCCCATCTCCTCCGATCATATCAATTCTGCTCACACTTCGGGCTGTCACCCGCCGGACGGGCATATATCTATGACCTGCTATTCGATGACGTAGCCCTTTTCATCAAATATATACTTCACATCATCGATCTTCAGCGTGCAGTTCTTCCCATACCAGCCCTTGGTATCAATGTAGTACCAGCCATTGGCATCCTTCTTCCAGCTTGCCTTAGCCGTATAGGTACAGGTACCGTCCTTGTTCAGCCAATAGCCCTTGCAGTACTCATTTGCGGCCATGATCCCGCTTGTCTTAAAATAGTACCAGCTGCCATCAATCTTCTTCCAGCCTGTAGTCATAATACCGGTTTTGGGGTTCAGATAGTACCATTTACCGGAATACTTCAGCCAGCCGGTATGCATATATCCGTCCTTGTTAAAATAATACCAGCCGCCGTCGATCTTTACCCACTGATTTACGGGATAGGAGCCGTCCGAATAGCGATACCACCATCCCTTCTTATCCTTCTTCCAGGTTCCTGTCTTTACAGCTCTGATCTTCACGTTCGTGTCAACCGACATCTGCCAGCGGTTATTTTTTGTCGTGGTATAGTAGTTATACGTAATTCCCGAGTCGGAGTCCTTTCCTGCGGTACATTTACCGGCATACGCTTCCGACAGACACTCATTTTTACTGATGTCCAGTTCTTTGATCCCGGTTCCATAGCAGCACAGATACTCCAGTCCCGGACATACGGATACGTCCAGAGACGAAAGCCCGGTGCAGGGAACATACAGCTTTTTCAGCTTCTTATTCCTGCTGAGATCCAGCTTCGTAAGCGGAGCATCTCCGCAGTACAAAGCCTCCAGCTTCGGAAGAACTCCCGTATTCAGCTGTGTAATGGCGTTTTCACCGCAGTAAAGCTCGCACAGGTTCGGATTCCCGGAAAGATCCAGCTCCGTCAGACCGCAGTCCTCACACCGGAGTTCCGCCAGCTTCGTATTTTTCCCTGTATCCAGAACGCCAAGCTCCGAATTATAGGACACATCCAGGAGTTCCATATCCGTAAGCATGGATACATCCAGGGACTGCAGTTCATTTCCTCCCAGATAAACGGTCTTCAGCTTTGTGTTCCCGCTGAGATCCACCTCCGAGATCCTGCAGTTGCTGGCAGACAGATACTCCAGATTCGGGAAATACTCGATTCCCGTAAGTGTTGTCAGGTTCCCCTCTTCATCATCCAATACCAGATTCTTCACATCCTTCGCCTCTGTCATGGACAGTTTCTTATCCTGATCCCAGTCAAAGGCCTGTCCCAAAAGCATCATCTGCAGAGGTGCGCCGGGGAAATACTGCTGTGTAAGGGGTGCCACCAACGGAGTCTGATAGGTCAGGTCCAGTTGACCTCTGTCAGTCTTATATTGTGTATAGTAAGAGTAGTCGGTCTCCTTTCCGTGCAGCGCCGCATCCACAAGATCCGAACACATGTGGATATCGATCTTATTGATCTTGCTTCGATAGAGGGACAGCTTACTGATGTATGGATTCCCGGAGAGATCCAGAGACTCAAGTGTCGTGTCCTCCACATACAGTTCCCGGATGCTTCCGGTACCATACAGGTTCAGGCGCTTCAGATTCGTATTATCCGACACATCCACCAACGACAGGTTCTCCAGCCCATTCAGATTGGCGGTACTGAACTTATTCCGATTGGCATAGAGGAACTCCAGCCTCCAGAGCTTCTCGATTCCCTGGAGGCTCTCGATCTTCATATTTCCTATATTCAGCGTATGGATCTTATTGATATCCGCAGCAGACAGGATATTATTTCCGTCCTTGTCATAGGTCTCCTTCATGTAATTCCGAAGATTCGCATCGGAGAAGCTATCCAGAGAGATGCCGTCATAAACCTTCAGCGGCTCCGTGTATCCCGGGAATTTGAATCCGCTCTTCTTCACACAGGCACGGATGTAGTATCCCACATCCGCATCCTTCACCTTGTACCGGGAGGTTCCTCTGGTGGCATCCGGCTCCACAGTTATATTCTCCCAGTCAGAGGTTCCTGTTGCACTCCGCTGCCACTGAACGGTAAAGCCCTGCATCCGCCAGAACTGGGTATAATCCGTGGTAAAATCCAGATAAACGGACTGTCCTGCCACCGGCGTGGTCTGCCGGATCTCAAAGGCTTCACTGAGACCATAATGTACGGTTGCAGACTTCAGGCGGTCATTGCCGGAAGCGGTATTGAGCATCAGGTTGCTCCACTGGGTTTCATTTCCCCCGTAATAGACATCCCTGATATCGGTATCCAGAAATGCATCCTCCTGAATGGTGGTGATGCCTGACGGGATCAGAACCGCGGTCAGCTTGCTGCAGCCCTTGAAGGTTCTTGGCCGTACCGTGGTCATGCCGCTGCTGAGAGCCACGATGCGCATACCGCTGCAGTTCTGAAAGCCACCGTCATAGATATCCTCCAGCCCGTCCGGGAAGGACAGATTATTGAGGTTATACCCGCCCTCAAAGGCACGCTCCCCGATAATCTTCAGACTCTCCGGGAAGGTATAGCTCTGGATGGGATTGGCGCCAAAGGCCAGGGGGCCGATGTTCACCAGATTCTGACTGAACTGAATATCCTGAATGCTTCTCTGGTTCTTAAATGCACCCTTGCCGATCTTCGTTACTGAATCCGCCAGAACCAGCTCCTTTATGTTGGCCGAATAGGTTCCGCCCTGTGCAAAGGCATACTGCCCTACCTCGGTAACGTTCTCACAGATCTCCACCCGATAGATTTTCGCCAGCAGGTCCTTCCAGGGAGCGTTGGTCCGATCATAGTCCGTGGAAACGGTCCTGTAATCCCCCATCTTCCCTGTACCATAGATCCGGGCCACATAGGGACAGTTGGACTGATCTCCCTCTTCCACGATCTGGCAGACCACCGAGCCGCTGCCGTTCGCATTTCCGTAGAAAACCACATCTCCCTTCGCCGCCAAAGCGGACATACCCGGAATAATAGCCATTCCCGCCACCGTCACTGCCGCCAGCAGGGATTGTAACAATCTACTTTTTTTGAGCAGTCTCTTTCTCATGTTTACCCCCTTTACCAATATCACATGAAACTCATCATATTTATGGATTCATACAGACTCCGGAGCTGTTAAACTGATAGTTTTTATTTCCGATTTTCTTTCTTCCGGTCACCATTTTACCATCTTTATCGAAATAATACCACTTGCCGCCGGACTTAAGCCAGCCTGTCTTCATGGCTCCATCTATAAAGAAGTACCAGCCGCTTCCGATCTTCTGCCAGCCTGACAGCATCACGCCCTCTTTAAAGTAGTACCAGCTACTTCCGATCTTCCTCCAGCCGGTCGTCATGATACCGTCCGTACCGAAATAGTACCATTTGCCGATCTTCTGCCAACCGGTCCGCATGATACCGTCGGTTCCGAAATAGTACCATCCGCCGATCTTCTGCCAGCCGGTCCGCAGGACACCATCCTTGCCAAAGTAGTACCACTTGCCGCCAAGCTTCTTCCAACCCGTCATCATAATGCCGTCAGATCCGAAATAATACCACTTACCGATCTTCTGCCAACCGGTCCGCATGACACCGTCCTTGCCGAAGTAATACCACTTTCCGTCGATTTTCTTCCAGCCGGTCTGCAGGATCCCGGAAGCATCAAAATAGTATGTACGGCCGGAGAGGGATGTCCATCCGATATCCAGTACTTCCTCCGTATAATGATAACGATTTCCGTCCTCATCCTCGATCCATTCATTGTACGGGATCACTCGAACGGTGAAGTTTTTCACGGCACCGTTCCCATCCATAGCGTAAAGATCAACCGTATAATTACCGATCTTGCTGAAAGCGTTCATAAAAACCTGTTCTGAATCCGAAAGCCCGGTAAAGGAATCCGTCACATCCTGCATTTCCGTGAGTCGATCCTTATTATCGGAGATTTCAGCGCTGACAGCTTTCATCGCCGCGTCTTCATTGACCGAAGTCTTAAGATACAGAATCCCATCCACATTATGCCTCAGCGTGATGGATCCACCTTCCGGAACCTCCTGCCGGTCTGCAAAGGTATTCCCGTCACCCGTTGTTTCTTTTGTACCTGCGGTAACCGTAATACTCTTTACCGAGATCGGTTTTATCTCCACCTCAACTTCACCCGAAATCTCCGGATTCTCCCCGGAAATGACATGGATCACGGTTTTCCCGGCAGATACTCCGGTGTACATTCCGTATTCATTCACGGTTGCGATCGACCGATCCTCCGATTCCCAGCTGATTCTCTTATCCCCGGCGTTCATCGGTGTGAATACAGGCTGCAGATACGCGCTTTCCCCCTGTTCGATGGGATCATTCTTACCGATGAACAGACTTCGCAGCGGAACCGGACGTTCCTTTACGGATATCTCAATCACCTCCGACATAACCTGAGTCCTCATGGCCAGAGCTGTAATAAATACACTGCCTGCGGAAAAGGCTGTCACATTTCCTCTGTTAACGGTTGCCACCGAAGGATTTGTGGAACTCCAGATGAGACGGATCCGGCCTTTGCTGGTCTGGATCGTTGACTGATCAAAGGAATAATCATACGCCTCTTCTTCTCCTGCAACATAAATCTTTGCCGTAAGCTCCAACAGCTCATCCGTCATGACATTGATCTCGTCATCTTCGGTGATCAGTTCTCCGTCTCTGTATATCTCGATTCGGGTGATATCCGTATTAATGGATTCCCTTCCGGAAACCACAACATGGATCTGAAACTCCTCCTGTTCCCCCGAAGAACCCGAAACCGTAAGAACGATATCCGTCTCACCTTCACTTTCCCCCACGATCATAATCGAAGGTGTATCTGTCCCGCCTTCGAGATCAAAATCAGGATCGACCGATGCAACCGAAGGATCCTTTACCGTACATATGATGCCAGAGATTGCTGACGTATTCAGTGCGATGTAATTCCTGTATTCATCGCCGGATAAAAGATCCACCTCCGCTATCTCCGGAGTGATCACCGGTTTTACAGTGACCGGCACGGTATACATAACCGTTTCATCATAAACGGATGAGACGGAAACCATGGTCATTCCCACAGAAACCGGAATAAGTCCCCCGTTTTCATTCACCTTTACAATAGATTCATCCTCTGATTCCCAGATCAGTTCGTCACTTGCGGCCCCTGAAGGATTCGTCTCCGCAGTAAGCGTCACCCGGTCCCAGCAGGTCATGGTGACAGACGACGGAGCAACCGTGATCTCAGTTGGGATCACCGTGTCTCGCTCCACAAGCTCCAGTATGAATTTCTGGGAATCCGTCCTGTTATAATCATACGCACCGATATTGGCTCCGTCTGCTACGGATCCTGCCGCCACATCCATACACTGATAGTTGCATTGCAGTGTAAATGTATAATATCCATCCTTCTCTTTCGTGATATACCACCTCTGCGCCGCAGAATTCGTATTCGTCCAAAGAGAGATATTACCGTTCGTTTTATAATTATCCAGGTCAAATGCATATTCACCCGTTATGATCTGATAGGTGCCGTCATTATTCTGTGTGATATGGAATTCCTGTTCTGCGCTCCCTTTCGAGTAAAGCGCGATATTTCCCTTTGCCTTGTATTCGTTTGGTGCGACGGATACATACTTATTGGTACCGAGCTTACTGCGGATCCGATAGATCCCGTTCACCGGTTTCTCCTTCCCCTTTGCACTTCCGAGCACAACGCCGCAATCCGGACAGATATATTCCATCTCACCGTCATCTCCATCGGAAGCCTTCCGGAGCATTCTCCCTTCGAGAAGCCTGGCATGATCCTTATACTCGACTCTCCGAAGCTTGAAATACTGTTTCTCAGTTGAATAATTTACACAGGTGCATGCGTTCGTTCCATCCTCCGGATCCCCGCCGCTTAAATCGATACAGCACCAGTTTGCCTTATTGATGAGCTGAAAAGCTTCATTATCCCTCCATCTGAGATACCACTTTTGGGCATCCGTTTCATCGGGAATACACAGGCACAGATTACCGCACACTTCCCCGCCATATGCCTCCAGGACATAATCTCCCCAGGAAATCGTATAGGTTCCGTCAGAGTTCTGGCTAAATAAAAATGTCTGATCTTCCAAACTGACCTCATCAGAATCCATGGAATAGAATTCCAGATTTCCCTCGTCACCTGCCTGTCCCGGTGCCACAGTCAGAAGCAGACCGCTTTTCGTTGTACTCTCGATCCGAACCAGACCGTCTACCACCGTATCCTTGGTAATCTTCGGAATTGATACATCCTTGGTGGCACTGCAGCCGGTACAGTGGAGCGTCATGATCCCATTTTCCGTCTCCGTCGGCTTCCTGGTAACAGTACCGGAATCATCCGGAAATGTATGGTCATGACCTAACTGAGCATAACTGAAGATGTCTCCTGACGAAGATGTGACAGCAGCTACTCTGACGCCTCCGTCCCCGAGACCGAAAGCATTTGCAGGAACCGCACCTGCAAACACTGATATACCCAATACGACTGTCAGTATTCCTGACATGATCCGCGCTCTGCTTATTCTCATAATACTCCCTCCTTTTTTCCCTTTTATTCTTCTTAGTGTCAATGACCAGGCAAAGCGAGCTCTCAAGGAGCGGTAGCTACGATTTCTTATTCGTCTTCCCCTTTTTTCGAGCAGGGATCACGACGATAAATACAACCACAGCTGCAAGGATCAACAAACTTGCAACGATAACGATTATGACCCATACAGTAGACGACTTCTTCTCCGCAGACCTTTTACCCGTGCTCATTCGGTCCAAAAAAGACTTACTGCCATCCGAAGACAGCTCTTCCGTATTCTCATCTTCCGTTCCTGACTGTGGACCGGATACCGTTTCATTTCCGGATTCATCCACCACGCCTGTTATATTCCCGGCATCATCCAAAACATGAAGTGTCACCTCGGATTTACCGTCAATGTCTGCTGAAAAACGCTTTTCTTTTTCAACCTTCACATTGGAGAACGTCTTTTCGGAGATCACATCTCCGGAAACGATTTCCTTCAGCTTCTGTGAATACTCCATCGTTCCCGTATCTGTTCCATAGAATTCAATCGTATACTCAACAGAATCATCTGCCACGACATACTTCTCTTCTCCGTCAACAAATATCATAACAAGGCTGTTTTCCGCATCGTTATAAACATTTTCACCCTCCGTGTATCCATAAACCGTCCCGTCTTTTCCGATCACTTTGATATCCACCGGGCAATGGATCGAACTGAAGGAATAGTTATTCTTTGCCCCGCTTCCTACGTTATCCGGAACATCCGTGATCAGCATTCCCAGATATGTCTGCGTCAGATGATGATAGAACGGATTTGCACTGGCCCATTTATTATTCCAAAAGCCGTCATAAACCTTTTTCTTCCCCTCATCAAAAAGATCATCGTTGTACCACCAGTCATGTCCGTAACGCTTCGTATACAGTCCACCTACATCTCCCAGGATAAACGGAATAAAATCCTTATTATTCACGATATTATGGATATTGTTATAACTCTTTGTATCAGAAGAAGTTGCATACTGTGGTGCTGCAAAGGTATATACGAAAACATTCTTTTTATCCATCTTCTCGGTCGTGCAGAGATAGTCTCCCAGCAATCCGGATACTGCACCTCCCAGACTATGTCCGGTCACATAAAACAGAAGATTATTTTTATTTACCTTGATTCCGTAATACTCTTCCAAACCTTTTATGTATTTTGACAGTTCACTGCCGACATTATCCCGGGCATAATGGAAGCCGTCAAGCAAAGCAGCCAAATCCGTCAACACATCCGCGAGACCTGTTGTTCCTTTCACAACCACCGTTACCAGAATCTTTGTTTTTCCATTGATTTTTATTTTTCTGGATGCAAACATCGTGGAAGGTCTGGAAAGTTCGATTCCCTGATCAAAATGATAATCATGCAGGTTTTCAAACCCCATTTTCCCCAGAAGATCTGTCAGCTCACCTTTCCCCCGTGTCGCCACCTGACTGAGGACTAACCCGGCTACTGCAAGATCATGATCATATTCGTCGGCATTTTTATTAAACATACTCCATCCCCAGCGAACATCGATCTCGGTATTTTCGAACTTGATACCATGGATGGTATTAATACTATTATCTCTGGCCTCTTTTTTTGTCGGGTCAAGTGTTGATTCCTTCACTTTGATTCCATCCAGCTTATCATATAATGGCTCATCATCAATATAATAAACCGTCCAATATCCATGGTCCAGAATGGTTTTATAGCCAAGGACTGCATATCTGGTAAGATATTCCCACTTATCCTCAGGATTCTCCATGCCGCTGATCAATGTATAGGTGACATGATAGATACCATTAATGTGTTCCACCTCACTTACTCTTGCAGCGGAAAGATATGTATGTCCGGAATGGCGTCCGATATAATAAGTCCCATCAAGAAACTCACGCGCCTTAATTGATTTTTCCTTTATCTGATCAACTGATCCTTTCTCCCAATTAAGGATATCCCGTAGATACCATTCTACAAATTCTTCATCCAAACCATAACTCCCATGATAAAGCTGGTCATGGCCCAGAATTTCGGCAGTTTCTTCATCCGAATAATAATCACCGTTACTATCAGAGAAGCAATCAGAAAGACCATCATATTTATTGATATCAAAATAACGACTGCTCAAACTACATGAAAAAGTGAAATATAAACCGAAATAACTATCTAACGGATTCCTGTAATCGTATAGTCCATTGCCTAACCCCCCAAGGAAATCCTCCATCATGTCATATTCATAATATGAATCATCCATTTCATTTAATGCAGTAGCACACATCTTCATCTGATTCAAAAGCTCATTGATGGATTTGTAATAAATTGATCTTAATAATAATGGTGCATCCTGTTTTGTATTTATGTCTGTTTCTTTTAATACAATCTTATGCTTTTCAATGCCATACTCAAAAAATGTGTCCTCGGTTCTTGGCATCCAGCTTTCCCCATTGAATGTATATCGCCATATAAACTGATTATAATATTCTTTATTATAATCAAAAAACGTCTTACCCTGTTCTTCAACTCCATACAATGAACCACCATATCCGTTTTCCGTCATATAACCGGTAATAAGATACGTGCTTCCTAAAAAAACAACCGAGTCATCAACAATCGAATACACATAGGTTTTTACGCTTTCCGAACCGGAAGTCAGTGTAAGTTCAGGACATCCGTCATGATCAATATCATAGAGATAGCCATAGATTTCATACTGAGTTCCAAATTCCTGTCCGTTATTCAAATACGCATCATCCATAAGGAAAACGGTATAAATGTCTGCCCATTTTTCAGCTCTCATTTTAGCCGCTCTGACCGGCATGGGTAGAATAAGAGACAACAGAATAAAGAAGACCTGGTACAACCCGATCAGACGTTTTTTCTTCATGGATTCAATCATCGTCATACTCCTTCAGTTCATCTACACTATGGTCTTTCATAAACTGGAATTCTTCACTGTTTGATACGCAAACGCTCGAATGCACTTTTTTCGAACAAGCCACCGTAGTCAGTCGAATGGAACTCAAGGATCTCATTAAGATACAATTTATGTGGATCCGGATGAGGTCTTAAGTAGCATTCCATATCATTTTTTCTTCTTTTTTCTGGTTCTTATGAGCAAATAAAAACCAACAACCGCTGCCACAATGACAAACGCCCCGATTACAATGATCAAAATCACGCTCCGGTTGGCATTCTTAGCTTTTGATTTTTTTGTCCCAAACCCGATTCCATCCGAGCTTAATTCTTCTGAATCTGTCTCTTCTATCTCTTCTGTCTCTGCTCTGCTGACCTGAAGTTCAACTTTATCAAGATCCGTGTCCACAGGAATATCCGTATTCAGTTTATCCCCTTTAGAAATGATCATTGTCTCAAACTCTTTTTTCTCACGATACACTCCTTCTTCTTCATTAAAATCTCTCTCTATCATGTAATCCACGGAGCCTTCTGCCAGGGAATCAATTTCCACCCGGATATCCATCTCTTCTGAGAACTCAATTATCTTTATGTCACCGATACAATACGGTGTCACCTTATCCGTGTATTTACTATAGGTTTCATCGCCGTTCGTAATACTAGTATAAATGTTTTTAAATAAATGGACTTTATTTCTGTTTTCTGGTATAATGCTCTTATCATACCGAAAGGGGCATTATCCATGGGCAGAAAAGCAACTACAATCACATTAAGTGACGATGATCGTTCATATCTTGAA
>JAFRWY010000027.1 GCA_017437905.1 Eubacterium sp.
GTTTTAGAGCCCTCTGGATTCACACTACTCTCAAACGGTGGATTGTGAGAATACACTTGATTCTGTGTTTTAGAGCCCTCTGGATTCACACTACTCTCAAACTGCTTTCACCTCGCCTGTGTAGCCATCTCCGTTTTAGAGCCCTCTGGATTCACACTACTCTCAAACACTGTAAGAATGTAAATAAAATCTAAAAAAGTTTTAGAGCCCTCTGGATTCACACTACTCTCAAACCTCAAATTCCATCTTCTCACATATCGAGATCATAGAATTGTTTGAAAATTCCGGCCCTACGATACCGGTGTGATTCTCCAAAGGATATGAATCATTTATATTAAATTGTACATAAATCCTTGTCAATGATCAACCTCGATATTCCATCATAACGTTTACAATCAATACCATCAATAAGTAACACGCTGTATTTATGCATGTTACAAGTAGTAATAAAGCCTTGCATATCGTCATCCGAAAAAAACAAGGTCATGTTAATAAATACAAAAAGTTTATCACCTAACAGATCATTCACAATTGACATATAATTCAGAATACGTTCGATATTGGACGAACTATCATCTTCGATAGAAATATTAAACATCTTGACCAAACCGGCAGGTGTTATGCCATTACAAACTAATGTTAAAGGAAAGTCCTCACTTAAATGATTTGCAAAACGTTCAATATTCGCCAGCATGCTCATAGTCACATGATAATTGTTTTCATCAAGAGCTCTTTCCTCTAGAATACTATTGATTTTACTTATCAACCTTTTTTCATTTAGATCAAATGGAATAAAGGATGTTACTAATTCTACCCTTTTCGATGGTTTTATTACTTTATCATTTTTTGACAGAATAAGTTCCCCTTCCATTCCTGTACTAATTTGTAAATAAAGATCCTGTACAACATGGAGGAATAACTCTTTATGTTCTATTACCAAAGAAAAGACTTCACTCTCCCTGATGTTGATAATACCCGGAAGATAGTCTGCTGCTATTTTCAAATGATAACCAACCTTTCGTCTGAATCAACCACGTTACTGACATATTTACCGGAGATATTCACTATCCCGGAAAACTGTTTCTCGGTAACAACTAATGCCTGAACCATACCTGCTGGAGGCTTATTCTTTTTCAGCATGGACAAAACAGAATTTTGAACTGTCTGATTTAAAACCATACGTGTATAGGCAGATTCCTGCATCATAACAAAACCATTCTTGATGAGTAGTTTTCGAAATTTCCGATATTCTCTTCGATCCTTATCAGTAATGGTTGGAAGATCAAAAAATACAATTATTCTCATAAATCGATAACTCATATCTCAATAAATTTAATTAATTCTGGATTATCCTCATCGATAGCATCAAATATACTTTTTGTATATAGTTTGATTGCATTTAACAGGGTTTGTTCCGTTGATCTTACTTTAAATCCCTGATTTAATACACCAACCAGCGCATGTTTCTCTTCTGTTCCAAAAGATTCAGGAATAGAAGCACGTATCTCTTGATCAATGATAATCCGAAAAGGCTCCATAAGATCACAGCTGAGATTGTAATGATTAAATTGATTATCATGCGCCAGTCCAAGTTGTGTTATATATCCGTTAGATACAACCTCTCGGTTAAAGGCTGACAGAAGCAGGGCATACCCATAATTCAGAGCTGAATTGATTGGGTTTTCCTCATCTGAACGAGTAAACTCCATTCCGAACAGTGCATTAAAATACACCTTTGCTGCATGACCTTCTCTGTTTGATACATCTCCTTCTTTGATTTCAGTAGTGTACCCTTGAAGCATTTCAGCTTCTTTTTTCTTCTCATAACGTTCAAGTAGTCTTGCCTGATTCAGAATTTTTTCCCTTACAATACAGGTCCATATTCTTTTCTTGATCTCTTCCGGCCAGGAAATTTGTTGTTTGATTTTAAGAGAACTATTATATGCGCCATAGTACGGTAACAATTCTGATTGAGGACTTCTGGTTGAATCGCATAAAATGACTTTTATTTTCTTATCAATCAAGGCAGACAACAGGCATCCGGTTAATGAAATGGCATTATTCTCTATCAGAAGAACTGCAATCTCATCCAGAAGAATTCTTTTGGTCTCTTCCCCTCGGATTACCATATAATTCATACTGTAGTCCAGTTTACACCTGGATGAGATTACAACAACTCTCCAACTCATTAATCATAACTCCATTAAGTTTGGTGAAATAGTTTTATGAATTCCTGCCGGCGAATAATCTATCAATCTGACATCTGAAAATTTTGAAGATAGAATGTTCGCCCCCAGCATCATTGCTCCACTTGCACTTTTTCCACCAATGCTTCTTAGATCACACCCTCCTGTTCTTCCAGTTTTTAGGAGACTTATACAATTTATAAGGGTTGAAATCTGCTCATCAAAACTTAGACTCTTGAAGGTATTAAAACCATCATATAACGTCTGATATTGATTTCCGGGCATATTACTAAATGGATCACTTTTTAGTTTAGAGATTAATTCGGATAATAATTCGATATTTCTATCTTCTGATAATTCATCAAATTGTTCGTCGTGTTTGAAATTACGATTAATCTTCTTTTTTTCAACGTATTTTTCAATTTTATTAATATAACGCGTTACTTCTGAATCTAAGTATAAACTTTCCGCGCTTGTTAATAACAATTGTTTTCCACCACTTGCCTTTCCATTAATCCAAACTTTATATCCATCGATTGAGAGTGTAGTTTTTATCTTTATAATTCTTAATCCAAATGGCAATTCAACATTTTTAATTTGTTTAGAATTCATACTTTCAAGTGCGGATTGAATATAGTTATTGGCATAAGCTTTGTCATTAGTAAATCTATCGACAAATTGTAGTTCCACCGGAACAAACGACACCTCTTTCTTCCCACCACGTAGATACTTGGCTATTGCAAAGAAACTTGCAGTAGGCTTGTTATATCCGCCATATTTCTCGATATCCATATTCTTTTTGAGTGCAACCTGACCATTTGTCTTCTTTAATGGCATCTGGTCAAAGAGTCCGCCCTTCTGACAGTATGCATATCTTGTGAGATGGATAATATTTCGTGCATAGGTTTTCTTTACGGTTTCAATATCCTTATGGCTGTCCCAGATCGTCTTTTCACCATGAATAAGATCTTTTGTGAAAAGGATCTTTGTCTTCATACTATAGGTATCATGTACATTAAACCAACGCTTTGTAAAACGCTCATGGTATACATTTCCGGCTACAATATTCAAATATGCATCTTTTGCATGATGCAGGTCGTTGATGATTCGTGATTTTGGTGCAAGGTCAAAGTCCTTTTTGAAATCAGCTGCCAGTCTTGCTTTGACATAAATAATTTCCGTGTCCGGATAAAGATTACTCAGTATCTGGGTTACTGCCTTCATGGACTGTCGGGTTTCAACAAGCTGACGGTTAATGAATCCGAGTTTTTCTTCATCCGTAAAACGGGTGCTACGTGTGAGACGATGATACTTCTCTTTCGTGATCAATCCTTTATCACAAAGTGATTTCCAGAAAGGATACATCTTATCACGAATAGACTTGTCGATCGGATAGACATCGCTCTTATCCCCGTTAATCTTTGAAAGTACCAGGACACGGTTATTCAGGATACTGTCATCCTTTACAAGGCTTTGAGGATAAATGTGATCGATATTGTATTTATCTGTTTTGATCAGCGATATATCAATCGGTTCACCGCTGTACATACATTTTCCGAGTTGCATATAGTAAAGGAAAAGTGCATCACTCTGAAGACGATTATTGGCATTATCGCCCATGTCCTCCAGTTGCCGTTCCAATTCTTTTGTATCTTCATCAACTACTTTGTACAGAGAGAGAATCTGCTCTTTTCTTGTGGTAGTCCTCTTCTTTTTTTCGTCTTCGCCTCGAGCCATTTCAACAAATATCTTACTCGGCGCATACCCCATTGTGGAAACAACATCATCCACTACTGCAAGGGTTCTTGTCACCGGGCGCTTTACGGCATTCGAAATTCCAAGATCTTCCATCTGTTCATTCAGACTCATCTTGTGTTCGGCGTAGTATTCATTTCGAAGCTTCTTTATTTCATCAGAAAATGTATATCGATCCGAAAGCAATTGCATCAGATTATCATTTGTTTCCCAAAGGAAATGCATGATTGTTCCGGCTTCCCCGGTTTCTCTGTTTGCACCAACCAAACCATTCAGGAAGAATCCCGATAACCGGCCAAAATCTGAATACTTCAGTCGGGAAACATACTGCATATCTTCTTTTGATAAAAAGTTATATTCTCTTTTGAGCCAGTTCTTAAATCGACGGCGATCCTCGGCGTAGGTGCTTCGTCTTATGATTTTTTCAACATCTTCTTCGGTCAGTGTTTTATTTTCAATAAGATTCCTGAAATCATATCGTGATTTCAGTGAAGCATTGATCTGAATGTCAATTCCGCTGAGTTCATCTCCTTTCTGGATAAAACCATTCGAAAGCAGATGATCCTCAATCATTTTGGGTGTGACTTTTTTCTTTCTGCAGAACAGGTTTTCATAGACACTCTTTTTTGCCTCAACCGAAATCGATATACCGTTACTCTTCAGGTTGTTGATTTCATTTAATACGGTATACTTTGTATAGAGAAGCGACCATTTGGGGAGTACATCCTGCCCCGGAATGTACGTACAACTATTTGTCATTCGGTCAATAAATGCTTCTTCACTTGCATCAAGATCTACAATAGAATCAAAATTCCATGGACGAATGATTCCATCCGCCTTTTTCACGATCCATGCGTATTTTGATCGTTCATCCTTCTTCAATGGTCCGACAAAATAAGGGATTTTAAACTTAAATACCGATAATATTTTTTCTGTATTCTTATATCCATCATTATCTACTGCAGTAAGGAACGGATAATGCTTCTCTGCATTTTCGAGAATGAGCTGTAATTCTTTGTAATATAGCTGATATGGGATGACACGATTATCAGTGTTCACCTGTTTAGGAAGAAAAGTTGCATCAGCTATACGTTCCTTCAGCGCTTCTGCAAACTCCTGATCCTTTCCGGAAAACTCCTTTTTATCTAATTCCAAAGCCTTTTTCAGGTAGGCGAGAAACTCTTCTCTTGTCGCCTTGCCTTTTGGAAGTTCCTTCCCTTTTTTTACAGATTTCAGATTGTAGGAATATGCTGTATAGTTTTTGAGGTCTTTATCCGATTCACGGAAGATTTCATAATAAACCTTCTGAGAATAATTTCTTCTTACAAATGATTTCAGTCGGGAGAGATCTGATTTATGTTGCTCGTAAATCTGTATTTTGGATTCGGAAATGTATGCATATGATGACAGAATATCCGAAAGAACACTCCAATCATACATTGCAGCCATCTTTGCAATAAGCGGTGCATAGTCTCCCATCTGGGGGAGCACAACTTCCATATCATCACTGATCGTAATGCTTAGGTCTTCTTCAAATTCTGCATCAGGGAACAATTTGCTGCAATTGACTTTTTTTCCGGCCAGGAATGCAACCAATTCCTTACGATCCAAAAAATAATCATCGGCAGGAATATGTCCGGAATATAATAATTCTTTCAGTTCATTATTCTTCCTGTTGACGCCTTTTTCCTTTAGAATACTCCCCATTTTTATGATATCTTCAGTATCCCATGGGCGTTCAATGTCTTCAGAATCAAAATAGGACATGAATTCCTCATAGAAAACGTTAAAATCGTTTATGCGATCTACATTCTCGGTTCCGACATCACTAAGAAAATGGCCTCTGTGAGACACAAGCCAGTCAATTGCTATATTATAAAGACGGATGTCAAACTTCTTCTCTTTGTTTCGGATCAGATCCATTATCAGATGATGAATCGTCGGATATACCGCATGATAATCATGGTCTTTATATTCCTTATCATTGAAATACAGACTGATTTCATTCGGATTGGTAAGATCATCCCCATAAAGAGTACTCTCCTTCTTCCTGATATAAAAATATGGATCGATCTTAGATACTTCAGGCGAAAAGATTTCGTCAATCAGTTTCACTCTTTGCTGACGACGATCTAATCTTCTTCTGGCTGTCCGGAAGGATCGTCGTTCTGCACATTGATTTGCAGCATCAAACAGATGAGCCCCCCACATGGCTTCACCTTTGTATTTAAGAACATTGTAACGTTCATCTGTAGTAGCATACCCTACTGAATCTGTACCGATATCCAGTCCCAAATAATACTCTCCTGAATAATTCATCTTGACAAACCTCCCAATCATTGATATCCTACAAATGAATTCAGAGCCCTCTGGATTCACACTACGAGTTCAAATAAAGTTTTACCAAATCGCCAGCTTGCTGGCCGCACAGTGGTGCATAAAAAAGGTCCTTCGGGACTTTTTTTAGTATATTATTTTTAGACGTTTTGCTATTTCCTTCATCCGGTCAATCACAGATTCCGGAGATAGGATTCGTACATTTTCCCCTACTGCGATTATCCAGCCCAGAAACTGGTCACTCACGCGAACATCTACTTCAAAATCAAAGGTTCCGTCCTTATTATCCTTGATTTCAATCTTTCGTCCGAAACGGTCAATCATTACGCCGGCAAGATCATAGGATGCTCTTATTCTTACATGTTCTATATTTCCGTGAAACATGCCGAACGTACTTTGTGTAAATGCCTGCATATCATAAGAATCAAAATATGCTTTACCTTCTCGCGGTTCCTGTACAATACTCAGGTTCTTAATCTTGTCAACACGATAATGATGCATTTTCCCTATTCGATTATCATATCCGACCATGTAGTAATTTTCATGATCAAACAACATTGCCCATGGACTAACATCATAGAACGCACCTTCATGTCTCAATTCTGCTTTTTTATTGACGTCCCATTGGAAATATTGGAAACGCACCTTATGATCATCCCGAATGGCTTGATGAAGATCATTCACCAGATAAAATATAGATTTATTGATTGCCTTCCGTTGACCGCTGATGTAAACGTTATTCTCCAATCCTTTTGAATCATAATCACTGGCTAAACTCTGGAGTTTTCTGATTAAATCCTTTGTTTTTTGTTCTGTCAGAAAATGCGAAGCCTGAACTGCGTCTATCATCAATCTTAATTCCGCAAGCTCAAAGCGACGGGCACCGATATGGTAATATACAGATCGCCCTATCTTCTCCATCACGATATCGTGCCCTAATTCATTCAGGCACTGAATATCTTTATATAGTGTCTTTCGATTGACCGGAATACCAACTGATTCAAGATATATACGGATATCATCTATTGAAAGACCATGATTTTCATCAGATTTTTCGTACAAAAAACTGGCCAGCAGAAGCAGTCTGGCACGATTATCTATGGTGTATTCTGACATGGAATTCCCCCGAACAATTTATATGATTATTTTATCATAGTTAATATGTAAATGCATTATCTGATTAAGCCAAAGAAGGACAGAGTCCTTATTTTGGGACTCTGTCCTTCTGCAGTAGATGATTACGTTTACGCCCACGGATCCTGGCTTACCGGGATCCGGATATCCACGATCAGGATCTGATCCCAGAGGAACCACTGGCCGGTGGAGGGCTTAAGACGCAAGGTCACCGGACGCGGTGAATCTGCACCTCCGCTGAAAACATCAAACTTCTTATACCCCTGATCCGCGATCTGTGCATGAGAGTCCTGGGTATGTACGGTGAACGGCTGTGCCGGTTCGTAATTGTTCTCCGGTGTTGCACCCTCCATATAGGAACGGGCGATATACGCCTTCCCGCCGCCCAGACGCTCACGAAGGAACTGAAGCTCCAGCTGGGACAACGGGCGCGGACCCCGGAGGAAGTTCAGCATATTAATACTCTCCTGGGCGTTCTTCTCATATGCATTCAGTGCGGCTACGGTCAGAGCAGCCACGGCTTCCGGCTGCGTCAGAGCCGCTTCCGGTAATGCCTGCAGTTCAGCCAGTGTGGTCGGAAATGATGAAAGTGTTACATGATAATCCATATCTGATTCCCCCCTCTTTTATTGTTTTTTTGTCTCCTGTTTCTTCTTCCCCGCCAGCTCCCAGGCCAGAATATGTGCCATCTGCTGGAAGCCGCCCTTCCGGATCATTTCTTCGATCTCCTGTCCGGTATAAAGTGCCACGTTCAGGAATTCCGTCTCGTCCAGTTCCTGTCCTGTCACTCTCCTGCAGTTTTCAGCCATATAAATATGCGCGAAATTATCGGAGATCGTGGCATTGGAGGGAACCGTCAGAAGATGCGTCCATTCATCGGAGCAATATCCGGTCTCTTCCCGAAGTTCTCTTTTGGCCGCCTCCAGTGCATCTTCAGAGGTGTTTGGATCTGCCGGTCCGGAGCAGTCTCCGTACTCTCTTCCGTCCATCCGTTCCAGTCCGCCTGCCGGGAATTCCGTAGTAACCGCCCGGACCCCCTGACGGAACTGCTTTACACAGATATAACGTCCCTCCGTATCGCTGGCAACGATCACCACGTAGTCCCGCCGGCTGTAGGTATAAAAAGGTTCCCATACGGTACCGTCCGGCAGCTGATAAGCGGACCTCCGGAAATCGATCCAGTGATCCTTTACAAGATGCTCCGTTCGGATTTCCTTCCACTCCAGGCTTTTATCATTTTCCTTCTTTTCATTCATACTATGCTTCTCCTGCTCCGTATTCTGTAAGGATCAGCAATTAATTATGCAACCGGAAGCTTATCCATGGCCTTCGCGGTCTCCAGTGCGATGATCATCATGTCGCGGAACGCACTCTCCCGTTCCTTACCGTCCATGGCCACACCAGTGATCATATTGTCGGAAATGGAGCAGATCGCAAGTGCCTTCTGTCCCGTCTGGGCCGCCGTCAGGTAAAGTCCTGCCGCTTCCATCTCGATGGCAAGCACACCGAGATCCGCCATCTTCTTCCACCGGTTCAGGTCATCATAGAAAAGGTCTGTGGAATAAAGGGATCCAACGGACATATTCATTCCCAGTTCCCTGGATTTGCTGACAGCATTTGCCAGCAGCATGAAATCTGCCGTGGGTGCAAATACCGCATCAAGTCCCAGCTGGGACATGACGTTGGAATCCGTACACGCTGCCATACCGGCAACCACAGTGCCAAGCGGCATGTCCGCACGAAGCGCACCTGCGGTTCCCACCCGGATGATATTCTCCACGCCGAAGAAAGTGTAGAGTTCATGGGCATAGATCGATATGGACGGAATGCCCATTCCGCTGGCCATGACGGATACCGGTACATCCTTGTAATAGCCGGTATAGCCCTGAACGCCCCGAAGATTATTCACCAGCTTCGGTGCTTCCAGGAAATGCTCCGCAATATATGCGGAACGTTTCGGATCTCCCGGCATCAGGACTGTTTTTGCAAAATCTCCCATTTCTGCTGCAATATGTGGTGTCATAGTTCTTAGCCTCCTCGATGTTATTTTCCATATAGTATTCCGCCTGAACGGCGTTCTTTACTCTTACATTTTCACTTGTCCGGCTGTCGGCAGACATCCGGCATTTCGCACATATATCCACCCTACTCCACGGATTTCAGGGATTCCGCCATGTTGATCCGTTCCAGCTTCCTCCGCATGAAGAGATTTACCAGTATGGTAAATACTATGGTCAGCACGAAGCTGAACAGGAAACTGATCGGCAGGATCTGTTTATTAAAATATACCATATCCACGGAGATCTGACTCATGACATACCGGTGCAAAAGGATGCCCAGTCCAAGTCCCGCTCCCATTCCGAGGACGGTGAGTACGAGATTCTCCCGGAATACATACTGGGCAGTCTCATTCGGATAAAAACCCAGTACCTTAATGGTTGCGATCTCCCGGATCCGCTCCGTGATATTGATGTTCGTCAGATTATATAATACCACAAATGCAAGGCCTGCGGCACTCAGTATCACCACAAGAACGATATAATTCAGACTGGACAACATGTTCGTGAAACGTTCCTTCAGTGTACTGTACAGTTCTATATAAGTGACATCCGGACAACCGGCCAGAGTCGTCTGTGCCCTGCTGATATCGGTTCCGGATGCAAACCGGACATAGGCACAGTTCACATCCCGGGAGAAATCCTCCGGCGCAGCGATCACATAGTTGTAAATGTGATTCCGTATAATACCGCTTACGGTAACCGTCACTTCCTTCAGATCCTCGCTACGGAGCAGGATGGTATCTCCTTTCTTTACATGATACCGTTCGGAAATGGCGACGGAGATCAGCACCTCTCCCTGCTTCGGCACCGGAAGCGGTTCTCCGTCCATGGTCATCAGGTGGAAGAATTTTGTAAAGTCCGCATTTCTGTCCGGAACGATCAGATTGATGCTCTTTACAGTCTTCTCATGGATCAGATCCCAGGATGCATTATAGGTAAGAATATACTCTTCCGTCTCATGTTTCAGAAGATCCGTCAGTTCTTCGGATGCATTTGTTCCTTCTCCGTTCTTGAAATTGACTTCGATATCCGAGGTCTGGATCTCATCAAATTGCATTCTTGCAAAATCACGGATGGAATCCTTCAGTCCGAAGCCGGTCAGGAGCAGTGCCGTACAGCCGCTGATGCCGAGAACCATCATGAAGAATCGGCCTTTATACCGGAAAATGTTCCGTACCGAAACCTTATGCAGGAATTTCATATGGTTCCAGATTGCCGGGATCCGTTCGAGAAGTACTCTCTTCCCCGGCTTCGGTGCCTTCGGCCGCATAAGCTCCGCGGACGCCTGTTTCAGTTCAACCCGGACTGCGATATAGGTGATCCCCACGGAGCAGAGGATCGACACAAGCAGTGAGATCAGTGCCAGCTGCCAGTCAAAAACGTAGCATAAAGGAAGCGAGATATACATCAGATTGTAGGTGATATAGATCACTCCGGGGAACAGGATGATCCCCACACTGTAGCCGAAGATACATCCCAGGATCGAGGCACTTCCGGAATAAGAGACATATTTCAGAAGAATGTCTTCGCCGGAATACCCCAGCGCCTTCAGGATACCGATCTGTCCCCGCTGCTCTTCCACCATTCTGGTCATGGTGGTCATACAGACCAGTGCCGCAACCAGGATAAAGAATACCGGGAATATACGCGCCACCTGTTCTACGATCTGTGAATCTCCGTCAAAGCAGGCATAACCGATATTCGTATTTCGCTCCATCAGGAAGGTATTTACTTCGGTGCTATCAGAACCGGACATATAGTTCCACAGGATGAGGAGCAGATTCTTCGGATCACCGGCCATCCGTTTCTGCCGGCGGTTGGCCGCCTTCTCTATGATCTTCTCCCACTTTGGCCGGTACTGATCCATCGCGGCGTTGTATTCATCCGAGTAGATGCTTCCCTTGGCATCCATATCTACATAGATCTCCGTATATACGGCTTCCCGGAAAGCGTCCTCCGAAAGATACATAAACCCGGAGACAAGACCGTTGCCGAGGGATGTAGATCCACGTTCGAAATTGATATACAGGGACGAATCCGCAAACCCGACAATGGTATAGGACCGGTTCCGAAAATGATCCGCATTGGCTTTCGGACAGTTGTCGGAAAATGTGATGGTGTCGCCCAAAGAATAACCGCTGCGATGCCGGTGGTCCAGAAGAACCTCATCCGCCTTCTCCGGAAGCCGGCCTTCGCGGAGCTCCAGCTGATTGATCTGTTTCGGAAGCATAAGTGCTTTATACACCTCATCGCTTCCTTCCGCAGAAAGACAGATCACATCATACTGTGCGGACCCTTCGGCTGCCAGTACCCCTTCCTGCTTCCGGATATAATCCACATCCTCTGCTTCCCATCCGATGGTAGACATCAGTTTATAATCAAAGAGGTTCTTCTCCGCGAGAAAAAGATCAAATGTATGAACCATGGCCGGAGTTGTGATCCGGACACCCGAAAAAAAACCGACTCCCAGTGCAATGATCGCAAAGATCGAAAAGAAACGGCCGAAGGATCCACGGATCTCGCGAAATGTGGACCGATGTAGTGCTTTTTTACGGGTTCCATTCATAGATTGTCAATACTCGAAGTTTTTTATTATATCTATACCACGTACCGGGATCACCATTCGATATCATCAATATCTACCCGGTTCGGATTCATCTTCTCTTCCAGGATCTTTCCGCTCTTAACCCGGATGATACGGTCAGCCATGGCCGTCAGTGCCGAGTTATGGGTGATCACGATAACCGTTGTTCCGGTATTCCGGCAGGTGTCCTGTAACAGTTTCAGGACGGATTTTCCGGTAACATAGTCCAGGGCACCCGTGGGCTCGTCACAGAGCAGAAGCTTCGGATTCTTCGCCAGGGCTCTGGCGATAGCCACTCTCTGCTGCTCACCTCCGGAGAGCTGGGAAGGGAAATTCTTCATCCGGTCTTCCAGGCCCACATCCTTCAGAACATCGGCCGGAGGAAGGGGATTCTTGCAGATCTGGACTGCCAGCTCCACATTTTCCAGAGCCGTGAGATTCTGGACCAGATTGTAGAACTGGAACACAAATCCCACATCCAGTCTACGGTAGGTGGTGAGTTTTCTCTTATCATAGGCGGAGATCTCTTCTCCGTCGATTAGAACTCTTCCGCTGGTGAGGGTGTCCATGCCTCCAAGGATGTTCAGGATCGTGGTCTTACCGGCGCCGGAAGCACCTACGATCACACAGAATTCACCTTTCTCGATGGAAAAAGACGCACCGGAAAGAGCGGAGACTGATACTTCCCCGCTCTTATAAATCTTTTGTACATTCTGAAATTCCACGTATGCCATAACTGTCCCCCCCCGGATACTTTCCCTGCCGGTTATTGTTATTCTGACTATGTTGCAAAGCCTCTGTCGTGGCGTATAGTCTTACAGAGCCATGCGTTATCCTCTCATGATCGCACGGCAGATGGCATCTCCCATATCCGCAAAATAATAGCAGTCCTCCATCTCCCGCTCTGCCACATACTGGTCATGATGGGAACGGGGCGGATAATAATCCAGGAAACGACGGAGATCATCCAGCGCATCCAGGCTGTAGCTTCGCTGCATCTTCGGCCCCAGGGTATGTACATGAAGCGTCCGTCCGTTCAGATGTGCCCGGTGCTTATGTGCATAGGGATGATTCGTCTCGATATTTACATAGAAATCAAAGTTGTGGACGTAATGCGGCGGTACAAAGGATACCTGCTTTCCGTCGGGATCCCTCCGCTTCTCTTCCGTGGAATGATAGTTCATATCCAGCTTCATTTCCGTGATGTCATCAAAGGAAAGAATATCCGGATTGTACTTTGCCACGTCCGTATTCTTCCGGGGGATCACGATAAACCGGCGGTTCGGCTCGTCCACGATGAAGATCTCCGCATCCTCCCCGTACTGTGCGGTTCCGTTGAAGTTCTCCAGATTCTTCCGGTTTTCCTCCCGGTAAGCCAGCTGCTGATCGATCTCAGCAACCGTACTGTTCTTCCGGTCCGTGAACCAGGGAGAAAGGAGGGATACGCAGTCCTTGCACATCACGCCGTCCTCCAGCTTCTTCTTGCCGAGAAGGCCGATCTCCTTCCCGCAGAAGACACATTCCTTCTTCTCCATCGCATCCTTGATCTTGTCAAAAAGTCCCATAGTTTTCCCCCATCCTTTATCTAAGAATATGTTCAATCATAAGGCAGTTGTCTGCCGCATTTACTTTTGCAATGGCTCCGCTGATCAGCGGCATCTGCGGAGGCAGATGACCGAAATCCAGATCCATCAGGATCGGCACCCCCAGTTCTCCGAGACAGCCCGTAACGGCCGATACCATATCCAGTCCCATCATTTCTTCTCCGAAATGCAGCGGTCTTCCGAAGAGGAAGCCCTTCACATACCGGAACCATCCGGCTTCTTTCAGCTGGAAAAGCATTCTCCGGACGCTCAGGGGATTTAAGTCACAGCATTCCAGGAACCAGATGAATCCGTCTTCCCGGTACCGTTCCAGAAAATCTCCCACCCGGTCGTATCTTGTTCCGCAGAGAACCGAAAGTATATCCGCACAGCCGCCGAGCAGCCGTCCCTCCAGAGAGACGGAATCGATCTCGCGCATTGCTGTCGGAACCGCAGGATCCTCTGTCTTTGCAAGCGGCTGTTCAGCCACAAAGATCCGCTGCTGGTACTCTTCTGTCAGGTTATAGGGAACCGTGGGATGTTCCTCATCCTTCAGACTCTCCTTCTCCCACTTCGGATAGTTATGCACCCGGGTCTCGCCCCGAAGCACAGCCAGTGCATCCGACAGGGACTCTCCCATGGGCTCCATACCGAAACTGGGTGCGCAGGGGCCGTAGATCGCGGCCGTGTCCACCATGATGGTGGAAAGAAAAGTGAAATTCGTGTTATCGGAATATCCCAGATACCACTTGGGTTCACATTTCCGGATCAGGTCCCAGTCGATATGGGGAACCACTTCGCACATCAGCTCCCCGCCGCCGCAGGCCATCAGTACATCCGTTTCCGGATCCTTATACATATCATTTAATTCTTTTCCGCAACGCGCCGGTTTCGTACTGATCCCGATGCCGTCAGAGGCATAACAGTTCGGCCCCAGCTTCGTCCGATAGCCCATGGCATGGAAATGTTCCAGGGCATTCTGAAAAGCACTTTTATAAGGCTCTATGGATGCTCCGAAGGATGGAGCAACAAAACCGATGGTTCCGCCATCCGTAAGCGGTTTTGGATATCTCATATGATCCTTCCCTCCTGACCCGGTATCGTTGGTGGTACATAGTACAGATTCTTTTCAATCCTGTAGGAATCCCCATACTCCTGTACGGGAACAAATTGTCCGTTGGTAAAATGTACGATCATATCCGCTGTATGTCTGCAGAGTTGCCGCTGTTGTTCTTCCGGCCGGGTCTCCAGTATGATCTCTTTATCATAATGAACCGGCGGCTCTCCGGAGGACGCAATCTCGATCCGGACCCCTTCAATGCCCCGGGTCACCCTGCAGATCATGGAACGCTCCTCTTCCTTCAGTTTCATAAGGATCTTTGCGGCTTCCTGTGTCCCGAAGGCAATCTTGGTTTCGTTCGGATCCGCAGTCGTTCCGTCCTTTTTCGCGATCACGCAGGCATAGATGAATCCGATCAGTATTATGAACAGGATCACACCGGCTATGATCAATAATATCATCCACCAGGTCACAGTCATCACTCCTCATCAAAACGCTGATACGCCTCGATCCCGAGGCCGTCAAAACGGGTTCCGTTATTATAATATTCCATACATACATCCAGCATGGGGACTAGCAGGATCGCGCCTGTCCCCTCTCCCAGTGCCATCTGTCCGTGGATCACGGCATGTAAGCCTAGTTCCTCCAGAATGCGCTGCCCCAGAGGTTCCCTCGGGTGATGGGACGGGATCAGGATATTCTTCACCTTGGGACAGAGCTTTGCTGCGACAAGAGCTGCTGTCAGTGTGATCAGTCCGTCCAGTACTACAGGGATATGCTGAACCGCTGCCATGAGGATCGCTCCCACCATGCCGGCTATATCATATCCGCCTAAGATTTTCAGGATCCGCAGGATTTCCTCCTCTGAAGGTGCGGGCCCGGTCTCCTGCAGGAAATGATACTGCCGGAGGGCGTCCCGTATTACACTGCATTTATGATTGAATTTCGTATCGGAAAGACCTGCTCCGCGGCCCATAACCTCCGCCGGATCCAGTCCGAGGATCGCACAGCCCACGGCCGTGGATGTGCTGGTATTTCCGATTCCCATTTCACCCAGCAGGAGAAGCTTATTCCCTTCTTTAGCCAGGCCTTCCGCGGTAATTGCTCCCGCCCGGATTGCCAGAAGTGTTTCCTCCATGGTCATGGCCGGTTCCTTCGCAAAATTCCGGCTTCCTTCCCGGATCCGAAAATCCCTGATATTCGGAAGCTTCGTTCCGATTATTCCGATATCCACCGGACACACGGGAATACCGGCTTTTTCAGCCATTACACAGGCGGTGGAATTCCTCCGGCTCATGGCCTCCGCAACACTGTGGGTCACTTCGAATCCGCACTGAGACACGCCCTCTTCCACGATCCCGTTATCCGAAAGAAAGATCAGCAGCGTTCTCTTTTGAATGGAGGGAACTGCTGTATGCTGAATCCCTCCGATCCGGGCCACCAGTTCTTCAAATGCGCCGAGTCCGTCCAGGGGTTTTGCAAGGGTATCCCACTTTTTTTTGCACGCCGCAAAATGCTCTTCGCTCTTTGTATTTTGGATTCTCCGGATCAGACCCTTCGGTGTGTAATCAGTTTTCATGTTTATAATCCCTGCCAGACTTTAAGGTTCCTTAACAGCAGAAGCCTTCTGCTCTGCAACACAGTCATAGTGATACCGCTGAAGGACTTCATTTGCCACGGTACGGTCAATGATCTGCTTCACAAGGGTCTCCAGCTGTGATCCGTCCGTATAATCAGCCGGAGCAAAATAACGGATCCGGTTCTCGGACAGCATCCGGAACACCTTCCTCTTATCCTTCGTTTCGTTGTTGTAAACGCCGATGGCATGACCGCCGTTTACATTTACCAGCTTCATGCAGGGAATATCCGTATCACTGTCACCGATATAGATCATGTTACGGAAAGGGTTCCGAAGATCTGCGGGCTGGTAATAATGGTTGACCTGGTCATCATTCACATCCAGCGCTCCCTTCTCAATCCGGAAGAGAAACTGGGTTTTATTCGTGAAATTAACAGCCTGTGCCGGCCAAACCGCAACACCAGCATCGTCATAGAGAAATGAGCTGGCATAGATCTTTGTAAACCGGTCAGCGATGGAGGTTCCCTCGATCATTTCCTTTAATCCCGAGGAAATGATGTAATGCTCCACAGTAAGACCGTGGTCTCGTCCGTACTGATCGATCCGGTCAAACCAGGTGGACACACCCGGGAAAAGCTTTACCTTTGATCCATTCTCCCGCAGGGTTTCTTTCGTAAAAAGGACCTTCCCCCTGGCTTTCGCGATCATCTGGTACATATAAGCAAGATTCGGATCCATCTCATTTGCAAATCCGATCCGGTTGCATTCGTCCCAGAACTCGGAGACGGTGTACCCGATAGACTGAATATAACCCTGCGCCTGCATATCCTCCGGCGACAGGGTCTTATCAAAATCATAGCAGATCGCAAGGATCGGCCCCCGGTCATTCTTTTTATCCATAGACAACCCTCCTGCCGGCATCCCTATACAGACATCCGATCACTGTTACCAGCCGCAGATACCTGTCATAACTACCATAACGGTTACCATCACGATCACCCATCAGAGTTATTCCTGTCACAGTTACCGGTGTGGTCACCATCTCAGTTACGATTACGGTTATCGTCACAGCTGTTGTTATGGTTAACGGTCACTTAAATGTCACAATAATCGGAAGCCGTATCATACCTTCGTATATTCGTATCATACAAAAAGCAAATACAGATACGCTCCCGCACCTGCGATGGCGGCCATACCGGCCATATACAGCAGAAACCAGAATCCGGGATGTCGTCCCAGTTTGCCCCGGAGGATCCATAGCCCCATCTGATTTGCCTTCCTTGCATTACAGCTTTTACAGGATGCCACCAGATTTCTTCGGTCATTGATATTCCGGATGCCCTGCCGTTCCAGCTTCTTCTGCAGGCGGACATCCCTGGAAGCACAGCCTACAGGGTACAGATGATCCACGGTCACCTTCTCCCGCTTCATCCATTTTCCGCAGTATACACAGATATAACGGTTTCCTATATCCGGCTTATGCCCTGAGAAGAAACGTCGCCGGTAATCGGCGCGTCTCCTTCCCAGGGCATTTGTAAGCCGTAATGTAAGGCCGTTTTTTTCAGAGTATCTTTTTAATTTTCTGAAATTCCGTTTTGTAACCTGTCCGGAATAATCGATACCGTCATCCATAAGCCCCAGCCGGGTCAGACGCCGCTGTACCGATTTCTCCGAAAGGTGCGGTCCGGAAACCAGAACAGGATATGTGGTGATTGCCATACTCCGTTAGAAATCACCCTTTTCCTGTAGCTTCGCAAACTTCGGGGACTTCTTTGCAAGTTCATTCATATCCGATTCGGACGGAAGATTTGCAAGACCTGCTTCCATGTAGTTACGAAGTACACCGACCAGAATAAACGGACGAACGAATGTACCGTGAATGATATTCCAAAGGATGAAACCGAGGATGATCGCTGCTACAAGAGCAAGATTCTGCGGGTTCGTAAACCATTCCGGAACACTGCTTCCGTCTTTGGCTGCCATATTTACGACCTCATCTGCGATCCTCTGGAATGCAGCCGGGAAATTGGAGAAGATCAGATATCCGATACCGGTAAATGCGCCGCCGATCAGCAGCAGGGATGCGATACCCATACCGAAGATACGACCCAGATTCCTGAGAAGAGCCTTACCGTTCTTAAAGAAGACGCCGGCTCCCTGAAGTGTTGCTTTGAACGCACTCTTATCGCTCCAGTAGAATACCCAGCCAAGGCAGCAGTCACTGAGGAATCCGATCACTACCTGGATACCGATATTGATTGCATTTGCGATCCCTTCACCGGTATCGCCGCCGATAGCCTTGCCGGCACCTGTGATCAGACGTCCGATCTGGTTGAAGATGCCCTTAATGGCTCTGGTTGCCGCATAGTAGATAGCGATTGTAAGGAAACGCTCCTTAACCATACGCTTGCCTTCCCCATAGACATCCTCCGGAAGGGTTCCTTCCGTGACGCCGCGGGTCATCATGGCGATCTGTCCGGCACTCAGCGCATATGCGAAGAAATGTGAAATCACAGCAACGAGGATGATCCCGAGCACAAGTCCGATGGCAAGTCCCACCAGACCCTTGTCGTACATCTTCTCAACAATGAGAAAGCCGATGGTACTGAGAGCCACGATGGTAACCACACAAATGACACTGAAAAGCAGACGCCTCAATGAAAACGTCAGTGTTTTCTTGTAGATTTCTGTATTTGACATGTACACCTCCCTGATTTAATTGATAAAACTACTCTGACATTATATCATTATTCTGTGGATCATTCAATTTTTATGTGCGGAATATAAGAAAAAACAGGGGACTCCGGAAGTCCCCTGCTCTGTTATCTGACGATATTTCTGACCCAGACACCCTTCTTCAGAAGGATATATCCGATCAGGCATTTAAGAAGATCTGCGGCATGCACCAGCGCGAAGATCCAGATCACATGAAGCCCGGTCAGATTGCTGAGCAGATATGCCACGGGAACGGATACCCCGAGCATGAACACACTATCGAACAGGAAGGTGATAATGGTCTTCCCTCCCGAACGAAGTGTAAAATAACTGCAATGCAGAAAAGCATCCTTCGGCATGGAGATGGCCTGCACGATGATAAAGAGCGCCGCAATCTCCCGCGCCTGTTCATTTGTGTTATACAGCTGTGGGAAAAGATGCGCCGTTGCCAGCATAATGCTCCCCATCAGAAGTGCACTGATCACACCGGCTACGATCATCTTCCGGGCCCAGTCCTTCGCCTTCTCCAGTTCGCCGGCTCCGAGAGCCTGGCCCACCAGAATGGCCACGGCATCCCCCATGGCGATAAATACCACATTGAAAATGTTATTGATGGTATTGGCGATATTCTGTCCCGCCACCACGTTCAGACCCCGGATACTGTAGGCCTGCGCCAGCAGTGCCACACCCACGGACCAAAGTCCTTCATTTACAAGGATCGGCATTCCCGTCCGGAAGAATTTTCGTACCAGATGTCCGGGGACCCGCAGCGTCCGGAAGAGCCCGTTGAAATAGGTGTGTGTCTTCTTATGACGAACACACCATACTATGATGATGGCCATTTCCACATAACGCGACAGAACGGTTGCGATGGCCGCGCCGATCACACCCAGTTTCGGAAATCCGAAATGTCCGAAGATCAGAAGGTAGTTAAAGAGCAGGTTCACGCAGACTGCGATCACTCCCGCAACCATGGGAACCCGCGTTTCACCGCATTCGCGGAGTGTACTGGAGTACAGCATGCCGAGATAGATCGCGGGAAGGGATGTGAGGATCACCATCAGGTAACTGATACCGTACCCCTTGGCCGCCACCAGGTCGCCTCCGTCCTCACTGCCGTTCAGATAGGTCTGGATCAGGTCGGATCCAAAGATCAGGAAGACCGCAAATGCGATCACCAAAATGATAAGACCCAGCCAGAATTTGTACCGGAAGGTATGCCGGATACCTTCATCATCCTTATAACCGTAGTATTGTGAGGTGAAGATCCCGACGCCGGACAATCCTCCGAACATACAGAGGAAAAAGATAAACATCAGCTGGTTTACGATGGCCACACCGGACATCTGCTCGGTTCCGATCTGTCCCACCATGATATTGTCCAAAAGGCTGACGAAGTTTGTGATCCCGTTCTGTATCATGATGGGGACTGCCACCCCCAGGATCATTTTATAAAATGCTTTATTTCCGAAATACCGGTTTCTGAAACCGGTGGGTTGTGTATAGTTATACGTATTCATTGTTCTATTCCTGTAAAATGCCTGCAGGGACGGCGAACAGATCCCATGAGCGGCATTTTCGGTTATGCAGGATTTACATGCACCATAACGTGCTTTACCTGCGGAAATGCCGCCTCGATGGATTCGTGTACCTGTTCGGCTATCTCATGCGCTTCTGTCAATCGTAAATTTCCGTCCACACGGATCTCGATATCCACATAGATCCTGGATCCGAACATCCGTGTCTGCAGCAGATCCAGTCCCAGGACTCCTTCCTGTTTCAGGACACAGGATCTAAGCTGCTCTTCTGTTTCGTCATCGCATCTATGATCCACCATCTGATCCACGGATGAACGGAACACTTCCACCGCCACCTTGAAGATAAAGAGGCAGATCACGATGCTTGCGATCGGTTCAAGGACAGGAACCCCCATCTTGGCACCTGCGATTCCGATCAGTGCGCCCACGGAGGAAAGTGCATCGCTCCGGTGATGCCATGCATCCGCCTTAAGAGCCGTTGAACGTATACGGATGGCCGCTGCACGGGTGTACCAGTACATGGCCTCCTTGGCTGCGATGGAAATGATGGCCGCTATAAGTGCCAGAGTTCCGGGGATCGTTATGGAATCGGCCCCGCCGCGGATACTGCGGATCGCCGAAAGTCCGATCTCCCAGCCGACGATGGAAAGGAGCATGGCCAGTATGATAGAGGCCACGCATTCAAAACGCTCATGTCCGTAGGGATGATCCTTATCCGGTTCCCTGCCGGAGATACGGACACCGATGATCACGATAAAACTGCTCACCACATCCGATGCGGAGTGGATCGAATCACTGATCATGGCTCCGGAATGAGCCAGTATGCCGGCCAGCAGTTTGAATACGGCCAGGGCCAGATTGCCCAGTATGCTCACAAGGGACACACGGGTGGCCACACGGCGGAATTCCGCCGTCTGCGCATCCGGTTTGGATATGCTGTTGTCCGACCCGATCCTGTCCCCCATTGAAAATTCTCCTGTTTAACCCCTGTTTAAAATCATCCGTTTGTCTATGCTCCTGTCCCGCACGCGAAACCTGGCGCAAAACCGGGATATCATTGATTCCGGAGATTCTTCAGCACCTTTGTGAAATGCTCCGGAAGGTCTCTTGTAAATAGCACCTGTTCTTTGGTTATGGGATGAACAAATCCCAGTATTCCCGCATGCAACAGCTGTCCGTTCAGATGGAAGGGACATTTCTTCGGTCCATAAACCGGATCACCCAGGATCGGATGATGAAGGGATGCCATATGTACCCGGATCTGATGTGTCCGGCCTGTCTCCAGCCGGCAGCGGATCAGTGTGAAATCCTGTTTCAGCCGTTCCACCGGTTCAAAGTGGGTGACTGCCCTGCGTCCGCCGCTGATGATGGCGATACGCTTCCGGTCCTTCGGATCCCTGGCCAGCGGTGCATCTACCGTTCCGGCCTCGGCAACATTTCCGTGACAGATGGCCGTATAGACGCGGACGATACTATGCTCCGCAAACTGCAGCGCCAGATCCCGGTGTGCCCGGTCCGTCTTGCAGACCACAAGAAGACCGCTGGTATCCTTGTCGATCCGGTGGACGATCCCCGGTCGAAGTACTCCGTTAACCCCGGAAAGGGAATCCCCGCAGTGATGCATCAGTGCATTTACCAATGTACCGGATGCATGTCCGAAGGAGGGATGCACCACCATGCCCTGGGGTTTATTTACCACCAGCAGCGCGTCATCCTCATAGACGATATCCAGAGGAATATCCTCCGGCTCGATCTCCAGCCTCTCCGGCTCCGGGATCACCACACGGATAAAATCCCCGCATTTGGCCTTATAGGAGGCTTTTACGGGGCGTTCATTCACGGACACGGCACCGTCTTCGATCAGCTGCTGCAGGAAGCTCCTGGAATATTCCGGCAGAGCTTCCGCCAGATATTTATCCAGACGCAGACCGGCTTCCTCGGTTTCGGGAGTCAGTTCTATGCTGTTTTTCATTTCTTCCTGTACATTCATGATTCAGATTAAAGAATCCCCATCATTCTCTTTTTCACTGTCATCCGGTTCTTTTGCTTCACTTTCGGGATCGTCATCCGGTTCGGATTCTTCTGCCTTTGTTTCGGCAGATTCTTCTTTCGATCCGGTCGACTCTCTCTGCTTCTTCGATTTCTTCTCAACATAGGTTCCGTCACTGAGACGTACCTTATCTCCCAGCATCACATCCAGATCCTTCCTGTATTTGAAGATAAGCAGGATCAAAAGAAGGATCACACTGACGGTTACGAAGATATCCGCCACATTGAATACAGGGAAATCGATCAGCTTGAAATAAAAGAAATCGATCACGTAATTCAGACGGATCCGGTCGATCAGATTTCCCACAGCGCCGCCGATGATGCAGAGAAGCAGGAACCGGAGCAGCCGGTAGTACTTTCCTTCCGAAACATTGTTATACACATAGAGAAGGCCTGCGATCATCACGACACTGAATATGGCGAGAAGCCAGGTCTGATCCTTGAACAGCCCCCAGGCCATTCCGCTGTTCTGGATATAATGGATCTCGAATACATCCTTGATCCAGGGAATGCTTTCATTCAGTTCCATATTGTTTACGACTACGATCTTTGTTACCTGATCCAGTAGAACGATCACTGCCACTCCCAGGATCAGAAACAGGTAATTTTTCTTACGTTCGCTCATAACCAGTCCTTTTGTTAACATAAAAAAATTATGTAAATTAAATCCACTTCGTGCACATACGGCATGAGGACAGATCCATAAGATCTGTCCCCATGAACACTGTTATAGGCACCCCTTTACAATCCGAACGGATTGATTCCTTCTCCACCAAGTACGGAACCATAAACTTTCGATGCATTGCTGCGACGATCTTCTCTGGAAGAACCGGGTCCTCCGAGACCGGATGATCCGGAATCGGAATCCGTAAACTGGAAGCCGTAATCCCCATCCATTCCGCCAAGTCCGCCGAAACCGGTAAAATCGGATTTCGGTGGTTCCTTCGGCTTCGGCTGGTACTCCGGATCCTGATCCCATTCGCCGAGACGACGCAGGTGCTCACGGATGGTATCCGCGAACGTCTGTTTATAATCTGCATACTGATCCCGAAGTTCTTCCATGCGCTTCTCCATATATTCAAGCTGCGCCTTTGCATCCTTCACGATCTCATTCGCACGGCTCCTTGCCTCGGCCTCGATATTCCGGGCTTCCCGCTGTGCATTTGTCTTCTGCTCTTCCGTGTTCTTCTCTGCGATCATCAGTGATTTCTGCAGATTGTCCTCGGTGGCTTTGTAATGCTGCAAGGTATCGGTCATGGTGATGACCTTCTCCTTCAGCTCCGCATTGGAACGATACAGTTCTTCATAGCTTACGGATACTTCATGAAAGAACTGATTTACGTCTTCCTTGTTGTATCCGATCCCTGTTTTAAATTTTTTCTGTTGAATATCAACCGGTGTCAGCATCTGACCACCCCCCTCACACCTATATTACCAATACAAGTCAATACAAGTCACTACAACCCGGGCTGCACCCCATTAATACTTTCCGAGCTGTGGTGAAAGCGTGGACTCATTCAGAATCTCATCTCTAAGATCTCCGGACACCTCGATATTGTTCGGTGCGGCGATAAAGATGTTGGATGAAATCGCACGAAGATCTCCGCCGAGTCCATAGCACGCACCACCGATGAAATCGATGATACGCTGTGCCGGATCCAGCTGGATCCCTTCCATGTTGATGACGATGGTCTTGCCTGCCTTCAGGAAGTCCGAAACGGTCTGTGCGTCATCAAATTCCTGCGGACGGATGACGTAAACCTCGCTGGACGGTTTATAGTTCTGTCTTCTCTGATTATCGAAACTCACGAGATTCTTCGGCTCCTCACTCTTAGATCTTTTCCGGCTTCCTGTGGACTGTGCCGTATAACCTGTCTGTGCAGGCTGGAAGCTCTGGGTCGGCTGATAGCTCTGCGTCGGCTGGTACGGCGTGGTTGAACGCGGTGCCGGTGCAGGCTGTGAATACTGAGGTCGTGGTGCCGGCTGTGGTGCCGGCTGCTGTGCGGCTACGGTACGTTTCTCTTTTTTCTTTCTTCCGAACGAGAAACTCTCATCTTCATCTTCTTCATCAAAGAGATCATCGGTATCCTCGTCGAAATCTTCTTCTTCCTCGTCATTTACGCGGAAATAATCCAGAAAACTCTTTTTTCCCTTAGCCATTCTTTTTCTCCCATCATTTATACATTATAATCTCTCTCTCCGAAGATTGCGGTTCCGACACGGACCATGGTCGCGCCTTCTTCGATTGCAACCTCGAAATCATTTGTCATCCCCATGGAGAGAACACTCATGTCTACATTATGTATTTTTTGTGATTTTATGTCAAGCAATAATTGCTTCATCGCACGAAAAACCGGACGGTTCTCTTCCGGGTCATCCACGAAAGGAGCAATGGTCATAAGGCCTTTGATATGTATATTCGGAAATGCACTGATCTCCCGCACCAGTCCCGGCGCATCGGCCAGGGTCACACCGAATTTCGTATCCTCTTCCGCCGCATTTACCTCGATCAGTACTTCCGCGGTAACGCCACGTTTCTCGGCCTCTTTCTGGATCTGCTCCGCAAGATGTACCGAATCCACGGAGTGGATCAGGACCGCACGGTCGATCACATATTTTACTTTGTTGGTCTGCAGATGTCCGATCTGATGGAAATGTACCGGCTGGGATACGGAATCAAACTTCTCCTTCAGCTCCTGAGGCTTGTTCTCGCCGAATTCCCGGACACCGATACGGATCAGTGCTTCGATATCCGAAAGGGGCTTGGTCTTGGATACTGCGATCAGCGTTACTTCCTCCGGGGTTCTTCCGCTGCGGATGGCCGCCTCACGTACCCTTGCTTCAACTTCTCTGTAATTCTCTTCTATCATGATATCGTCCTTAGTATAATACCTGGTTTTCCACTACCTGGCTTGCATCCATGACAATGTTATCAAATTCACGGAGACGGTTCCTGGTTCCCACGATGGTGAATTCATCACCGGTACGGACCACCGTGATCTGTGAGAAATCCGCCACACCCTTGTTGGCGATATAGACGCCGCGGATGGTGGTATGTTCCAGTGTCGATACCGGAAGTGTATCCGAGGAATCCGTTTTGATCAGGATATCCGAATCGGAGAAAGGAAGCGGATCCACATAGAAGGCTTCATCATCCGTAATATAGATATCCGGATCGATCTGCTCCACGGTCATCTCCCCGTTTGCATCCGTCCGCTGTACATACAGTTTGGTCTCACCGCTTTCATTTCCTCCGGCGGTCATATATTCCTTCGGAACCTTATAGATCTGCTTGTCCAGAATGGCGGAATTCGGAACCTTCAGTCCTTCGTACCGGTCCAGAATGATTTCGATGGATACAAACCGCTCATTCACATAATCGATCATGTACTTCTCCATGGGAAGTACCAGGATATAACCGTTCTCGGTACGGATCAGATTGTAATTGGCACTCATTTCCGTATCGGAATTGTTAATTGTAAAGTACAGCTTCCCGTCTTCCTCCTGAAGGGTGTTCACCTGCTCCGGAGTAAGAAAACAGCAGATATTCCAGGCTTCTCCCGGAACCAGCTTGTAGAGGGGACTGCCGGATTCCACGATCTCACCGCTCTTTAATACGGTCCGTTCATAGTTCCCGCGGTCAAAATCCGCTTCCTGCAGGGTCTCCGGGGTCAGTGTCTAGTATTTATCAATATAATAGGTGACGATCCCGCTGTCCGTGGAATTGATATTCTGCACGGTGGTTTTGGCAGCGGCACTGTTGGCGGAATACTCCTTCATCAGAAGCTGGTTGGACATCTCCAGCACCTTCGTCTCGATGGAATCACGGAAATGATACACATCCGAGAAGTAGGTGTCCGAATAATTCGTTTTGAAAACGTCGATGGTATTCCGGATCTCCAGATAATCCGCACTGCTGAACCTCGTCTCTCCGGCATCGATCCTGCTGACGGACTGGATCAGATCACCCGTCTCATCCACCGTACAGACTGCCGCATTCTTTGCAACCTTATCACCCTCACGGACGTAGTAGCAGACATATCCTGATTTCGAGGCGGTGATCACCTTCTCCTGACGCAACGCTACGGCATCGCAGATGATATTGTTGTTGATATTGCTGGCATTGACCTTATAGGTGGTGATGGGCTGCTTCCGGAGCGCAAGAAAAGCACTCACCACCACATAGATGAGAATGATCCCAAATATGATCAGTGCTGAGTTGATCTGAAAAGCCTTATTCATGCGAATGACTTTCGGATTCTTTTTTGCCATTCCTTAATAAACCTCTGTTTCTGTCTAAACTTATGCTGCAGTGCCTATCTGGCCATATTGAACAACACGCTGTAGGTATCGTAAAGATCGTCCTTTGAGATCTTGTCCTGTACCAGCATGGTGTAGCTGACTTCATTTATGGTCACTTCCATGGTAAGGCAGTTTCCCGCTCCGCCGGTGGTACCGGTTTTCCATGTGCCGATGGTGATATTGGAAGGAAGCGTGCTGCTGTCTGTAATGAAATGATTCGTTGCCGTGGCAGTATCTTCCCAGACATTTCCGGAAGCGTCCTCCCAGGTGTAGGTATAATCACTGTAAAGATCGATATTGTTCAGGATCTCGTACTCTCCTGCTTTATTCACGATCAGATACAGATCATAGGCGGTTGTATAGTGGTCCAGTGCATCCAGACCGTGGGGATTCGAGCAATGGGTACAGGTAGCGCCGATCTCCCGGGCCTTCGCATTCATCCGCTCCACGAACTGCTCCACGCTGCCGGAGATACGTTCCCCCAGGATCACGGCATAGTCGTTATAGGAAGAAAGCATCAGTGCCGTAAGCAGATTCCGGACCGTGATCTTGCATCCGGCGGAAAGATCACTCTGGACCGCGTAAATGTTCCCCAGGGCGATATTATGATCCAGTTCGATCACTTCATCCATGCTGATCTCACCGGCCTCCACCGCATCGCATACAACGATCCCGGTAAGCAGCTTCGTCATACTCGCCGGATAGATCCTTTCATGCACATTGTGCGCCACGATACATTCCTTTGTATCATTATTTACCATAAGCGTCGCATAGGTGTTGCTTACGAAGTTGTCCGCACGGATCTCTTCCTTGTCGGCAATTACGGCATAACGCGAAGAGAAGCCCGCCAGACCGGATGTGGTCAGTCCGCCGAGATCCTCCGAGATTGCCTCGTTATTCTCACTGTATGCATCATCAAATCTGCTGTTCTTCCGATACATACGGAATACCACCGCTCCGGTAAGGATCAGAAGAAGCAGGATAATTATCAGTCCTTTTTTCATGATCAGTGCTTATAGAGATCGCGCCAGTCCAGATCTCCCCTCTCCAGAGATTTGATCATCAGCTCTGCCGAGGCAAGATTGGTTGCGATCGGGATGTTGTGAACATCGCAGAGTGTGCAGATATTCACAAAGTCATTGGTTGCTGTCATATGCATCATCGGATCGCGCATGAAGATCACCAGATCCATCTGGTTGCTTTCGATCTGCGTTCCGATCTGCTGCACGCCGCCCAGGTGCCCTGCAAGAAACTTATGCACCGTCAGCCCGGAAGCCTCTTCCACCAGTCGGCCGGTGGTCTCCGTGGCATAGAGTGTGTGATGACAGAGGATCCCGCGATATGCGATACACAGGTTCTGCATCAGTTTCTTCTTCGGATCGTGCGCAATGAGTACTACATTCATACGATACCTTCCCCCATACATAAAGTGTCAAAGCTTTCGTTTGCGCATTATATAAATGCGGCTTCACCCCACATTACCAGCGTTCCGGCTGCATCCCGACATTCAGGACGATCCCTATCAGTATGGCGATCGACAGCAGAGATGTCAGTCCGTAACTGATGAAAGGGAGCGGAATTCCCGTATTCGGAAGAATACCCGTGGTAACGCTGATATTAAAGAACGACTGGATCGCCAGAAGACATGCGGCACCCCCTGCCAGCAGCATCCCGCTCGGATCCTTTGCCCTTCTTGAAATCCTTATACATTGTAACACTACAAGCAGAATGATTGCAATAACCAAAACACTTCCGACGAAACCGAAGGATTCTCCGATCACGGAGAAGATAAAGTCCGTCTGCTGTTCGGAGATCATTCCCGAGGTACCCACCTTTACCACGTCCCCGTCAGGTGTAAGCCCCTTTCCCCAGAGTCTTCCGGATCCGATGGCCATGATGGAATTCGCCTGCTGTGAATACATATCCACATACTTTGACGGATTCAGGAAGGACATGATACGGTCTACCTGATAAGGATTCAGCAGCTTCTGGTCCGGCTGGGAGATATACCACATAAAGGTTCCCGCTGCCGGGATCAGGATCAGAAGTGTGATGAAAATGATCTTATAACTGAGGCCTGCAAGATACAGCATCAGGAGCATGACCACACCCAGACAGAGGGTGGTGGAAAGATCCGGCTCCCGGAAGATCAGCATCAGCGGAACCACCGCACATCCCAGGAACAATAGAAGCCCCTTCGGCCGGGAGACCTTTTCATCTTCGATCATCCTCTCCAGCAGTGCGGCCATGAATATGATCATCATGGTCTTGGCCAGCTCGGAGGGCTGAAAAGTGAGGCCGCCGATGGTGAACCAACGGGTAGCGTTGTTCACCGTATTTCCGAACAGGAGCACCGCAAGCAGCATCACAAGGGTTCCCAGATAAGCGGGAATATAGAGTCGGATCCAAAGGTGATAATCCACCAGGGATACAACGATCATGATTACCACCGCAGCGCCGACGCCGATGGCCTGCTTTACGGTGAAGTTCGGATCTGCACTATTGATCACGAAGACTCCCAGGATCATAAGTCCGGTCACCATTATGAACAGTATGAAATTAAAATCACGTAATCTGTACCGTTTAAACATGGAAACCTCATTATCGTTTCATCAGGATGCATGGGCTCATTTCCCGAAGGATCAATCCGACAGCTTTCCTGCTCCGGTCAGCTGGGAATTGGTCAGCGCATCCTTATCATACATGTAAGCATAGATAAATCCGGTCACCTCGGCCGCATTTGCGGATGCATATCCGTACTGGATGACCGTGGTCACGGAGAATTCCGGCGACTCATAGGGTGCATAAGAGATAAACAGACCATGGGACGGATCGTTCTGGCTCTCCTGTGCAGTTCCGGTCTTGCCGGCCACATGCACCTTGATCCCGTTCAGCATCTTATCATCCTCCAGGTCGTGGGTTACCACCTGCCGGAGTCCGCTATGAAGGGAATCCCAGAGTTCGGAGGAAATGTTCACCTGATTATAAACCGTATGTTCACCGCTCTTTACGATATTTCCGGCACCGTCCTCGATCCGGCTCAGAAGCGTCAGGTTGTAGCAGGTACCGCTATTGGCAACGGTTGACACATATCTGGACAGATGCACCGGAGCGAAGGAATTCCTTCCCTGTCCGATGGCGGATGTAACCGCATCATTATCGGAAATATGCGGCGATATCTCTTCCACCTCAATGCCGGTCTTGGAATCCAGACCGAACATGGAAGCATACTTTTCAAGCTTCCGGATACCGGAGGCATCATCATATACCCGCTTATCATTCTGGGTGGCAAGACGATGTCCGACCACATAATAGAAATAGTTGCAGGAAACGTCCAGGGACTTGGGAATATCCACCATGCCGTGGTTGGAGCCGTTCACATTGTACAGCCAGCAGGCCGGTTTCGTGTAAACCTCTTCGAACACACCCTTATCCTGGATCTCCTCATTTAACTGAAGTGCATTCTCTTCCACACCGGTTATGGCGGAAATGATCTTGTAGGTGGATCCGGGGGCTGTTCTGGAGGATGTGGCGCGGTTGATCAGCGGCGTGGTCTTATCCGCCAGCAGTTTCTCATAATAGTCCGAATCAATATAATTCGTCAGGTAGTTGTTATCATAGCTGGGATAGCTGACAAGTGCCCTTACCTCGCCGGTCCGGACATCCGTTACCACCACGGAACCGGAGCAGGGTTTCAGCGCCAGCATGGCCGGTGTGATATCCAGGTTCCGGATCTTCATGCGGATAAATTCATAGGAGTCATAGGCTCCCGCGGAATAATCCTTGTATTCCTGATCGGATTCCGGATCCAGAACGCCCTGTTCATAGACCAGATCGATCACGTCCTTCCCGGAGATTTCAAGCTGCTGGAGCATGATACGGATGATCATTTTCGTAAATGCCTCATCCTGACTGAGATATTCCAGGATGTATCTCCGGAGCAGCTGATAGATCTCTTCGGAGTCATAATAACTGTCCGGCTTTTCGATCGAGGATACATCAATGGCCTCGATACTGATGAGATACCGTAAGAATGCCTGGAGACTGATGCTGCCCTGCACATACTTCTGGAAGGTGCTGTCGGTATCGTCCACCATGGAACGCTTGTAGAGTCCCTGCTCTGCCAGCATTTCACAGATATATTCCATATATTCCTGATATTCCTGGGACAGTGAGGATACGGCTGTCGGCCCGTCCTCCAGCTCGCTCCGGATCACGGCCACCGTCTCCTTCCGGAATCTGTCGATACGGGAATACACCTCACGCTCGTGGGAGGTTGCCGACGGATCCTGCATATGTGCGAGACTGATCTGGTTATTTGAGAAAAGTGCGGCATATACATCCGTTACGGGAATGATATTGGTAGTATTCGGGACCGGTGCATAGGCATAATCCAGCATATGGGCCAGCAGGATGGATGCGATCTCCTTCTCCAGCATGTCATAGCAGTACTTGGTAAGATCCGCATCGATGGTGAGATACACGTTCTGTCCCGCTTCCGCCGGACGGGTCTCCGTCACCTCCATAACCTTGCCCAGGTTATCCACCAGCATGGTTTCGCTTCCGTCCCGTCCGTGGAGCTCCGCCTCGTAGATCTGCTCCACTCCGGTCTTTCCGACGATATCATTTGTTGTGTACTTCAGCTGGCTGTCCTCCGAATTCAGACGCTCCAGATCCTCTTCGGATGCCTTCCCCACATATCCGATGATATGGGCAAAATACTTTGCATCATTATAGACCCGCATGGAATCTACGGAAATATCCATACCGAACAGATGATCCTGATTCTCCAGAATGGCAGACCGGCTCTTCTCGGAGATATTCTGCGCGATCTCCACCGGCTTATACTGCTGGAACCGGTTCAGCCAGAGCATATACCGGCAGCCCAGGATCTGCAGCTTCCTTGTTTCGGAGTATTCGTCCGTAAGATCAAAGCGTTCGGTGAGAACCTGCAGTACATCCGCAGCCGTGCTGGCCTTTTCCTCCTCCGTCAGTTCATCATAGGAGCTGGCCGCATAGACATCCCGAAGGAAACCGTTCTTTCTTCCGCCGGAAATGGTAAAGGCACATACCGATCCCTTCTTAACAATGGGAAAGTCCAGACGGAGCTTATCCCCCTGGGATTCCAGAATATCGATGGTATCCGATACCACCTGATTCTTAAGTACATTATCGGATACCCCCAGCTTCTTTGCATAATCGGAAAGCCGGGTATCATTTCCGAAGGTCAGGTTATAGGTCATACGGCTGCTGGCCAGAAGTTTTCCGTTCCGGTCGTAGATATTTCCCCGGATGGACGGAATGGTCAGTGTCTTCTCGGTCCGGACCGTCAGATCGTCCGTATAGGTCTCCCCCTGCTGGATCTGCAGATAGAACAGACGATGGACCAGGATAAAGGTCAGCACAAAGAACAGGATCGTCACGGGGAAAATCCTGCTTTTGATATATTCCAGAAAAAGATCCTTCAGATAGATCAGAAATTCCTTGAATACTTTCATACCTGCGCCGCCTTTCTCCGTAGCGCACGGTTGATCCGAAGATACAGTCTGTAGACAAGAACGGTGATCAGCACATCATAAAGAAGCTGTGGCAGCATGCGGTGTGAGAAATAATATCCCAGATCCACCCGGTTCCGCAGTACGAATCCGCTGATATAGATCACCATATCCAGGAACAGCTGATCGATAATGATGATGAATACGGGAAGCCCCACGTCCTCCATCAGATAATTCTTATGGAAAAGACCGTTCACGTATCCGATCAGCATATAGACAAAGGCGTAGATCCCGAGCCAGGAACCGTAGAAGAGATCGTAAAGAAGACCGGAGAAAAAGCCGGTCAGCATTCCTTCTCTTCTGCCCCGCATGATACCGAAGGACATGGTCAGTATCAGGATCAGGTTCGGCGAGGTTCCGGTCACATCATGCAATGTGAAAACCGTCGTCTGCAGAAGAAAAGACAAGATGAGAAGTATGGTCAGCGTTATAACTCTTCGCATAATCAGTACGTCACTTCCTGTTTACGATCCGTGATCACGAGAATATCCCGGACACCGCTGAAATCCACGGCTGTCCGGATGTGTGCCGTCACGGTCAGGTTGTTCGGATCGGGGATCAGTTCCGATACATAGCCGATGGTAAGTCCGTACAGAAACCGGTCGGATACATTGGATGTGATGACCCTGTCTCCGATACTCACCTTGGCATCTTTATCGATATCCGTAGCCAGAAGATATCCGTTCTTGTAGGTGGCAAGACTTCCCTCCACCGTACAGAGCGCACCGTTCGGTCCTACCGAAGCGGTGACCTTGGAACGGTCATCCACGATAGCCCGGACTCTTGCATACGAATCATAGGACTCTACGACGATCCCCAGCAGACCGCCCTCATACAGGACGTTGCAATCCTCGTAAACCCCGTCATTTAATCCTTTATTGATATAGAACTCATTGAACCAGCCGGAGGAATCCACGGAGAACACCCTGGCTGCCGTGGTATTATACTCCGGATACATCTGATCCAGGGAATAAAGCCCCCGGAGTTCCGCCAGCTCCGTCAGCTCCGCCTGACTTTTGGCAATCTGATCCTCCAATTCCCGGTTACGCTTCTGAAGCTCTTCATTTTCCTCCCGAAGCTCCTTCACATCGCCGAAGATGAGGAACCGCTCCTCCACCCATTCGCCGATATTGCTGAGGCCTTCCTGCATGGGCGTAATGATCTTGCCGAACAGGTTCCGGGTCTTCTGCATAAAGGAATCCGAGAAGATGGACAGGCCCAGGAGTAGGATACACATGATGGACAGCCCCAGAAAAAGGTACTTCGGAGATATGTCTTTTTTCGGATTTATTTTCATAACAATCCTCTCTCGTTGAAGCTGAGATACTCGCTTCCTCCGATGATGATATGATCCAGCATACGAATACCCAGCAGGTCACCCACCTGCCGGAACTGGTCTGTGATCCGGATGTCATCCGAACTTGGTTCGGTACTTCCGGAGGGGTGATTGTGCAGCAGGACAAAACTCACTGCCTCGCAGCGAAGAGCCTCCACAAAGACCTCCCTGGGAGACGCTACGGACTGGTTCACGGAGCCTTCGGAGATCATCACGTCCCTGAGGAGACAGTTCGCCGAATTGAAGAAAAGTGCGTAAAGCCGTTCCTTCTGCAGATACCGCACTTCTTCACGGAAATACTCCGCTATGGTATATGGATGGTTCATCTGAACCAGTTCCCTGGTCCGTTCCCGGGCCATACGCCGGGACAGTTCAGCCACTGCCTGCAGCTGAACGGCCTTGACCTTTCCGATACCCGGAATCTCCGTCATCTCCCGGAAAGAGAGATAATTCAGACCGGTAAGGCCCTTGTGGAGCGGATGAAATGACAGGATCTCTTCGGCCAGGCGGACAACATTTGCCTCCCTGGTTCCGCTCCGCAGGATCACAGCCAGAAGCTCGGCATCACTAAGGGACTGGATCCCGTACTGAACCGCCTTCTCACATGGTTTATTTGTCTCTGCCATGTCAGAGATACGTAAATGTGTCATACAGCTGATCCTTTCTGCCTCTTCGGGAGCAACTATAAGACCCATCCAACCATTTTACCACGGAATAGGGGTATGGTCAAAAGTTTATTTCATATCCGGTATCCACGATCCTCTGCAGGGATGACATGATCCCGAACTTCGCATGGGGGTAAGTAAGTCCTCCCTGGAAGTAAACCGCATAGGGTTCCTTCATGGGCGCATCCGCAGAAAGCTCGATGGAAGCTCCGGAGATAAAGGCTCCGGCAGCCATGATGACATCCGCATCGTACCCGGGCATGGCCCAGGGGATCGGTTTTACAAAGCTGTCCACGGGAGCCGCAGACTGGATCCCTTCGCAGAAGGCCTGTACCAGCTCCGGCCGGCCGAATTCCACGGCTTCGATGATATCCGCCCGGGGTTCCGTACCGTTGGGGACGGCCCGGAATCCGAGTTTTTCATAGATATTTGCGGCAAATATGGCGCCCTTCAGGGCAGCGGCCGTTACGGTGGGAGCCAGGAACAGTCCCTGGGCAAACTGGCGTGTCACTCCGAGAGATGCACCCACCTCCTTCTCAAGCCCGGGTGTTGTAAGGCGCGCTGCAGCCATCCGGATACACTCTTTCGTACCGCAGATGTAACCGCCGATGGGAGCCAGTCCGCCGCCGGGATTCTTGATCAGGGAACCTACCACCATGTCCGCCCCCACGTCCGAGGGCTCGATGGTCTCCACAAATTCCCCGTAACAGTTATCTACCATGACGATCACGTCATTTCTCTGCTTCTTCACAAACGCGATGGCCTCTCCGATCTCTCCCACCGTCAGGGAGGGACGGGTATCATAGCCCTTGGAACGCTGGATATGTACGATCCTCACGGCCGGATCCGACAGCTTCTCTTCGATGCTTCCGTAATCAAAGTGTCCCTCTTCCGTAAGGTCCACCTGATCATAGGTGATGCCGAATTCCGCAAGGCATCCGGGTTCGGGACGGATCCCGATCACTCCCTGCAGGGTGTCATAAACCTTTCCCGCGATGGAAAGGATCCTGTCACCGGGCCGGAGATTCCCGGCAAGTGCTACGGAAAGCGCGTGGGTGCCGCAGGTGATCTGCTGACGGACCAGGGCGTCCTCCGTATGGAACACCTCCGCATAGATCTCCTCCAGTGCAGTCCGGCCGCTGTCATTGTAGCCATAACCGGTGGTCCCGTAAAGGTGCGCTTCCTCCAGCCTTGCCTTCTGCATGGCCCGGAGCACCTTCACCTGATTCTGTTCCGCCACCCGGTCGATGGCTGTGAACCGGTCCCGAAGGCCTTCCTCCACGCCGGCACAGAAATCATACACCTTTTCATCGATTCCAAGATCCAGATAATACTCTTTTAACTGATCCATTGATTTTATAACTCCGTCTCCCGGCTTTCGCCGTTTAATCTTCCTTTCGGAAGTATATCAGATTTTTGATCCGTGAAATGCAACGCCTTAAAGGATCTGCTCCATGCACACCTTCTGGGGTGTAAGTCCCATGGATTCATAGAACCGCATGGCGCCCGGATTGCAGGTCCAAACATTCAGGGTGATGTTGTAACACCCCTCGCCCTTTGCATAGGCAAGCACAGTCTCGTATAGCTCCCTTCCTACGCCCAGTCTCCTGCCGGCCTCATCCACACAGATATCGTCGATATACAGTGTACGTACATCCGTCAGCACATGGTCATCCGGATGCTGCTGATGGATACAGAAGGCGTGGCCCAGCACACGTCCCTCCTCGTCCTCATAAACGAATACCGGCGTTCCTGCATTTTCCAGGATCGCATCCAGTTCCTCCGCATTATACTTGGTGGTGGGACCCTTGAAAAGATCCGGTCTTCCGTTATGGTGGACCATATCCACCTGGACAAGAAGCTCCAGGATACGGGGGATATCTTTCTTCTCTGCTTTTCTTACATGATTCATTGGTAAGCCTCTCTAAGATTCTTAATTGTCGGAAGTAAGCATCCTGTTATTCAATATGATATCGATCAGTTCTTCATCCCCGGGATGCACGCTTCGGTCAAGCCAGATCACGTCTCTTTCCCGGCGAAACCAGGTTAGCTGCCGCTTCGCAAAATGCCTGGTATTCTTCTTCAGTGTTTCGACGGCCGTGTCGTAATCGGTGATTCCCTCCAGATAGTCCAGGATTTCCTTATATCCGATGCCCTGCATGGAGATGTGCTGCCGCGTCAGTCCTTCTCCTGCCAGCCGCTTCACCTCCTCCACCAGCCCTTCCTCCAGCATAAGATCCACTCTTAAACCGATCCGTTCGTAAAGTTTCGCCCGGTCGTCCGTCAGCACGTAGTATCTGCTGTCGTAGGCGGATTCCTTCTTTCGTTCCGATGCATTATGCTCTGAGATCCGGGTTCCGTGCAATCGGTAGAATTCCACTGCCCGGATCACCCGCTTTAGATTATTGGGATGCACGGTAAGCAGCGTATCCGGATCCACCCGGCGAAGCTCCTCCACCAGGGCGTTTTTTCCTTCCTCCGTCTCCGCCTGTTTTTCCAGTTCCTTCCGGAGGCTGCTGTCCTCTTCCTCCGTGAAATCAATATCATAGAGAAGTGCCTGGATATAGAATCCTGTGCCTCCCACAAGGATTGGCATATGTCCTCTCTCCCGGATTTCCCGGATCGCCTGCCGCGCCAGCTGCTGAAACTGGACCACGTCAAAAGCATCCTTCGGATCCAGAATATCGATCAGATGGTGGGGTACGCCCTGCATTTCCTCCGGACGGATCTTCGCCGTTCCGATGTCCATTCCCCGGTACACCTGCATGGAATCTGCGGAAATGATCTCGCCATTCAACTGTTTTGCCAGTTCGATGGACAGCCCGGTCTTTCCCACCGCCGTGGGGCCGGTCAGTATGATGAGAGGCTGTTTTTCATTTGTCCGGTGCTGTTCCGTCATTTCATTCTCCGTAAATGATCTACTCCACGATCCTCCGGAAGCGTTTATCCATCTCCTCCTTTGAGATCCGGATGATGGTGGGTCTTCCGTGTGGACAGGTGTAAGGATTCTCCAGGGTGAGAAGCTCCCGGAGCAGCTGCTCCACCTCCGGTACCGTGATCCGCTGATTGCCCTTGATGGCGCTCTTACATCCCATGGTTGCCAGCTTATGGACGAAGATATCCTCTGTTACACCCGAAATGCCCGAAGCAAGATAGGCCGCAAATTCGAGAAATACGTCCTCTCCGGATAAGCCCAGCAGATTCGCCGGAAGGGCAGACAGCTTCACTTCATTTCCTCCGAAATCCGAAAGTTCGAAACCAGCCTTCTCAAAGAGTTCCTGCGCCTGCATCACTGCCTGTTTGTCGCTGCCGGAAAGGGTTATGATCTTCGGCGGATAGATCTGCTGGCTGTGAATGGTGCGGGTCTTAAACTCCGCAAGAAACCGTTCATAATTCACTTTCTCATGGGCCGCATGCTGATCCATGTAGTAAAGATTATCTCTGTACTGTGTGATCCAGTAGGTGTTGAATATCTGTCCGATCACCCGGATATCCGGCGCTGCCTGTTCGGAAAGGTACTCCGTATCCGTAAGGCTGGCCTGCTCATATTTTTCCTGTTTCCTTTGCTCCGCGGCCTTTCGTTCTTCTTCCCCGGCATTTTCCGCAGCAAAGTCTGCTGCTTCTCTTTCCTTCAGCTTATCACGGAATTCCTTCGGCATCAGTGCCTCCAGGATGCTGTAGGAATCACTGCCTTTCTTCGAGGGTCGGGAGGAAGATCCGTAACCCGCCGAGGTGGAAGCCTTCGTATAACCGGAGGGTTCACGAACAACGGATGCGGATGAGGCGGACGGCGTTTGCGACATCCCTGCTGCCGGTTCCGGCGATGGCTGCATCGCTGCTGCAGATCCCGCCACAGAGTTCTCTGAATGTCCTGCTACCGGTGTTACTGCAGGCCCTGTCACAGGTTTAGATGCCGGTCCTGCCGCCGGTGTCTCTATTGATCCGGTGGGCGGAAATACTGTCGGTCCGTTCATCGCTTTACCAGCCGGTCCTGCCATCGGTGTCCGGGGCGGTTGTGCCGGCTGCTTTCCGTAGGGCACATTGTCCCGGAGAAGTTCCGGATTTCCACGGTAATTCTTCTCTCTCGTTCCGTAATCCGCAGCCACATCCGGGATCAAGGTCTTCTCCGACAGGGCATCCTGTACCGCATGGAACACCGAAGAGAAAAGCTCCTTCTCTCTTTGATACTTGAATTCCCTTTTGGTGGGATGCACATTTACATCGCATTCCTCCTTCGGAAGTTCCAGAAAGAGGACCGTGAAGGGAAAACGGTGCTGCATGATATAGGTTTTATACGCTTCCTCGATGGCCCGGTTCACAATCTGGGATTTGATAAATCTTCCGTTTACGAAATAGTTTTCAAAACTCCGGTTGCCCCTGGCCAGAAAGGGTTTTCCGACAAAGCCTGTGACCCGGATCCCGTCGGACTCATAATCCACGGGAAGCAGGGCCGAGGTGATATCCCTTCCGTACAGCGTATATATCGTATCCTTCAGCTTTCCGTTGCCGCTGGTATCCACGATGGTCTTTCCGTTGCTGATCAGTGTGATGGATACCTCCGGATGAGACAGAGCGATATGGGACACCAGATCACTGATGTAAGAACCCTCGGTCATATTCGTTTTAAGGAATTTCAGACGTGCAGGGGTATTATAGAAAATGTTCCTGCACAGGATCGTGGTCCCGTCCGGCGCACCGATTTCCTTACATTCCACCTCGGTGCCGCCATGGATCACATATTTGATCCCGGTCAGAGCCTCCGGTGTCTTGGTGATCATTTCCGTCTGTGTCACCGCGGAAATGGTGGAGAGAGCCTCCCCCCGGAAACCCAGGGTTCCGATCCCCACAAGATCCTCCGCCGACTCCAGTTTGGAGGTGGCATGCCGAAGAAACGCCTTTTTGATCTCTTCCGCCGGAATCCCTCCGCCGTTGTCCGTAACCCGGATCATCGTAGTCCCTCCGTCCCTGACTTCCACCGTAACGCGGCTGGCTCCGGCATCGATGGAATTCTCCACCAGTTCCTTCACCACGGAAGCAGGACGTTCGATCACCTCACCTGCGGCGATCTTATCTATGGTTTTCTGATCTAATACATGGATCATTTCCGGATCCTTTCTAAATCTTCATTCTCTTTTTTAGACTCCTGCCCGGTTCAGGCATTCATCTACAGTTTCTCCTTCAGCTGAAGCAGGGTCAGGAGTGCCGCGATGGGTGTCATGGCATTGGGATCCAGATCCCGAAGTTCCGATAGTACCTCGCGCTCCTTTTTGGTGCAGGATTCCTTCCCGCGGGAACGTAGTGTCTCCCTGTCCGATTCCTCCTCATTTTGGGGTGCAGTACCCGCACTTCCTTCCTGATATTCCGGTACTGTCCGGCCACTTCCTTCCGGCTCGTCCGAACGGCTGCCGTCAGCCCGTTCCCCGCGAACCGTAAGATACCTGATATTTCCTGTCAGATCCTCCTCTGCCAGAAGCTCGGCGATCACCCGGGCCCGGTTCGTAACCGCTGCCGGTACACCTGCCAGCTGCGCAACCTCGATACCGTAGGAACGGTCCGCTCCCCCGGGAATGATCTTCCGGAGAAAGGCAATCCCGTCGGAGGTCTGCCGGATGGCGATACAGAAGTTCTGCACGCCCGAAAGTTTACCTTCCAGTTCCGTCAGTTCATGATAATGGGTTGCAAAAAGCGTCTTCGCACCCAGGATCTTCGGATCGGCAATGTATTCCACCACCGCCCAGGCGATGGAGAGTCCGTCAAATGTGGAGGTTCCTCGTCCGATCTCATCCAGGATGATCAGGGAATTCCGTGTTGCATTCCGTAAAATGGATGCAACTTCGCTCATTTCCACCATAAAGGTGGACTGTCCCTGTGCCAGGTCATCGCTGGCGCCCACGCGGGTAAAGATCCGGTCGGAGATGCAAAGATCCGCCTGATCCGCAGGCACGTAGCTTCCTACCTGTGCCATCAGGGCGATCAGGGCCACCTGTCGCATATAGGTGGACTTACCGGCCATGTTCGGGCCTGTGATAATAGCGATCCGGTTATCCGTAAGATCCAGTTTCGTATCATTCGGCACGAAGGAATCGTCCGCCAATACACGTTCCACCACAGGATGCCGTCCACCGACGATACGGATCCGGTCTTCTTCATTGATATTCGGCCGTACATAATGATATTTCACTGCCGCAACGGACAGGGATGCCAGTGCATCCAGCTCCGCCACCACATCCGCCATATGCTGTACCCGGCGCACCTCGGAAGCCAGACGGTCCCTTAGGTTTACATAGAGCTCATACTCCAGGGCAAAGAGCCGGTCCTCCGCGTTAAGGATCACGTCCGAAAGCTCGTTCAGTTCATTTGTGGTAAACCGTTCCGCATTTGTAAGCGTCTGCTTCCGGATAAAGTATTCCGGCACCTGATCCTTGAAGGAATTGGTCACCTCCAGATAATAACCGAAGACCTTATTGTATTTGACACGAAGGTTCCGGATACCGGTGGCGTTCTTCTCCTTCTCTTCCAGCTCGGCAAGCAGCTGCTTGGAATTGGCCTTTTTATCTTTGAAATCATCGATCTCGGCGCTGTAGCCGGGCCGGAAGATCCCGCCCTCCTTAACGGTTATGGGGGCATCCTCATCGATGGACTGTTCCAGCAGATCGAAAAGATCCGACAGATCGTCATATCCGTCCCGAAGCCGGCGGAATACCGCAAGATCTCCGGAGCCCTCTATAGCGGATCCGTTTTCCGGGATTTCCCGGTTACCCAGCAGTTCATCCAGCAGGTTCCTGATATAGGGAAGATACCGGATCGACTGCTTAAATGCCAGCAGGTCTCTCGGATTTGCCGTCCGAAGGGAGATCCTTGTCATCAGACGCTCCAGATCATAGATCGCGTTCAGGTATTCTCTTAGTTCATCCCGGACGATCATCTGTCCGGACAGTGCTTCTACCGCATCCAGACGGTCCTCGATGGCCCTTTTCTGCAGCAGCGGCTGTTCCAGCCAGTTACGGAGCTTTCTTGCTCCCATGGCCGTTTTCGTATGATCCAGCACCCAGAGCAGGGAACCCCGCTTCTGCTTCTCCCGCATGGTCTCACAGAGTTCCAGGTTCCTGCGGGTGGAAGAATCAAGCACCATGTACTGATCCGTAAAATACAGCTGCAGATGATTGATCTGTCCTGTCTCGGTCATCTGCGTATCCGCGATATACTGCAGAAGCGCTCCCGCGGCCACCACGGTCTCGGGATAATCATGCAGTCCCAGTCCCTCCACGGACATTACGGAGAACTGCCTGAGGAGACTGTCCCTGGAAGACTGATATTCAAAATAATGATTCGGCGCTTTCGTCTCGGTGATATGCAGCCGGATCGCGATCTCATCCATTACCCGGAGACCTTCCACCGGAACGCTGTCCGGATGAAGAACCGTCTCATCCGCATCCTTCGGCGGATACAGCGCTGCCGGAAGGATCAGTTCACTGGGTTCGTATTTTATGATCTCGTCGCAGACCTTGTTCCACTGATCCACACGGGTGCAGAGAAATGCGCCTGTAGTGATATCCGTAACAGCGATGCCGTAAAGTCCCCGGTTCTCCGAAAGGCACATCATGTAATGATTCTTCCCTTCCTCCAGAGACTGCTCCGCCATATTTGTTCCGGGAGTCACGATACGGATCACCTTTCGTTCCACGAGCCCCTTCGCCAGCTTCGGATCCTCCACCTGCTCACAGATCGCCACCCGGTACCCCTTATCGATCAACCGTGTGATATAGGTATCCGCAGCATGGAAAGGAACCCCGCACATGGGGGCACGCTCTTCCAGTCCGCAGTCCTTCCCTGTAAGTGTCAGCTCCAGTTCCCGCGATACCAGTTCCGCATCGTCAAAAAACATTTCATAGAAATCTCCCAGACGGTAGAACAGGATGGCTTCACCCACCTCTTCCTTGGTTTTCAGATAATGCTGCATCATGGGAGACAGTTTTGTTTTGTCAATAACCACCGTTGTTACTCGCTTTCATTTTCAATATACTCACCGGAATAATAGAAACCATGTGCCTTTGTGAGTTTCACCCGTACCAGCTTACCGATCAGGGAATCCTCTCCCGGGAAATGAACCACCATATTGCTCTCCAGTCGTCCTGTCAGAAGTTCGGGATTCGATTCATTTCTCTCTTCCACCAGCACCGTTACGGTCTGCCCCTCAAAACGAAGACACCGTTCGTGGGCTCCCTCCATAACCACCTTCAGCAGACGGTCGAACCGGTCCTTTACCACATCCGCCGGCACCTGTTCCATGCCGGCGGCGGGAGTCCCCGTCCTTCGACTGTAGATAAATGTAAAGGCCTGATCGTACTTTGCCTTCCTTACCACATCCAGAGTGTCCTGAATATCCTCTTCGGTCTCTCCCGGGAATCCGACCATGATATCCGTGGTGATGGAAATGTCGGGGATCGCAGCCCTGATCTTATCAACCAGCGCAAGATACTGTTCCTTGGTATAATGACGGTTCATCCTGCGAAGGATCTCACTGGAACCGGACTGCACCGGCAGGTGAATATGTCTGCAGACCTTCGGATTCCTGACGATCACTTCGATCAGCCGGTCCGACAGATCCTTCGGATGCGGTGTCATGAAACGAACCCGGGCAAGTCCCGGTACCTTGCACACATCCTCCAGAAGCTCCGGGAAACCGTAATCCGGATTGGCTGAAATGATACTGCTTTCTTCCATGAAGTTGGTTCCGTAGGAATTTACATTCTGACCGAGGAGCATGATTTCCTTTACCCCATCGGCCACAAGCTCCCGTACATCCTGCAGGATATCCTCCGGTGTCCGGCTGCGTTCCCGTCCGCGGACATAGGGAACGATACAATAGGTGCAGAAGTTGTTGCAGCCGTACATGATATTCACACCGGATTTGAATGGGTATTTCCGCTTTGCACCCTTGATCTCCACATGTTCCTTCGGTTCGGGAAGGACTTCGATCATCCGTTTATTCTCATGAAGACGGGCAAAAAGGATCTCCGGAAGCCGGTGCAGGTTGTAGGTGCCGAACACGAAATCCACGAAGGAATAGCTTTTCCTGATTTTTTCAACCACATGGGCTTCCTGCATCATACAGCCGCAGAGACCGATCATGAAATGCGGATTCTCCTTCTTTCTCGGTTTCAGCTGTCCCAGATGCCCGTAAAGCTTCTGATTTGCATTCTCCCGCACCGTACAGGTGTTGAAGATCACAAGGTCCGCGTCGTGTTCCGGAGCCTCTGCATAGCCGATCCGCTCCAGAAGACCACGCAGGCGGTCGGAATCATGGGCATTCATCTGACAGCCGAAGGTAACGACCGCGTAGGTAAGCTGTCTTCCCTCGGCACGATTTGCCTCGATATAGTTGTTGCAAAGCCGGAGGAAGAATTCCTGTCGTTCCGGTTCCTGTATCGGAACCGTGTCGTCCACGCGGTACTCCTCCGGAATATTACTGATAATTCTCTGATCCATAATCCAATAATCTCACTATCTAAAAGATGCACATAAAAAACCACATTGCATTATAGCACAAGAGCCATAAGAAGACAAAAGAAAAAGACGTATGAAATAATCGAGTAGGAGGGAGTTAATCACTCCCTCCTACTCGATTAGGATCCTTTGATCGTCATACTCGTGTTATGTATTCTTCGAATACTACTCCGTTCATTTTATAAAACACAAGGAAAAAGAAATCCTGGCTACACCGGGAATGCAGCCAGGATTTGAAAAATGAGAAAAAGAAAGGCGTAAAACGCACAATCAGCGATAAACGGGAACCAGGAGATATCCCCCGGCGGTGATCTGATCACCATACAAACGATTGATGGACTTCACTTCGTCTATAAACTCTCTTCTGTCATGGTAGGGCTTTCCGTACTCCTCAGCCAGATCCCAGAGAGTATCTCCATCCTGGATCTCAATGCTGGTATACTGCTTCACCTTTACTGTAGATGCTTCAACATTTGCAAGATCGGAGTTCTGGCTCATGAGAATGGCAAGGATTCCGAGGATGATAAGAACAACACCCACCGCTACAATGATCCTGCGATTCTGCAGAACATGATAAATCCTGCTTCTGAAATCGTTATTATATCTCTTACTGATCGTTCTTCCGTACATAACATCACCTCGTAAAACGTATGTTCGATTTACTGTAATATTAATATAACAAACATCCGTTCGAATGTCAATAGCAAATTCGAACATTTTTCGTTTTGTTCGAACACAAGAGCGAAATGAGTTTTGTCAGCTAAATATTCCCCGAATCTCGCGAGCAAAACTTAAAAAAACGGAAAACGACCTTCCGGACATGAAAATGTCCGAAAGGTCGTATCAGATCAGAAGAACACGCCTTCCGAGTTTCGGATAGCCGGAAGCAGCTGTCCTCTCACATGATGATCGATCCGGGGACGCATCGTTTCTTCACTGCGATCCGCCGAATACATCATAGACTGATATGTCATCTGAAGGAAGCCGAAGGGTAGGATCTTCTGCGAGATCTTCCCGATCTCCGCAGGGTCTCTCGTATCGAAGTATCCGCTGACAATCGCACCCCACATCTGTTCGGCATACTCGATGGGGAACCCGAGAAGTTCAGACTTTTGCTCAGCCGTTCTTGCTGATACTTTCGGAAGCAGCACAAATGCCAGAAATGAGGTTGCCACATCGAAGATCGGATGTCCTACGGAAGAATCGCCGATATCGATCAGTAGGAACTCATTGTCCTGCAGCATTATATTCTTTGCATGAAAATCCCCATGCAGGAAGGACTTCTGATCCGGAACATCGCTTACAAACCGTATCATCGTCTGATACTCGTCCTCCTCCAGGAAGGGCTTCATTTCCTCAATGACTTTGAAATATCGCTGCTTCTTATCCGGGAATATATCATCATCTACTTCGATGCCGTGCATTTCCTTCAGCAGTTTCCCCATGCGGAAGCCAAGCTCCGGAATCCTCTCGGGATTCCCGGAAATGATCTCAGCAACCGTTTCGGTGTTGAGAAGTTCATACACAACTCCGAAGCTTTCTCCGCAGGAAACCACATCATAGGAAATTGCTGTGGGCACACCGTAGATAAATGCCTTCTGCGACAGATTTCTCTCCTTCTCCACAAAGGCCTGACCGACTTCCTTACGATAGATCTTAACGATGGTCTCGGGATCAATACGATAGACCTTGCTGAAACCGCCTTCACCGATCACCGGGCATCCTTCAACGGAAATCTCCCGGATCTTCTTCTTCACATTCAGAAGATCCGTAAAGCCTGTGGTCTGCATGATTTCATAGACATCAGAGGATACATTATACGCATCCAGCTCCACATTCGCCAGCTTACGAACCTTCATCAGCACACGAAGGCCTGCGCTGGAGATATATTGCAGTTCTGTCATATCAAATGCAGGAGTAAGACCCGGGTGTGCTGCGATCGCATCCATGATCTCCTTCTCCACATCCGGTGCATTTGTTGTGTCGATCCGCTCCGGCGGAATAAGAATCAGTTTTCCGTTTTTTTCTGTTGTTTTCATTTTTACCTCCTTTACTCACAGCAGAAGAAGTCTTCTACCTTCTGATCAATCACTCGTCAATTATATCAGAAAAAGAGCAACAAAACCGCAACAAAGATTATATTTATCCGGAAAACGAAACGACCTTCCGGACATGAAAATGTTCAAAAGATCGTTTCGATAAACGTATTATGCTTTTTCTTCTGCTTATTTCAGCATGATATTGTTCATGACACCCTCCAGGTACTCCTGGCTTCCGGACATGGGAAGTGCCACGCTCTTCATTTCCGCTGCACGGGCTGCCAGCTCTTCCAGCGTAGCCTCACCCGAACGGATCTTCTTCCCGAGTTCGGTTTCGAAGCTTGCATATTTCTTATCGATAAATGCTTCGATTCTTCCGTCCTCGATCATCTCCGCTGCCTTGATCAGACCGTAGGCAAAGGAATCCATACCGAGGATAAATGCATGGAACATATCCTCATAGGTATAGCTGGGTCTCCGGTTCTTGGAATCGAAGTTGAAACCGCCGTCCAGACCGCCGTTCTTTAATACCTCATACATGGCCAGCGTGGTGTCATATACGTTGCTCGGGAAGCAGTCCGTATCCCAGCCCAGCATTACATCGCCCTGATTTGCGTCGATGGAACCCAGCATACCGTTCTCACGGCTGACACGCAGTTCATGCTGGAAGGTATGACCTGCCAGGGTCGCATGGTTGGCTTCAATGTTCATCTTGAAATCCTTATCCAGGCCGAACTCCTTCAGGAATCCGATGGCAGTTGCCGCATCAAAATCGTACTGATGCTTCATGGGTTCCTTCGGCTTCGGCTCGATCAGGAAGGTTCCATTAAAGCCGATGCTGCGGCCGTAATCACGTGCCATCCGCATCAGGGTCGCGATATTCTCCTGCTCGAACTTCATCTTTGTATTGAGAAGTGTCTCATAGCCTTCTCTTCCGCCCCAGAACACATAGCCGCGACCGCCCAGCTTTACGGTGATCTCAATGGCCTTCTTGATCTGTGCTGCGGCAAAGCAGTAAACGTCAACATCATTGGTACTTCCGGCGCCGTTCATAAAGCGCGGGTTACCGAACATATTTGCAGTACCCCAGAGGCACTTGATGTCGGTTCCTGCCGTCTTCTCAAGGATATAATCGGAAATCTCGTCCAGACGTGCATTTGTCACGTTGATATCCGCGTCTTCCGGTACCAGGTCCACATCATGGAAGCAGTAATACTTGATGCCCAGCTTCTGCATGAATTCGATGGCTGCATCAACCTTTGCTTTTGCATGCTCCATGGTTCCGTAGCTCTCTGCGCCAAAGCGCTTGTCAGCCGTGCCCACACCGAACATATCCACGCCGGTTGCGCACATGTTGTGCCACCATGCCATGGCAAAAGGCAGATGTTCGGACATTTTCTTCCCCATGACTACACGGTCTGCATCATAGTACTTGAATGCAAATGCGTTCTTACTCTCCGGTCCCTCGTACGGGATCACCGGGATCCCCTTGAAAATTTCTGACATTTTGTATTCCTCCTGTTTTTTTGTATGATCCAAATTTATTATTTACCAAAATGACGGGATTCTTCGCGCTTTGCGCTCAGAATGACATAGACCTGTCGTCCTGAGCGGCCGCAGGGAGCGAAGGATCTCAATAAATCTTTATAATTCTTTATAATTCTTTGTATACGTCTTTCAACGCCGGATACAGTTTCCGGAAGGTCTGATATCTTTCCTCATACAGTGCCACCAATGCAGGATCCGGAACCTCCTGCCCCGTTACCTTCACCACTGCCGCAGCGGCTTCCTTCGTATCCCTGAACACACCGCAGCCCACTGCCGCCAGAAGTGCACCGCCGAGAGCCGGGCCTTCTTCCGATTCGATGGTCTCTACGGTCAGATTCATGATATTGGCGATCATTTTCCTCCAAAGGGGACTCTTCGCATCACCGCCGCAGATCTTGGTCTTTTCAATCTTAAGCCCGGAGCTTCGTGCCACCTCCAGGGAATCCCTGAGACCGAAAGCCACTCCCTCCAGAACCGCCTGGAGCAGATCAGCACGTGTGGTGTCCATGCTCATGCCGATAAATGCACCTCTTGCCTCCGGATCGTTGTGGGGAGAACGTTCTCCCATCAGATACGGCAGGAAATAAATATGATTCCTTCCGAGTGCACCGCAGGATCCGCCTTCGCCGTCCTTTCCGGTCCGGCCGATACAGATCTCCTTTTGGGCAGCGGCCATATCCGGATCCTTGAGGATATCCTCCATCCACCACTTATTGCAGGACGCTGCGGATAGCATGCATCCCATCAGATGCCAGGCTCCGGTGGCATGTGCAAAGCTGTGCAGAGCATTCTTATCATCCACGGAGAAATGGTCTGCCGCAATAAAGATCGTACCGCTGGTACCGAGGGAGATATTGCAGTCTCCGTCCCCGACGGTTCCGGTACCGATGGCTGCCGCCGCATTGTCTCCGGCTCCCGCGATCACCCGTACATCCTTCCGGATCCCCAGTTCCGCCGCCGTTTCCTCCTTTACGGTTCCGATCACCTCATAGCTTTCGAACACCTTGGCCAGCTGCTCCTCACGGATGCCGCAAAGCTCGCACATTTTCGAGGACCATTTCCGGTTCTTCACATCATAAAGCAGCATTCCGGATGCATCCGAAGCATCCGTTGCATGCACCCCGGTCAGCCGGTATGCCAGATAATCCTTCGGCAGCATGATCTTCCCGATCTTTGCAAAAAGCTCCGGTTCATGCTTTTGCATCCAGAGGAGTTTTGGTGCCGTAAAACCCGCAAAAGCGATATTTCCGGTTTCTGCAGACACAACATCCCTTCCGACGGACTCATTCAGATAGACGCATTCCTCTCCGGTTCTTCCGTCATTCCATAGGATCGCCGGACGTATCACCTGATCCTCCGAATCCAGCACCACCAGTCCGTGCATCTGTCCGCCGAAGCTGATTCCTTCAATCCGGTCTTCAAAGCCTGCGATCAGTTCCTTCATGCCGGCTACGCTCTGCTCATACCAGTCATAAGGATTCTGTTCCGACCATCCAGGCTTCGGGAAACTGATGGGATATTCCTTTGATACAGTTTTCAGGATATGACCGGTCTCATCCATCAGCAGCAGTTTCACCGCGGATGTACCGAGATCAATTCCTACAAATCCCTTCTCCATAGATCTCCTTTCCGCTCCGGGATCCGGAGCAGTTATACTCATCCGTTTACCATTTTATCAGAAAAATGCAAGCAGAAAAACACTAATTATTTTTGTATTTTTACCCCACTATTTAACTGTTCAGGGAATCCCGAATATGTTAGTATTATAATATGTTCAGGGACACCGGAGAAGATGTTCCCGGATCTGCCCGCGAGGATGCGCCGATACTGCGCGCAAAATTATGGCGGCGAAAGCTGCCCGAATCCAGTGCAGGGGCCAGCGAATTTGAATTGAAATATCATAAGGAGTACATCCCATGCTTCACGAAACCATTACACTGTCGGAAGAAAGAAATGTCACGCTTACCACCTATCTGATCGAAGACCAGGCGGAATACCAGCACGGAGGGAAACGTCCCCTCATCGTGATCTGTCCCGGCGGCGGGTATGCTTTTCTTTCGGAAAGGGAATCGGAACCGGTCGCACTGCAATATGCTGCTGCCGGATATCATGCGGCGATCCTTCGCTATGGGATCAACGAATATGCAGTTGCACCGGGGCCTTTGAACGATCTGGCGGGTGCCGTGGCCTATATACGGGGGCATGCGGAGGAATGGTTTGTTGACGGGGATGCCGTATTCGTCATGGGCTTCTCCGCCGGTGCACATGTGGCCGGACAGTTGGGAGTGTTCTGGAACAACAGCACGCTTCTGCCCGCTTTCGCAGGGGATCTCACCCGTGTGAAGCCAAATGGCATGATCCTTTGTTATCCTGTCCTGGATCTTCACGCTTCCGATTCTCATATGGATATCGGTATCCAACCCGGAGCAGATCCGGAAGAGATCGATTTCGGCCAGAAGCATCCGAAGATGCCTCTGGATAGGATTTTCATCATGGATGAATCCGAAGGCCGTTACTTCGTTGATTTCGAGGCGGCCATGAATGCGTATATCTTCGACGGGGAATATACGGCCGAACAGGAAGACTTCTACTCCCTGCAGAATCAGGTATCCGGGGATACCTGCCCGGCCTTCTTATGGCACTGCAACGGAGATGGCCTGATCCTTCCGTCCAATTCTCTTGACTTTGCATCCGCCCTGCAGAAATACCATATATCCACGGAACTGCATCTTTATGCCGACGGCGGACACGGGATCGCACTTGCAAATGCCCGGACCGCCGGCGATGTCTGGAATTATTATCCTTATGCAGAGAGCTGGATGAAGCATTCTGTCGACTGGGTAGACCGGATGACGGGATTTAACGAAAGGATCCGTAAGGCGCTCTGATCCCGGAGTGACCGTAATACCGACTTCAACATTTATCAGATAAAGGTACAAGGTATGTATAAAGTATTAATCGCAGATGATGAAAAGATCATACGCATGGGGCTCTGCAGCATCATTGACTGGAATGCGGAAGGCTTCGAGATCATGGGACAGGCTGCCAACGGCAGCGAGGCGCTTCAGATGATCGAACAATACGATCCGGATGTGGTTCTGATCGATATCCGGATGCCGAAGCTGCACGGTCTGGATGCGATCCGGGAAGCACGTGCGGCAGGATTCACCGGAAGGGTCATCGTCCTTTCCGGTTATTCGGATTTTGAATATGCCCAGACCGCGATCAACTACGGGGTTCTCTCCTATCTCACAAAGCCGGTGGATACGGAGCAGCTTCTGTCCGTGATCCGGAAGATCCGGATGGAACTGGATGAGGAAGCCCGTCTGATGGTATCCAGGGATGAATTTTTCATTAAGACCAGAAAATCCGTACTTAGGGGATTCTTCACGGAAGAACTCACATTAAACGAAGTCGAGATTTCGGAACTGGGACTGACACATTCCTCATATCAGGTTCTTTTCTATGAAAAGTATGATCAGAATACCAAAGATATCACGTATAGTCTGTCCGATATTCTTCGTGTGACAAATACGGATGAACAGGAGATCGACACCATTCAGATCGATGACCGTCAGGTACTGCTTCTGAAGGGGCATCATCCCATCGAACGACTGTCACAGCTGCTTGAAAAGTATGATAATGAACTCCCGCCGGAGAAGAACTCTCCGCTGGATTCCATCTTCATCGCCTGCGGAAGCGTGGTAAAACATGTTTCGGAGATTCCCCGTTCCTATCACGAAGCGCTGCATCTCATGTCGCGACGTTTCTTCTGTGACGAGAACCAGCACACCATGCTGTACAACGGATCCGCGGAAGCGGCATCCGAGGAAGCACCGGAATTAAACAGTAACGAAAAACATGAACTGAAGCAATCGATCATAACGGAATATGCGGAGAGATTCATCAATAATATCCAGGTATTCAACAGAAACAAGATCGCCGAAACATTGCAGCAGCTCAGGGACGTTCTCTACAATGCACCGCTGACCATCGAGGATGAGAAGAACCTGGCCGTGGATATCTATCTTAAGATCAAGGAGAAGCTGCTCCTGTTGTATAGTCAGTCAGAGATTCCTTTCCCTGCCAACTCGGCCGCATTGCAATACATCATGAACAGTTGTTATCTGCATGAGATCCTTCTCTTTTTCAGTGAACAGTTTGATATGGTCATGACCTCCATCGGATACTCCTCCAGAGACAGTATCATCGATGACGTGATCTACTATATCGATCATAACTATCAGACGAATATCACGCTGGAGAATATTGCTCCCCTCTTCGGCTACAACAGTTCCTATCTGGGTAAGATCTTCAGCAAGAAAATGGGCATGAACTTCAACGCCTATCTGGATCACGTCCGTACTGAGAAGGCCAAAGAGATACTGCAGACTTCCAAAGCCCAGGTCTATAAGGTGGCGGAAATGGTGGGCTACAAGAATGTGGACTACTTCCACATCAAATTCAAGAAACATACCGGCTGCAGTCCGGCAGAATACCGAAAGCAGAATTCCTGAGAACCGGAGCTTTCACAGGAGAAAACACGATACCATGGTATAATAAAAAAACTGTCATTCCGGGATGCGGTAAGGAAGGATCATTTGATCCCCTTCGCTCCATTCGGAATGACAGGTTTTTTATTGTTTATTCCTCGTCGTCGGTGTAGGTTTCGATTCCCTCTTCCGTATTCTCCTTCTGGATCCTTCGGAAGATCGGCATGGCAAACAGGGAAACCGTAAGGATCAGCAGCGCCGGTCCGAAGAAGATCCCGAAGAAAAGCGTCGTGGTATTCCAGATAAATGCGCAGATCTCGATCACAAGGATCAGTGCCATCAGTGCCGTTCTACCCGCATATCGTACTGAGATCCGGAAAGAATTCTTGATAATATTCCGGAAGGTATTCACATACCGTGCGGTCAGCGGAAAAGCATATACAAAGCAGATGAAGAATACCGCCCCTGACAGGAAACCCCAGATACAGAGGAATATGGTTGCATCCGGCACCTTGTTAAAGATCTCAAAATCCAGATATACCGTGTACATGGCGACCAGTGAGATAAGACCCAGGGGAATCCCCTGCTTCAGATTCTTCTTATAGGCCTTAATAAACTGACGTGCCACGTAGCCTTCCTTGTTCTCCACCATTTTCAGTCCCACATCAAATGCGGCCACGGTGGATACTCCGATGGTGGTTCCGAGACCGATCACGGTCCCGATCACCCAGCAGCAGTTGAGAATAAAAATATTCGTGAGGGTAGACATGAAGCGATACAGCGGCCCGTCTATGTTAAATACTTTCATCATGTTACACCTCCTTCTGATTCTTATATGGGAATCATACCAAAGTTATACGTCTATAGTCAAAAGATTCTTCGCTTTGCAGAGAATGACGGGCCGGGCGGATGCCCGGTCGTCATCTGAATGCTGTTTTAATTTGAAGCTGCGTCTTCGGCTGCCTTGCGGGCCTTTGCCTGCTCATTCGACCAGTCCCAGCAATCCTGATATCCGAAGCCCTTCGCCTGAGCCTTCATTCCGTTTACGATGGAAGTGAACTCCTCGTCTGACTTTGCGTAGATCGCTTTCCAGGAATTCTCACGGATACACTTGGTCACCTGTGCCCAGGTGGTCTTCAGTTCGTCGGATCTTGTAGGCAGAACATAAGCGGATCCCGGAGATACCATGTATTTGCCCTTCAGCATGTACTCATTTGTGGTGGTGCATCCGGTCTTATCTCTCCAGTCCTGATCCACTGCACAGAGTGCGTCGGTCTGGTTGGACTTCCAGTTCTCATCATTGTAGGTCTCTCCGTTGGAATCCGGATTGGATGCATCCAGAGACCAGGTGATCATGTTCATCTGCAGCTGACCATCCTTGAAGGTTCCGGTAAATCCATTTCCCTCAAGAA
>JAFRWY010000028.1 GCA_017437905.1 Eubacterium sp.
AGAAAGGCGATACCTGGTATATGTATGTCGCAGAACGGAAGGGATCCTGCATCCGCGTAGCCAGTGCAAAAACACCCTGGGGGCCCTTTGAAAACCCCGTGGATACACAGCTTGGTTTTGATCCGGGCATACTGGTGGATGATGATGACCGCGTCTATGCCTTCTGGGGCTTCTGCGAATGCTACGGCGCGGAACTTGAAGAGGATATGGCAACGATCAAGGAAGGGACCATCCATCCGCACGTCATTGGCCACTGTGAAGCGATGTTCCCATGGATGAAAAATCTCGAAAAAGAGCACATCAGTTACAAGGACGGGTTCTTTGAGGCGTCCAGTCCGCGAAAGATCATGGGCAAGTATGTTTATCTCTATTCAAAGCGGACGAACCTTCCTATACCGGAGCTTGGCGTATACGAGAATTGCAACGGGTTCCTCTCCTATAAATGGAGCGATTCCCCACTGGAAGGATACCAGGACGGCGGAGATATCAGTCTGAACGGCGGCGAGATCCTGCAGGACGGCTCCGGCAAGGGGATCATGAGCTTCCGCTGGGGCAACAACCACGGTTCCGTAATGGAGATCAACGGCCAATGGTATATCTTCTATCACCGCCAGACAGGACAGAATGAGTTCTCCCGTCAGGCCATGCTGGAACCCATCGACGCGGCAAAAGGCGCGGACGGGAAGCTCTACCTGGGCAAGATCAGATATGAAAAAGGAGAGCCCGTCGCATGCGGGCCTGTTGAAATGACTTCACAGGGGCCGCAGGTAAATGGTCTGAATGCAAGGGAATGGATCTCCGCCGGCTATGCCTGCCATCTGTACCGCCCGCAGGGCGAACCCAAGCCCTGGATCGCACGTGTAGACGAGCAGCGGGAGGATGTCTCCGCGCCGGTAATGGATATTGCGGACGGGACTACAGTCGGTTTCCGTTATCTGCAGTTCGGCATGAATTCGCCCAGGACGGTCACCATCCTCCTACAGGCGGATGCACCGATGACATTAAAGGTCCGCTTGGACAGCTGGCAGGGAAAGATAATCGCGGAAACATTGGTGGAACCGGGTGAAACAGAGGTAACCCTTCCCCTGAATTCGGGTATTATTGGGAAACACGCAGTATATTTCGACTTTACTTCCACTCAAAGCGGACCAGTTGCATGCTTTGACCGCTTCACGTTTGACTGAGTGTTCCGACTCATGATAAGGATCATTGAAATAACAGAGAATAAAAAAGCATATCTTGACTTGCTGCTTCTGGCAGACGAGCAGGAGGATATGATAGACCGCTACCTTGAGCGCGGCAGGATGTACGTCCTTGATGATGACGGGGTCAAAAGCGAGTGTGTGATTACCGACGAAGGAAATGGTGTGCTTGAGATCAAGAACCTGGCAACACTTCCGGAGCACCAGCACAAAGGCTATGCAAAAGCCCTCGTCGACTTTCTCGTGAAAGAATTCAGCAGCCGTTATTCCGTTCTTCAAGTGGGGACCGGTGACAGTCCGCTGACTGTTCCGTTCTATGAGAAATGCGGTTTTATCCGCTCACATGTCGTCCCCGATTTCTTTACAGAGAACTATGATCATCCTATATTCGAGTGCGGTGTAGTTCTGAGAGATATGGTGTATTTGCAGAAAGTGCTCCAATCCACCGACGTTCAGTAAACTGAGTAGGTCATTTTTCAATGACAGCAGGTTCCGACAGTGCAAAAGCACAGCTACCACGGGACTGCACCCTTCAGGAGGTTATTCAATATGAACCATTCCGATAAGCCTGAGATTCGGTATACTGAACAGATTCTTACCGATGACGTACTGAATGCGTTGATCCGTCTGTCTGAAGATTGGGAAAAGGAAAACAGCTGCCACGGTTACAGGAAGAACGAAAGATCCGAT
>JAFRWY010000029.1 GCA_017437905.1 Eubacterium sp.
CAACATGGCACCTTTTATTTAATGACGCTTATCCACAGAAAAGCCGCTTATTTATAATCAAATCTGTACGAAATCCGGCCGAATGGCCGGATTTTTATCAGAAGAAAGGGCCGTCGCATCAGTTTAATGCGACAGCCCCTTGTGCAATATTTATATCGTTCATTGTATGTGCCGTATTCTGCGGCACATTTTTTCTGCCTGATAAGGCTCCCTCTTGATTTCGAAGCCATATTTCGCTATAGTTTCTTTCGTTGTGCGAAAAAAAAGATAGAAATGCGATATGACTTTCGTCACATTTTCATCGAAAAGAAGTGGCCTTCCTACGGAAACAAACGGATTTATTGACACCATGCAAGCAGGGTGGTACATTTATACCAGTTTTCAGAAAGGCCTCTGCTTCCATGACACAACCAAGCACACGAAAGAAAATACTGACCATTCTCCTTATTACGCTGGGATTTATGATAACCATCCTGGCGGTTCTTCTGATGCTTGCCAGAGAACTGGACATCCCGTTCCGCACACCGAACGCAAACTACGCTAAGGTTCAGGTATCCTTTCAGCAGGAAGGAATCGCGGAGCAGGTTTCCCTGTCAACCGAAGGCAATCTGATCACCGTCCGCGTAAAACCGGCACCGGATGGCGATGCAGGCAGCACCGCCGTATCCATCGCCTGCTATAACGATACCTGGGGAACCTGGGATTCTTATTATGTCGGCCTGACTGTGACAAAATTCGGATTGATCTATTCCGCGAATTACAGCTTTCACGGACTTCATATCGTTTTCACTTTGGTCAGCCTGTTCTTTCTTACGATCGCCGCATTATTATTCCGCTGGCACAGAAAGGCAAAGAAAGCTCGACATTTTTCATACCAGTCCATTCTGGATCTTGGACTCTCCGTCTTCTTTCTGATGCTCGGACTGATCCATTTCGGACTGGTGATCTTAAGCCTTCTTCGAACGGATTCCCTGACCGGAGAGAATTTCCTCACCATGTCATCCCTGGCCCTGACAATCATCTGCCTACTGTCCTTCCCGGTTCTGTTCGTTTTCTCGCTTCTGATCACGATCAGCAACATCGGTCTGATCCGGAGGGAGGGTCCACGGCCGGCAAATACCCTTGGAATTCTGCTCAGCGCCCTGCTGATGGGGGGCCTTCTTGTACTGTTATTCCTCTTCTGGAATACACCGGGCTACTTTGACATTGAACTGAAGAACTCTGCCATCATTACACTCCGTGCGATCCTGTCAGCCCTGTTTTTCTACTTCGTCTGCAACCTGTTCTCGACGCTGCTCCACTGTCAGCTGGCAGGACACCATACACCGTCCTACGATCAGGGTTACATCATCATTCTCGGATGCGGGATCCGCGAGGACGGAACGCTCTATCCCCTGCTTCGCGGCAGGGCGGACCGGGCCATCGCCTTCTACCATGAACAGCAGAAACGAACCGGGCGCAGAGCGATCCTTGTCCCCTCCGGCGGCCAGGGGCCGGATGAATGTATGCCGGAAGGTGAAGCGATCCGGAACTACCTGCTCTCGCAGGGCATCCCGGAATCGGATATCCTGGCAGAGACAAAGTCCGTAAATACGCTGCAGAATATGCAGTTCTCAAAAGAGATGATCGAAAAAGAAGGCGGAGGTTTTGCAAGCACTCCAAACATCGCCTTTTCAACAACGAATTTCCACGTTTTCCGAAGCGGTATTCTCGCCTCGGACGCAGGCATGAACGCAGACGGTATGGGAGCAAAGACCAAATGGTATTTCTGGCCCAATGCCCTGATCCGAGAATTTATCGGCATGCTGGCAAGGCACTGGAAGCTGCATGTATTCGTGCTGGCATGGATCCTTCTGTATGCGATCATTTCCGGAAATATCCAGCTGGTCTTCCTGCTGATCTAAATTGGATGGCAGGTGCAGATAAACAAAGGACAGGTACGACCAAGCCGTACCTGTCCTTTGTTTATCTGCACTTATCTCCATCTGCTGCATCAGCTGTAGTAAACCTGCTCGGTTCTCGCGATGGAGAACGCCACCAGAAATGCCATATCGATATTCTCATCTGCCACGGTCACATCATAGATATGATCGGTTGTGAGGATGCTCTTTCCCTTCGGTGTTGAAGTTGCGATCATCGCGATGGGCTGTCCCTTCACACTGAGCTCATAGGTCATTCCGATCTTTTCGGAACTCATGTGTGAGTTCAGACGCACACCCTGTGCATGAAGATAGTCCCATATCTTCTCCCCGTCATACTTATAGGATGACTTGATGGACAGGAAATCCGTAAAGTCAAGTCCGCCGATACCCGTGGACATAGAACTCGTAACCACCTTTCCGATCTTATGCTGTGTGGTCTGACCGGTCTTATGGTTGATGAAATCCACCTGTGCCGCACCGAAGATCGGATTCTTTAAAACCTTTGCCTCATAAACGATCTCTCCGTTCTCGTCTGCCATGTAATATCCCTGCCGCATAAGGTTTTTATCCGGCTGCAGCTTATATGTTCTACCTTCCATACGTCCATTCCTCCTCTTGCTTCCTCAATGCTTTATTCTTCTTTCTGGTTCTCATGATACTGATGATCGCACCGATGAGAGATACAGCTCCTGCTGCTATGATCGCGATCGGAACGATGATGTTGACCTTCTCAGAGATCTCCGTCGGATTCTTCGGATTGTAAATGATCGTCTTCTTATCTCCTACCTTTACTCCCTCGTACTGTCCGAGTTCTGCCTCATATTCCTTCCCGTCAACCGTGTATTTCACATAGGTTGTATAGGTTGTATCGTAATGGGTGTCGTCTTCTGTATGCTCCTCTTCGTAGAGTTCAATCCGGCTTATGGTGGAATCCACCTTCTTATACCCGATCTGCTTTGCGATTATGCCGAACATAACCGCACCGAACGCGATCAGAACAACTCCCAGGGGGATCAGGAATCTGGCCACACTATAGTCACGCATAAACTTTGCAAAACGATTCATATTGTGTACCTCCTGTTGATGATGTCCTCATTCTATCATTTCATCCGTCACAGAATTGTCACAGCCTTGGCACCTAACACTACTGTATTCTGTACCCCGTATATTGTCAATAATTACCGGCTTTTGTTTCTAATAATTTACAAAAAAAGGTATTGCAAAATTATGAGTAATACTATAATATGTGTCTTAATAAAATACGATCGTTCATGAAATGATCCTTTTGAAAGGAGATCCTGTATTGCGTAAAGAGCTGCGGAATCAAAGAAATGATGCCCTGATCCGGCAGTACGGCAGTGATATTCTTCATTCAGACGAATTCGAAACTGCCCTGTCTCAGACCCATCATCACCGCTCATCTGTCGGAGTTCACTCCATCATGACAGCAAGAGCAGGCCTTACCATATGCAACGTGATCAATAAAACCAGGTTCCATATTGATGAGCGAATGATCGTCCGCATTTCCCTTCTGCATGATCTGGGAATGCTGGGACGTACCGTAAGATACAGAAACAAGTTCATGTGTGGATATCTTCATCCGAAGAATTCTGCAGAAGCTGCGAAAGACCTTTGGGATGATATCGATAAGAAGAGCGTTCGGGCCATCCGAAGCCATATGTGGCCGCTCTCTCTTGCAATCCCCACCTCCAGAGAAGGACTTGTCCTTTGCATCGCTGATAAGGTGAGTGCCGTTGGCGACCGCTTCAAACCGAAAAACAGACAGGAACTGGCAGCAGTACTTGAATAGATAAGGAAAGTTCTAAGTTCGGGGCTCGAAAAATCGGGGTTTTCAGTAACTTTCAAGCCCCGAATTTAGTACTTTCCCTTTGAACCAAGTCCCGCAGGTGCGGGATAGCCGGCCGGCTGCTATATGCAGTTTTCA
>JAFRWY010000030.1 GCA_017437905.1 Eubacterium sp.
CCTCTTCCTGCCAGCCGGTCACATATACCGTGATCTGCAGGATCACGCCGCCGTCATCAAACACAAGCGACAGGACACCTTCCCCGTTCTTCATCCGGTTCAGAAGCCTGGGTGTGATCACAACCTGTCCGTCCTCGATGGAAACCTCCCCGGTCTTGGACCTGGCCCTGAATCCGTCTCCGTAGATCTCAACGTGGGATGACACGGAATTCGTCTTTACCGTGATACCTTCTTCAGATCCTCTCTCCCAGACAAATGCAGTCTCCTCCGCTTCGATCTTCGGCGAATCGATCAGGATCCGTATCTCAAGACTTCCGTCCTCAAAGGAAAGGGTCACCCGGTTCTCCCCGTCCGGAAGATAATCCAGAAGCGGTGCACCGATGGTAACCTCACCATACCTCAGGATCAGCTGGGCCGGCCATGTCTGATTGGAGTCAAAGAAACCGTTATCCGCCGTAAGAAGCACCGTCTTTGATTCCGAATCCGTTTTCACAAGGAGGCCTTCTTCCGATCCCCGGGTCCATTCAAATGTCGTCTTCTCCGCCGTGATCTCCTTTTGTTCCGGCTTACTGTAAGCACCGTATTCGGCGTAAGCCATGATACGGTTGGCATTTACGGCCATCGCCTGTCCGTAGAACTCTTCTTCCACATCCAGGTTCATCTGCCGGGTCGTAACTGCATACTCCACATTTCCGTTAATATACGTGAGCACATGTGTCTCCGGATCATAACTCTCCACAATTCCCACATGGCTGAAATATCTGCCTGAGGTATCCCAGGAGAAGAAGATCATTCCCCCGGGTTTGTAGGGGATCTCGTAGGGATCGATATCCGTATGACTGTACCGGCTCCAACTGTAGGCCGCCACCTTCCCGGAAGCCCTGGGGGTGTACCAGACCTTATCATAATCAAAGTTGAATGCTTCGATCCAGCTTCCCGCGGTCCTTTCTTCCCGGGGATCCGCATAATAAGAATAAAAATACTTCTTCAGTTCCGAATCACTGTAGTATCCGGCCTGATACATGCACCAGCTGGCAAAGATCGCACACCAGTCACAATCCAGATAGATCTCCTCTCCGGAACGTCCCATGACATATTCCTGCGCCCAGCGGGTGTACTCCGTATTCCCGGAACCGTTTATGTTATCATTCTCGCTATCCTGACCAGTCCAGAGGTACCCTGCCTCTCTTGCTGCTTCCGGCGTGGTTCCCGCCATGCAGTAATCCTTATATCCCTCCTGGGATTTTGCAACCGCCAGCACCCGGGACATGATATCCTGATCCGCCCCTTCCGCAAGTGCCTCCTGCAGACGGCTGTAATACGCCGTCCCTTTAAAATCCTCCGAGAAGGTCAGATCCTCCTCCGCAGCAAAGGCTGCTGCCGAAGCAAGCGGTGAAAACAGCGCCAGCATGGCGGATATGCATACACCTTGTATCCTTCTGATTCCTTTTCTCAAACCGATTCTCCTTCCATAGAGCTTCTCCGATGTCCGGCTGCAAAGGCTTCGCCGGTTAATTATGCTTTTTTGCTGCGATTCACTTTATCCATACATGCCCCCAAAAAGCCTGTTCATAGCATTTATACCGAAATGGCTTTCCTGCTATGCAATCGTCTTATTTCCATGTAAACTCCGGATAATCCCCGGACCCGGACAGCGTGAAATCCGTCGCGTAGTCTGTGTTTGCCCACGGGATATTCATATAATCGTTGTCCCAGCCGAAGAACCAGATCTGATAGCCCACACGACTGATCTCATACTTATTCGTATCGATACTCAGAACTGTTTTCTGTCCTTTAGCACGGCTATCGGAGTACAGCCAGACAAAGTCCTGTTTTTCCTTGTCCCAGACCTCCACCTCCAGACGTGCTACATACCAGCCGTCCTGATGAAATGTAAGTGTCCTGGATCCGTTTTCGCCCTGCGGGGCGGTATCCGACGGCGCTCCGTCCGCGCCCACATCCGGAACCGGAATACCCGTGATGGTCACACCATCCCAGGCACCGTTCTCGTCAACGAAATACTTCTGGTCGATATACGCATTCGTGTATAGACGCCCCTGCTTATCAAAATAGTACCAGGTACCCTTCAACTTGTTCCATCCGGTCAAAACGCCTCCCTTGCTCTTCAGGAAGTACCATGCATTCTTATAGAATACCCAGCCGGTACGCATCGCACCACCGCTGAAGTAGTACCATTTACCGTCGATCTTCTTCCAGCCTGTCACCATGATGCCGTTCTTCCCGAAGTAGTACCACTTTCCCCCATATTGGATCCAGCCGGTGGCCATGTATCCGTTCTTCTTGAAATAATACCACTTCCCGCTATACTTCACCCACTCGTCATTCGCGTAGGATCCGTCCGAATACGAATACCACCAGCCCTTTTGATCATGCTTCCAGGTACCGGTTGCCGCATTCACACTGTCTCCCGACCCGGAAACCACGGTTGGAAGCATCATCCCCAGAGCCAGCGAGACAACACACAGTTTCTTAAATCTTCCCATCCTCATCATAGACCCCTCCATACAAAAAGACAACTACACCATCACTCCCACGCCTTCCATACATCCGGCTGATAACCGACCGTTGCTTTCTTTCCGTTTCTCACGATCGGCTGCTTCAACAGTTGCTGGCACTCCAGCAGTTTTTCTTCCTTGTCTTCGTCTGCGATATATTTTAATAGCGCCAGCGCATTTTTATCCTTCGCATTTTCATCGATCATTGCATCCAGCCCGCCTACAGCCTGCTTCACGGATGCCAGTTCGCCCTTGCTGAGTCCCTTCTCATCCAGATTCACGTACTGGAACCTGATGCCACGCTCCTTGAAGAACCGCTCAGCCTTACGCGTATCCGCACTCTTCTTTGTTCCGAAGATCTGTATGTTCATCTATAATTCATCCCCCGTTTCTTTTTCCGGTGACGGCACCGACATTTAAATGATCACGCCCTCCAGGTGATCCACCTCATGCTGGATGATCTGGGCAACGAAGCCACTGAACTTCCGGGTCTGCATCCTGAAGGAGGTGTCCTGATACTTTACTTCGATATTCCTGTAGCGTTTTGTCTTACGTACGCCAACCAGCGACAGACACCCTTCCTCCGTCTCGTAAGGTTCCGACCGGCTTACGATCACGGGGTTATTCATGACCAGGTCGAAAACTCCCGTAGATACGATGATGGCTCGCTTCCTGTATCCGATCATATTCGCCGCCATGCCGACGCAGCCGTCCCGGTGAGCTGCCAGTGTATCGCGAAGATCCTCATTTACCTGAACATCCGCCTGTGTCATGGGCTCGGACTTCTGCCCAAGAAAGAAAACGTCCTGAACGATCGGCCTTATCATAGTCTACCCCCTACATGCCAAACTCGATGCACAGTTTGTCAAACCGCGCCTGTTCCTTTTCTTTCACTGGCTTCGAAGTATCGTTCAGGGTGTGATGGATCACATCAGCGTCCTTCAAAAGTTCATCCATCGGAGCATCCGCAGCGTATTTGTCGTCATGGTGATAGATGGCGGAACAGATCATATCCGTCTCCGCGTCATCAGTCAGCTGCAGCTCTGTCAGGATCTCCCGCGCCAGTTCAGCGCCCTTATGCGCATGGTCATCATACGAGCCGGTCTTATACGCATGGAGATCGTGAAGCATGGCTGCCATAGCCGCAAGCTCCGGATCCAACCCGCGCTTCTTTGCGATCATGGTCGCCGCCAGAGAAACCCCATACAGGTGGTTCACTGCGCTGATCCGGTCATCCTCATCCGGCATTTTCTTCAGTTCCTCATTTACGTACTTACGAAGTTCCTTTAATCTGCTCATAATCCTCTCTCCATCCTTACTTCATGTATCCGCACTCACTCTTCGTCGGACCGTCATCGCCGGACTCATAATGCGCACGAAACTCTGCGTTGATCTCACGGATCTCTTTCTTTCCGTCAATATAATCCCGGTACATTTCCGCCAGTCCGGCCATGCAGCCATCGCAGGAACCACTGATATTTCCGATGGACTCTGCAACGATCCGCTCCCGTTCCTCTCTCGTTGTCTCACTGATCAAGATCCCCATACGGATCTCCTCCAATGTATCTCATTCTTCGATCGATCTCATGATCGCTCCGATGCTGTCATGGAAGGTGAGATCTGCTCTGCCTTCCATCTTTGTCCTGCCCTTATTAATGATCACGAGATTCTTCCCATGATACATATGTGCCAGCTGTGCGGCAGAGCCCACCTCCAGCGATGTTCCGCCGATGATCAGCATGTCCGCGTATCGGATCAGGGCCACCGCTTCTTCGTACGCAGGTTCCGGCAGGAGTTCTCCGTACAGTGTCACGTCCGGACGAACCATCTTCCCGCAGTTCGGACAGTGCGGGATCTCTTCTTCATTTTCGAAAATGAAGTCCGGCCCGTACTCCTTCCGGCAGGACACACAGTAGCTGCGCAGCGCACTGCCATGGATCTCCTTCACATTTTTGCTGCCGCCCTTCTGGTGCAGCCCGTCGATGTTCTGTGTAATCACGCCGTCCAGCTTCCCCGCACGCTCCATATCCGCCAGCTTCAAATGTGCCGTATTCGGCTGCACATTTCTGCAATCCAGATTCTTCCGGAAATACTCGAAGAATACCTTCGGCTTATGATTCAGGCAGTCATAGCTGAGCAAATACTCCGGGCGATAACTGCCGAAACGTTTGTCCTTCTTATGATACAGTCCGTCCTTGCTCCGGAAGTCCGGGATCCCGCTTTCAGTGGACACACCGGCGCCGCCGAGGAAGACGATATGTTCCGAAAAAGCGACCATTTCGTTCAACGCTTCGATCTTCTGCGCATCGTCCAGGGTACGGAAATATTTTTCTTTATCTTTTTGGGATGAAAACTCCGGAATCACAATATAATCTCCAAATCGGTATTGACTATAGCTCAGCATTTTCAGGCAGTCTGACCAGCCGCATATGCAGCAGTTTTCTCATGAACTTCCCCATATGATAATCCATGAGATCACTATATTCCTTCGGCCGGATCATACCGCCGTTTCCCATCACTGCATAAACCACACCGGCCTCGTGCAATACATACGGCAGATCCACAAAACCACACCGTCGGTATAACGCATGCCGCCGGACCCGGATCTCATAGTTTTTCGCTTTCGGATCCAATTGCTCCAACGCAAAGAATAACCGCTTTCCTTCGCATTTTCGCTTAACTGCCTTTAGCACCTTTGTGCCGATCCCCCGTCCGCGAACGCGCGAATCTAATGCAAGATAGAAGAAATACACCAGGTCTCCCCGTCTTACCAGATAAGCCATTCCGCAGCACTTTCCGTGAATATGGATGCTCAGGAAATCCGCCTTACCCTGCTCGGCACAGCGCCAGACTCTCCTGAAGGGAGCACGTTCCTCCGGAGGAAAGGCATGATCATAAACATGCTTCAGGTAAATGTAATCTTCTTTTTTCGCTCTTCGTAATTCCATACTGCTTCATCTTCCTACTTCAAATATCCATAGGACATCTGCAATTTTCCGTCCTAAAGGGAACCTGCCAGAACCTTCTCCCCAACCGCAAGGATATCGTCACTAAGCACTGCAAATATGATCTCCATCCCGGGATTTTCCCTGTCAAAATCCGTACATGCATGGATTGCCTGTTCCCAGGCCTGCTGCATGGGATACCCATAGATCCCGGCGGAAATGAGCGGAAATGCGATCGAACGGCACCCGGCTTCCACGGCACGCTTCAGGGAATTCCTGTATGCATTGTATAGATCTTCCGGTTCGTTGTTCAGTCCGCCATACCACACCGGACCTACCGCATGAATCACATACTTTGCCTTCAGCTGAAAGCCCGGAGTGATCACCGCATCCCCGGTGTTACAGTGTCCGATCCTGTTGCAGGCCTCCTGGAGTTCATTATAACCTGCGGCCCTGAAGATGGCTCCGCACACGCCTCCACCGGCAAGCAGATGCTCATTTGCAGCATTTACGATCGCGTCCGTACCAAGTTCCGTAATAGATATCTTCTCGATCCTGATCACTCCCGTCACCCCTTCCTTTTCACGAAAGCATCAATCATTTTTCTATCCACAAATGCCAGCAGACACGCTGCAACGACAGATAATATATAAACCAATGCAAGATACAGGATATCCGGCAGGGCTCTGCCGGGCCCGCCCGGAAGTAATTCCCGGAACATTTCATGGATCAGATATATCTCAAAGCTGATCCCTCCGAGGAACAGAAGCACCCGGTTCTTATACCGGACTTTGAGACTAATATGCAGCAGTAAGAACACGAAGATGGCACACAGGATCACCTGAAAGGGAAGGGACAGGAACTTTGCCCCATAACCCGGATGTCCTTCCCACTCCTGATAATAACCGAACCTGCTGAGTATAAACTCTTCCAGAAGATACCATCCTACAAAAAGCACCGCCAGTGCCGGAAGGATAAACCGGTACCCTTTCATCAGAAACGCTTTTACGCGGCTCTCATATTTCGCAACAAGAATCCCGAGAATAAAGATCAGTGTTGTGTTGTACCACCATTCCCCCCGAAACCAGTGTCGCACCGGCGAATTGTAATGACCGAGCAGAAGCGATCCCACAACCATAAACACCGTAAATCCGGTCAGACATATTATTGCGGTCTTTTCAGATCGTGCGTATCGGAAGCAAATGAAAAATGCGATATACAGGAGCAACAGTTCCACAACAAACCATGCATTGGAATTGATCAGCGTCAGGCCGAAGAAGGATGTGATCGCATCCCCGACACCCTTAACTTTTGAATTCCAGAAAACGATAAGATACAGAATGTTCGTGATCTGAAAGGGAATATAGATCGTAAGAAGCCTTCTCCTAAGAAATCCTTTCAGATAATCCGGCTTGGTCCTGTAGCCTTTATACAGTCCGAATCCGGAGAAAAAGAAGAACACCGAGGTAAAGAGAATCCCAAGCGAATTCCAGATGGTGACCGGCCCCTTGTCGACATTCCCGTATTGTGAGATCGTCTGCACCAGATGATGCAGCATGACCATAAGCGCGGCAAAGACCCTGAGAGCCTTCGCCTGATCCAGGCCCCAGGCATCTTCCGTGTATTCGCCCTTCTTCGCCACATCCGCTCCGGCGAAAAGGATCACGAATATGATGATCGGAAAGAGTAACAACAAATAATTCATATGATAATCATCCCATTCTCCAATCGGTAGATCCGGTCCATAAGATCCAGGATTCTCTCATCGTGCGTTACGATGATGGCGGCTTTTCCGCGTTTCTTCACCGCATCCCGGATCATTTCCACCGCCTTATGGCCGTGCTTCGCATCCAGGCTGGCCGTAGGTTCGTCCGCCAGAATGATATCGGGATCATTGATCAGGGCTCTTGCGATCGCTGTCCGCTGCTTCTCGCCGCCGGACATTTTTGAGGGATATTTATTCCTGCAGGATGTGATATCCAACTCACCCAGCAGATCTTCCGTATTTACCACCGACTTATATTCCCGGCTCTGAAACATATCCAGTTGATCCTTCGTCTTCAGATACGGAAGCAGCTGGTGGTTCTGAAAGATAAAGCCGATCCGGTTCTTTCTGACATCAACCCACTTGGATCTGGGAAGCGAGGATACATCCTCTCCCGCAATATACACTTCTCCCTCATCCGGAGAAAGAAGCATGCCCGCGATTGAGAGAAATGTGGACTTGCCCGATCCGGAGGGTCCGAGGATTGCTACGATCTCCCCCGCAGCCACCTGAATGGACACATCACGAAGAACTTCCTTCTTTCCCTCACCGTCCTGATAGGATTTGGATACATGACGTACTTCAAGCAATGTACCGCTCATTCTTCACCACCTCCAATCGCTGTGATGGGATCGATCCTGGAAATGTTCACGATGGATAATATGCTGCTGAGTATGGAGATCAGTACAAATGCAAGCACCACCACGATCGCATTCCCCGGCTTCAGATAAAACGGCATGGTTTCCGGCATGGCGGAAGCCATACCGAAGGTAAGCCCCAGAGAAACCACTGCGGAAAAGAGCGACAGTACACCGACTTCGCTGATCACCACACCTGTCAGCGTCACATTTTTCATCCCCAGTGCTTTCATCACGCCAAACTGTTTTCTCTTCTGAAGCGTCATGATATAGTGAAAGATCCCGATGATCACTGCGGAAATGATGATCAGAACCCAGACGATCATGGTGATGGTCGTATGTTCCGCTGTGTAGGACGGGATATTCCTGATCACCTCATCCTTCTTCACAAGTGCCGTTCCATCCACTTTGATCTTCTCAGTATCGCTGCCCCGGATCACCAGGGAATGGAAGCTTTTCTGATACATGGGATTCAGCTTCGTCCGAAGTTCCGTGTATGTATCCGTGGGTATAAAACCGATGGAAACATGACCGTACATCTGATCCTTCGTAAAGCCGACAACCGTAAACGGCAGATCCGTGGAGGAATCATACACTGTATCCCCCACATGAATTCCCTTCAGTTTGAAATCATCATCCAGAAGGATCGGATGATCCTCATCCGCTGCCGAAAGTCCGCTTCCCTCCATGGCAGACGGCTCGATAAAACTGCCGGGTTCTATGGCAAAGTACATGACATTGATCTTCTCTGCGTCCCCCTCTTTCACCAGATACATACGCTGAATATCAAGGGGCGTTACATCCGAAGAAGTCATGGACTTCACTTCTTCATACACATCTTCCTTCAGATTGGATACCGTGATCAGCTTCTCCGCCGAATCATCCAGCAGATAGTAATCTGCATCCATTGTATCAATCCCGGCGATCACTGCCCTGCCCAGTCCCTCCGCCAGACCGGTGAGAAAAAGAACCATAAACATCAGCAGGATCAACAGTAACTCGATCAGAATATACTTTTTCTTCCCGTAAATCAGTTCTTTCCATGCATGTTTCATATCACTTCACCCTCATGTACCATTTCCCGGAAGCACTGCTGAACCATCATATGAATGAGCAGCCTGAACCCCTGTCCTATTCGCTTTTCCAAAAATCCAGTTCATCCTCATTCAGGCCGATATCCTTTGCGTGGAACACCGGAGTCTTCCCCTGCTTCTTCTGCTTTTCGTAATCCCGGAGTGCATCAATCGCTACCTTTCCGAGAATCACGCAGGCCGGAAGATTGATCAGCGTCATACCTCCCATGGTGATATCCGCCAGCGCCCAGGCCGCATCCATGGAGATCACCGCTCCGAAAAAGATCACGGCTACACAGAAGATTTTGAAGATTATCCGAAAACGTATGGAAGGTACCCGGTTGTGATTCAGGAAGATCACCGCATTATCCACATAAAAAAGATTCCCCAGCAGCGTAGTGAATGCGAACATCACCATCGCCACCGTAATAAATGTAGGCCCGATGCTTCCGAACACTGTTGAGATCGCATTTTGCACATAGGGAGCCCCGGACACTTCCTCCGTATGCGCTGTTCCGCTGGATAGGCACATCAGCGCCGTCGCAGTACAAAGCAGCAAGGTATCGATATAAACGGACAGAGTCTGCACCAGCCCCTGCTTCACCGGGTGGCTCACATTTGCGGATGCAGATGCATTTGGCGCAGAACCGACACCCGCCTCATTGGAATAAAGCCCGCGCTTAATTCCGTACACCAGGCAGGATCCCGAAACGCCCCCGAATATGGCCTTGAAATCAAAGGCATCCCTGAATATTTCACCGAACATGGCCGGAACATTTGTAATATTGGCTATGATCACGATCAGGGAGATCAGCACATAAGCAACTCCCATAAAAGGAACAACGATACTGGTCAGCCTCATGATCCGCTTTCCGCCACCCATAAGGCAATAACCTACCGTCACGGCCAGAACACCACCCACGATTATCGGTGTCCAGGTTTCATCATAAAAGGAATAAGCCTGAAATGTAGACTGAAGATTATACGAACAGAGCAGGTTAAACCCGAATGCATAGGTTGCGATCAGGAACAGTGCAAAAACCACAGCCAGCCAACGGGCATGCAATGCGTGACGGATGTAGTAAGCCGGTCCTCCATAGCAGCCGCCTTCCGCATCCTTACGTTTATAGATCTGTGCCAGCGTACTCTCCATGAATGCGGAAGCTGCTCCGATGATACACATGATCCACATCCAGAAGCAGGCTCCGGGTCCGCCGATACAGATTGCCGTGGATACACCGATGATATTTCCCGTACCTACCCGGGAAGCGGTCGACACCATCAGCGCCTGGAAGGACGACACCTTCTTCTTATCCATCGACGGCTCCATCACCAGTCGGCAGGATTCCCCGAACATCCGGATCTGCACTCCCCTGGTCTTTATCGTGAAATAAATCCCCGCGAAGATCATAACGATCATCAGGATCGGATAATACATTACACTGTCAATGTTATTCAGCGCATTTACAATTGCATCCCACATACCGTTCCTTATACCCCCTCCTGCCGATGTTCCGATTAACGCTCCCCGGGACTGAGAATACCACCCCATTCTAAAGTTAATTATATTCATAGTTTCCTACAAATGCAACCCGCGCAACAAATCTCCAACCATTCTATTCAGTACATTGTCAAAATGACCAACGAGGCGCCGGAGATTTCTCCGACGCCTCGTTATATTTATATCAATACCGCATCTTATGCCTCATCCGCGGTCACTCCGGCTCACAATCCACGCCTCCGATTTCTGTATAGATTATCCCCTTCTTTCCCCGTTCGGACTTCATAAGGGAAATACGTTTCACAGTCATTCCGCAATCTGAAATATGTGAAATCAGATAATATACAAGTATCAAAGCTATGTAACTCCTTCGTATTTACCGATTCTTGATCTCTATCCGGTCAAGGATTCCCTGCACCCCCACATTCCTGTGCGTCAGGTACATTCTCGTCACATCTTCGATGAAGACCGCATCCGCTCCGGTCTTCTTTCTTATTTTTTCCGGCCTGCAGCCCTTATCCACCAGTTTCATGATCTGCGAAACCAGCGCAAATGTATCGCTGTCCTGCCTGCTTAGCGGCTGCTGATTTCTGTCATTCCGATCACCGGCAGCGAGATTCCCGTCTCCATCCAAAGCCGCGCTCTTCGCATGCCCGTAATACACGGTCTTCGGATGCAATCCAAGCAACAGGTTCCAACTGCTTTCAATCTCCGTCCCCTTGTGTAATTCCAGCTCATACAACGGATTCAGATCTCCAACAAAGACAGCGCCTTCATCCAGACAGAGAGAAATGCTGTCATCACTATGTCCAGGCGTGTGCAGGATCCCGCCGTCTATCCCGATCCCCTTCAGGATGCCGCGACCCTCATCGATGGGAAAGAACCGGACCTTCTCACCCCGTATCGGAACAAACCCTTCCCTTTTCTCTTTTTCAAAAATGCTATCCGCCGAATGAATATACGGTTTCTGGAGTTCCGGAGCCAGGATCACTGCGCCCTGATCTGCGATCTCCTGCGCAATCCCCATATGATCCGGATGAAAATGTGATATCAGAATATACCGGATCTCCTGCACCGAAATCCCCTGTTCTCCCATGGCCTTGCAGAAAGCCGGAAAGGATCCTGCCCATCCGGTATCAAAAAGAAGCATTCCGGAATCGCCTTCGATCAGATATGTATTCGTATTTGAGTATTTCAATTCATGTATCGTCATATCCATGCACCTTCTCAGTTCCGGCCATGTGCCATTGGTTCAGAGGATTTTCTTTCGATCATCGACAGATTTGCCAGCAGCAGAATAACACATGAGATCAGTATGGTTTTGAAGCCCCAATATCCTGACAGGATGCTTCCCAGGCCTGCGCCGATGGCAAAAATCAGAATGATCCCAAAGTAATACAACGAATCAACGATTTCGCTTTTGTTTCTGGTCCTCAGATACTTTGACAGACTCTCTGTACCGCTTCTCAGATTTCCGATACACATTGTGCTGGCGTAACTGTGTCCCTTCAACGACCTGAAGGCCTGTACCTGCATCGCACAGGAAAACGAAACAAGGATATTGGCAAGTGCATTGAATTCCTCCGGAAGGAATCCGACAACGAAAAGGACGATGATTTCAAGGATCAGGATAATATGTCTCCAATAAACCTTATTGATCTTCTTGAAAATGTGGGCGATCTGTTCCGCGACCAGTATTCCGGATGCAAAGGCGACCAGCGGAAGAAAATAAAGCAATGCCCCGCTAAAATCCCCGGTCATCATATGCTGGCTCATAAAGACAACATTTCCGGTCTGCGCGTTTGCAAATACATTTCCTCTAAGGACATAGGTATATGCATCCTGAAAGCCTCCGGATAACGAAAGCAGCGCGCCCAGAAGCAATGTATCCGATTTGTGTTTATTGTTCATATTCCTGCTCTCCGTCACCTATATGCTTCAGGTGTTTTTTCTAATGTATGGGTACGCCAATTCGGCAAATGGGGAGTCGAGCAAAAGTCCAAGGTTATCCTGGGTATACAGTGCAGGCGCCATCCATCCTTTGCTTTGTAATTGAGCTATATACTTATCCTGTTTCAGTTTGATCAGCACGGAATACGTGATCAGCACTGCCAAAGATACAAAGAATAAAGCCATGTAAATATAAACCACCCAGAATCCCAATGTATTATTACGGCGAGCATAACCCAGAATTAACAACAACAGAGAGGCTACTACGAAGATGCCCATAATCATTTGGATTGTTTTATGATTATTGTTCCAAAACGGTTTTTTCCTACAGTTCGAACAGTACACATCTTTCTGCGGCAAATTGCTATAGTTGTGACCCTCATTCACCTGCCTGCAAAGATTCTGTTCCTCGACCTTCAGGTTGTTATTCGCACCAATCTTGGCTTTAGCCGATATTTTCTGTCTGGAGCCTTGCGTTCGAAAAACAGCATACGAGCCTGAATCCGAAGCCGACACTTTCTGTCGGGTCAGGTGAACCTTTCCACACGACTCACATTGATACAAAAGATACATATTGGTACTGGCTGTCCATGTTACCGTTTCTCCGATTTTTATTCCCATACAAATTCTCCTTTCAATTCATGTAGACAGACACTTGAATCCTGCTACGGTGTTACAGTCAGTTCATTTTATTCTGAACGCCCAGGAATACAGGGACTCCGGTGGCCGCATCCACGATCCCGTACACAAACGGCCGGTCCAGGATCACCTGATACGGAGGCTCCGTCATCACCGCGCCTTTCGTGCGCATTTCCACAGTCGTTGACGCCGCAGCGACAGTTCCCTTACGATCTACTTTGATCATGGTCTTATGAATCACGGTCCCGATCTTAACCTCAGCACTTTCTTCTGTCAGCATTGCCCGGAAATGTGCCGCATTCTGATCAAGCTTATCCAAAATCTTCGGAATTCTCTCTTTCGTATTCGTATTTACCCAGGAATTGATGGAATCCAGCGTTGACTGATCAAAGGGAGCCGAGAACAGTTCTGCAGCATAGGAGTTCGTAACATCAGATACATAGGAGTCACGCAGCGCCACATTTATATTATTCCTGACCCAGATGGAGTTCGCCACATTCCATGAAACCCCGTCCGAATGCAACATACGGTTTGCAAATGTGGCCATCTCTTCGTTCAAAGTATCCGGCCTTCCATCAGTCCCCGGCATAAGAACCGCCATCAGTTCCTTCTCCGTGGCAGTACCCGCATCAGCGCCCGTGACCGTCATGCCGAGAGCCATCTGCAGGGATGTCGGGCTGATCAGATAATTCGCCTTGGGATCGCCCGTAGTTTTGATCAGCTGATCCAGCATGCGGATCCCACTGCCGGAAAGGGCAGTTCCGTGATCTGGGGACATTTCCGTTGTCGGTATGTCTACACGGGACACCTGCTCCGACAGGTTGACGATTCCTTCTGCCAGCTGTGGCTTGTCAGGCGTCAACACGGAACCGGTGCTGCTCTCCGTTCCACTCCCATCGGATCCGGAGGCCCCTGTGCTTTCTTCTCCTGCTCCGGAGCCACACCCCGACACAGCCAATGCAAGCGCCAGTGCTATCGCCGCCAGATGTTTTCGATCTTTCTTCATCATCATCTTCCCTTCTGTTTCGAATCAATGAAATGCTGATCCGGTCCCTTATTCATACATCCGTCACTCTGCCAGATACCCGCGTTGATCAAAGCGGTACCATTTGCCGTCTATCTTCAGCCAGCAATTCTTCGCATTTACATAAACCGACATCCATGTCATTTCTTTTCTCTGTTTCGAATCAGTGAAATGCTGAACCGGTACAGATCCCTTGCCAACCGCATATCCTTAGATCGTTTTGAAGATTTTGCGATCCTGCACTTATAGAAATACTCTCCCGAAATGTCCTGCACCTCCGGACTGCCGGCCAGATAGATGGCTGTTCTCGCACCCTCTGCCGGTGTGAGGAAGAACGGTTTCAGAAGCCCGGTGATCGTCTTTCCGAACCCGGTATCCCGGTCAATACCGATATTGGTTGCAACCGCGCCGGGATGACAGCAATTGACCGTGATCCCCCGATCCGCAAGCCTTCCGGCCAGTTCCCTTGTAAAGAGGACATTTGCCAGCTTACTCTGGGAATAGGCCGTGATCACATTGAAATGCTTTGTCAGATTTATATCCCTGAAATGTATCTTCCCTGTCTTATGCGCTCCGGAAGCCACATTGACGATCCGGGAGCCCTCGCCCATCAGTGGAAGGATCCCCATGGTAAGCAGAAAATGGCCGATATGATTCACGCCGAACTGGCGCTCCAGCCCTTCCTTCGTCTCCTGACGATCAAGGGAAATGAATCCTGCATTATTTACCAGAATATCGATCCGCCCATACTTCTTACGGACCTCACGGACAAATGCACGGATGGATGCATAATCTCCCAGATCACAGAGAATCAGATCGAGGGTACGGTCCTTCTTCTCCATCAGCTTCTCGTAGGCCTCCCGGCCACGGGCCTCATCCCTGCAAAGCATGATCACCGTGGCACCCATATCACTGAGCGCCTCCACAGTCGCTCTGCCCATTCCGGAATTCGCGCCTGTGACAATCGCCGTCTTACCTTCCAATTGGTTATTATCGCTCATATAAATCACCCCATCGAACGAGTTTCCTCTGCAAATTATTAATTACTATAATTTAACGTATCACCTCATTCTCATCTTGCTGATTATCTTACTTATTATCTTACATACTTTATCCGATATGTCAATTTTATAGGAGAAACGGTACTGACCTCCTCCCGAACTCCCCCAACCGAACCGTTCGGAAATCCCGAACAGTTCATTGAAACGAAGAAAATGATTTCTTTTCTCTGAGAACCTACAGAACCCCCATCTCCTCAAGAATCCTCCGTGTCTCCTCTGCAGAAATAAACTGGATCCCTGTACCACCATACTCTCTCCAGCTTTCGATATTTTCATCAAAATCATCGATCAGGATGCAGTCCTTATTCCGGCAGTACTCCGGTTTCTGCTCTCTTAGAACGATGTTCACCTGAATATCCTCTCCCAGCAACCGATGAACCCAGTTGATCTTATCATCCTTCGCATCCGGAATATTCCTCTTCGGTTTCGGAACCGCAGAAAGAATCTGCACACGATCCCCATACTTCTCGTACAGTTCATCAAAAAGAGCTTTTGTGTCGGGCATCAGTTCCAGACGGTCATAGAAATGATCCACTTTCTGAATCCCTCTCCACATAGCGTCATCACACCCGGGCGTCCACTCCGGTCCCTGGGGTGCAGGCTCCACGCCGCCCAACTCCCGTACACCACGATTAAAATCCGCCAATACGCCATCCATATCAAAAAAGATTCTTTCTACCATTCTACTGTCCTTTCTATATTTCCGAAAATACATACCCTGTCGTTGACACCAATCACACCCTGACGGCGCGCCTCTTTCTAAAACAATCCCCTGCACAGGAAGATCATGTTATTCATATAGAATAGCCGCGACGCGCGGATCTTCGTATCGTCCGACTTCATAAAGCCGAAGAGTCCGCCCTGTTCACTCACTCCGCTGGGGATCAGTTCCGTATGCTCCCAGAGTTCTCTGATCAGCGCTGCATCCTCTTTCTTAAGCCCGTATTCCACATCTGAGATCACACGCTCATCTGCATCACCAAACTGATTCTTCCAGGCACGGAACATGGCAACAAATGCACTGAAAACTACTCCGGCAGTGGAAATCAATTCAGCCTCCGTCACATCATTTCCTTCGTCCAGAACCTTATCCAAAACCGCAAGCACCTTCTCCTTGCAGTCTTCCGCTTCCGAACCTTCCTTACATTTCAGGTATTCGTCTATGTATTGTTTCATGATGAAGAGATAATACTTTATGCCGAACTTGCCTTCCCAGTCCTCATTGTCCGGATCCTCAATCCGTACAAGAATCTCCCTTATATCGATCCTTCGTACATCTTCCTTCTCCAGCACACGGAAATGGAACAGCGGATATATGGAGTCCACAAGGAAGTCAAATGCTTCGTCACCCAGATAATCCAGCAACAAACGATAATCCGTCCCTGATTTATGGTCCGCCTCTGCCGTATCCATAACGGGGCTCACTTCGATCGTCGGTCCCGGATCACTTGCCTTTACCGGAGTACTCCCGGTACTTGCTGACTTCTCTTCCTTCTCCGGCTTCTTCTTATTCTTTCCTCCCTTGTATTCCTCGACAGCCTCTTTCACACGATTAAAGGCATCCAGCACACTGAAAAGATGTATGTTATTCCCATAGAACACATACTTTTCTTTTGCGTCGATCTCAAGGGTCTCGACCATCTCAATCTTTATCGCCCTTTCTTTCCCCAGCAATGCAAAACTCGGATTATCTTTCAAAACCTCCGATGAATGTCCATCTTTCTGATGTATAAGCACCGGTACATCATCGAGTTCGATACACATTTCACGTCCTGCCTGATTTACACACTCATACTTCTTTGTCTGCCAAAGAAAACCTCCATTCGTTGTTCCGGTAATCGCAGCATACGGTTCCAAATTCTGGAAAAGATACCTACTTGTTGTGGCGAATAGTTTCTTTTCCGCGATTTCCTCGAATACCGGCCTGTATATGTATTCTGTTTGTGTTATTCTGAAATCCTTTATGGATTTCACCTCAATCAGATGTCCGCATACTTCAACAAATCCTTCCATACATCCTCCATTCGTACATAAACCTTCAACAACTCAGAATGACATTTAATACCCCAAAATACATGTGTCACATGGATCGTATCCCCAATTAATCATTTGTTTATAAGTCGCAGAGATACGTTTCTTATTCTTCTCTTTCATTCTCTTTTCATGTCTGCATCCTTCATAATGAAATACATCGGTGTTTTTATTTAGTATATATTCATTTACCGGCTCAGCTTCTGTTTCTTTCTCAGTCACCGTTTCGGTTTCTTTCTCTGTTTCGGTTTCCGTTACTTTTTCCGTCGCCTTCTCTGTAACCTGCTCAGTTACCTGCTCAGTAATCTGCTCGGTTACTTTCTCTGTCGGCTTCTCCGTTTCCTTTTCGGTTACTTTTTCTGTCTCCTTCTCTGTAGGTTTTTCGGTAGCGGTTTCCGTGACCTTCTCAGTTATGATCTCAGTTTTTGCTTCAGATTTCTCTTCCGGTATTTCTTTTGATTTGATATTTGATTCATTTACCTGCTCAGCCGCTGTATCCCCATCCTTCGTTCCAATGCCGTCCAACGCACAGCAAGCCAAAGAAAGAAGCATAAGCAAACATAGACAGAAGAATACCATTCTCCTCATATTGTCCCCCTCCGTTCACGCTTTTAAACTGGTGACAGATACCCATTTCATCTTTACAATTTATAACTCTTTACTCTTCCATGAAGTACGTAAACATCTCATATCTCAGTTTGCTGCCTTCCCTAATCTCCGCCGGAAGCAGCGCTCTCGCCACAAGTTTCAGATCATCCGAATCGATATCCGTACGTCTGAGATTTGCATAGTCGCCATCGATGCTTACAACTTCGTAATACCATGTATCCATTACATCCTTCCTCCATGATCATACAATTCTATGTTTTTAAATATACACACCCTTGGTAATAATCACATCAAATGTGAAAACGCCCACGCTCTATCCTCGTCATCTCCATACTTTATCACTTCCGCATATGATGCATCCCTTGTGAACGCACAAGTCGGATTGGCGCAGTCAAAATGGTATGCTCTTTTACCATTTCCATACTTTGTTTTGTTTAGTTCAAGCCCCGTGCCACACTTCGGACACTCCATACCTTCGGTATACCTTTTAACCCTTGTGATATGCTCTTGCATCTGTTCAGGAGTTGGTATGTATGCATCAAGAAGCTTATGAACAGCATCAACATTCTGTTCCGTAAATCTGTCTTCATGCTCCCTTTCATATTTTGTAAGGAACGATGCCAATTGGTGAAGACTGATCACACTTGTATTCGGACAGTTTATCTTTTTCAATTCACATCTTTCACCAAAAACGATCAATGGAACAATATTTTCAGGCACAGTTTTCAAGACCTTTGCCAACGCCTTACAGTGTCCTCTGTTTTGTAATACCGGATTATAGAAATAATACTTCTCACTCCTTGAAAAACTCTGTGTCCACTGTTTCTGGTTTTCGTTTCCAAAGATCCATCCCCCCATATTCTTAAACTCAATGCAGATAATTGCCTTCTTGCTGATAAAGACTGAGTCAATCTGCGTCTTTTCATTACCGAACGGAACAAGGATGTTACTCACTATTTTATAGTATCCTGGGATCGAACAGTGTTGCATGTACTTATTCAAGGAGAATTCTCCCACATTCCCCTTGAATTGATTCATACCTTTCTCAATATTATGATAGACTTCAAAAAGTGAATAAAAGGCATCACCATCACCAAAAATATTCATCAATCCTTACCCATCCTCTTTCCCACATGAGCTATACCATGTATCAATCTAATCATTCTCCTTCTCATAGATCATAATAAACGGATATTCCCCTATCCTATGGGATATCACATACTCTGCAAGATTGAACCACTGATCACATTCATCCAGGATAATAGCATCTCCGGTTGCGACAAGTGGCTTCTGCTTCAATTCATGGTCAACCGCATCCTCGATCACCACTTCCATTTCATAGTTCGCACCTTCTGCATACGACAGGAGTTTCTGTTTCAGTCTACCCGAATTCGAGACCGGTTTATCAAGATATATGACTGCCTTCTCAACCTGTAGTTCTTCCAGAGATCCGGACAATGCTTCCGCTGCCATGTCCGTCTCCGGTATCAGTCTGTAAGTGCCACGAAGCCCGGCCAGATCCCTGATGGTTCCATCCATACAGCGAAAAAGAATTGATTTGGAAAATGCGATCTCAAGCCCTATGATCACGTTAAACCCATCGATATAAATAGTCCTGCCTGCAATGCTTTTCACTTCCCGCTCTTTCCTGGAAATGAGCTGCTCTTTCGGAGAAATCGACCGTGCAAGCGCAAGTCTTTGTCGCTCGGAAAGCATGTAATGATTCCCTACGAACTTAGTTACGTTTGTAACCGGATACCCCCGGTTGATCAGATAGTATACTTCCTCAACGGCACGATGAAGAACAGGAAGACTGCTCTCCCCGAAGTCTTTCTCATCTGACTGCACGAAGCCACGTCTTGCCTGCTGTTGCATACGATTATCGTTATCATTTCCCATACTCATTCCGTCCTGTATCCTAAATGTCACCCTGCAAATCACGTGGCCTTCATTTCACCACATGCAGGTTCCCCTTTTCATTCTTCGGCAGTTTGTCATCCGGGTCCGGTGTGGTATCCGCCTTGATATCCTCTGCTGTCAGTTCTGACAGGTCAGCGCCTTCCTCTGCTTCTGCCAATCTTGACGCCTGTTTGGTAATCACCTTCTCGAAAAGGTTCCGGATGGTCCGGGCATTTGCGAAGTTCTCCTTCTTATGCTTCTCTATGAAAATGATTTCGCGGTCCACGAGTTCTTCCGCTTCCTTTGTCAGGTGATAGTCATAGTTATCACACATCTCCTTAAAGATCTGGAGAAGTTCCTTCGCAGAGTAATCCGGGAAATTGATGTACTTGTTGAACCGGGATTTGAGACCCGGATTGCTGTTGATGAACCTGTGCATCTCTGCCGGATAACCCGCTACGATCACGATAAAGTCTTCCCGGTGATCCTCCATCGCCTTCAGGATCGTGTCGATGGCTTCCTGTCCGAAATCTTTTCCGTCACCCTTCGCCAGCGTATATGCCTCATCGATGAAAAGGATCCCACCCATGGCTTCCTTGATCTTACCTGCGGTCTTCGGTGCAGTCTGACCTATATACTCCGCCACCAGGTCTGCGCGATCCACTTCCACTACATGCCCCTTGGACAATGCCCCGATTTCTTTATAGATTGACGCAAGGATACGGGCGATGGTAGTTTTTCCGGTTCCCGGATTGCCGGTAAATACCAGATGCAGTGACATAGGAACCGTCTTCATCCCTTTCTCTTTTCTCTTCTTCTGCATCTTCAGAAAATTCGACAATTCCTTAATGTCCCGCTTTATGGTTTCCAGACCGATCAACTTCTCAAGTTCCTCATAACCATTCTCGATCTGCTTATGATTGTTCAGGCTGCTCTTTCCTCCGCTGCTCGTACCAAACAAAGAAAAGAATGAGTTGCCGGAATTCGCAAGGCGATTATTCGACTCGGCATATTGCAAGTACTCCCGATCAACGAAGTAGTTACGTTCATAGACCAGGATCATCGGCCATAGAAGTTCTTCTCTTTTGTCATATCGTTCCTGTGAGTTAAGCGTTTTTACCAGTACATACTCTTTTCCATCCGTCAATACTACAGAGAAAATTGCCTTTGAATAGTTATTTTCTCTATGCTCCATATACAGTTTAAATTCCTTAAGATTAAAACTATATGAATACTCTTCCTGATCCACCGAAATCTGCACATCCACCGAATACTCTATCTTGGGTTCTATCTTTTTGGAAAAACTCTTTAACAACTCCCCCTTATGTTTTATTTCAAACCGGACCGTATCCGCATGTAATTCTTTCGTCCCATCCGGACAGTCTACCTGTACCATCACATCATGTGCGGAAGCCGCTGTCGCGTTATCCTCTATATTCTTGCTATAAAACCAATAGACCGGAACATTCGCCTTAAAATCCTTATAGAGTCCGGCTTCCACCTTTTCCTTTACGGTAAGTATTCTCTCTTCCTCTTTTACCTCTTCTGTTTTTTCCTTATCCTCGCTCATCGTATTCTCCTCCGGTTATTAAAAATAGAACAACTCCTCAAATTTCTTATCCAAAACGGTACACAAAACAAGGGCCAATTTTGCCGTCGGGCTGAACTGACCATTTTCGATCGAATTGATCGTCTGGCGGGACACGCCGGCTGCTTTCCCAAGTTCCGCCTGGGACAAGTGTGCTTCAAGCCGTGCTTCCCTTATTCTGTTTTTCAGTACCAGGTCTTTACTCATACATCATTCTTCTTTACCAGATCATCTTCTCCTGCAAAGAGACATCCCAACGTAAGAATAAAAAGAATCCCATATACGACCATAGCCAAAAAATGCTTCTTCCTTCGTAACGCTTTCCATTTTTTGTAAATGTATGCCGTCTCCGCTCCGAATTGAATTGCAAATATATCATAAGGCTTTTTTCGGAACACAAATATCTTAATAAGCGCAATAACGCTGCACAGGATCTGCCCTATCAAATATGCATCATCCGTGCTGGTAAGATCATAGTGCTCCTCGCGCTCGTCCGGTCCGTCCTGCTCTGCCGCATATCTTAAGATCTCTTCACGATCCATCTGCTTATCTTCCATTTCCATATCCTCCATGAGATCATCATTCATCCATATACAATCCATTTCACTCATCAGCGATCACCCCGGTGTAGTATTTATCCCCGGGAATCACTGACTGCAACTTATCATCATAAGTCATGTAGAAAAAGCCACCGAAGAACCAACGATCCTCCGTCTTAAACACAAATACCTCATATTCGTTCCCATGACCGGAAATCATTCCTTCCGACTGCCATATCATGGCTGTGTAGACCGCAAAGTCCTGTATATCTATATCCAGTTTGTAGGTTTTACGGAAATGATTTACCACCGTTTGCTTCGTGGGCTTTGTCATGGTACTGGGCACCGTATATGTGACGCTCATATTGAAGATCGAATTCCCATTTACCCAATCATAACAATGCCGGAACCAGTCCAGCAGCATATCATAGTATTCCTGATTGCGGTTCCACACCGGCAAGAGGTATCCTATGCTATCCAGCGAACAAGTATCTATCCCTGCAACCATCTTATCTATGACCAGATTACCTTCCGTGATACCACCCAGTCCCATGGTCTCATACATTTTCTTAACCCGTTCTGTCCGGCCTTCCATGGAATTGTACTTTGCAAGACGTTCCGCTTCCTGCCTCTCCTTTTCTTTCTTCCTCTTCTCTTCTTCAAATGCGGTTTTCTCGGAACTTATCTTGCTATAGAGATACTCCAACTCCTCATCGTAATTCTCATTCAGGAAATTTGCCGCCTCCGTGAACTGCCCCTCCCGACAATAATCCTCCACACCGGAAATGGTCATCTGACGGATATAGTGTTTCGATTGTTTGTAATACTTCATCCGCCGAAATGTGGCGATCCCGTCCTCGCATACCTGAGGGTTGCTCCCATACCGCTCATACTGATCAATGGTGTAATCATATACCGATTTCAGAATGACCCGGTTCGCGATGATTGCAGCGATCACCACCGCCGAATAGATGATCACCTTCACCTTGTGATTCTTAACAACAGTAGCCAGTTTGCCCGTAAATTCTTTGATTTTTTCAACCATAACGAAACCTCCTTTCGTGCTAATAGTAGCACTTGAAAGAAGGCCGTGTCAAGAAAACTTGACACTATATAATACTTTCATACAAGTTCCGAATATCCTTCTTGTATTCCAACAAATTCACAAAAAATATGTGTATTCTCAAATGTATTCCGTTATCGTTTGCAGAGAATGAAATGCTACTCATTTCCTTCTACATCTTTGCCAGTTGAATGGCTTAGTAACGGCAGTTCCTCTCATTTCTATTCATGGAATCAGCTGCCTTCCCTTCATTACCAGCTTCATGATTACCGGCCATTCTCCGAACGACTCTCCTTCTTCAATATCACCCTCGGAAGTATTATCCTCTTCTCCACCCCGGGCTCGTCTCCGTTTGTCTTCGTCCAGTACGCGACGTAATTTACGTACGCCTTAACCGGCATATACCCTTTGGACTTATGTACCTGAAGTTTTCGAACAAATGCTTCGGAGACTGCAACAACTCTGGCACGCGTCAAAGATGGATCCCGAAAGAACAAACGTCCGCCCTCTTCTTCGATCTCCAGTTCCTGTCCGGCAAAATATCTCTTATCTGCCAACCTCGGGTCAATCGGATAGTCCAGCCAGATATCCTTATGTGACAACGGAAGAATAATTTCAGTAGGCACTGGGAATTCCATTGAATCTTTAAAAATACCCGCACCCAACTGTTTATAGGTTTCCATTGTTTCTTTCCCAAACTGGATCCCTGTGTAGACCACATACAGCCCTTCTTTTGCCCGTGTCATTCCTACATAGATCACACGCTTGGTTTCTTCATTCCTCGGATCCAACGCACTAAGAAGCAGAAAGACATCATCGTATTCATGTCCTTTCGCCTTATGGATCGTTGAAATACAGATCTCACCTTTATCGCACTTGTAGAAATCATCAAATCTGCTTTCTATCAAAAACTCGATCAGATCATAATAATATGGTTCCGGCGTAGCCTTCCTGAAACATTCAAGGGTGTAAAGTACATTCTCCAGTTTCTCGCTCTGACCATACTCGTCCTTAAGTCCGGCTATCGCTTTCTCCCATCGTTCCTCTGAGATACGCGGTTCTTCCTCAACGTGAACCTCTTCCGTGAAGAATCTGAACTCATCCAGATCATACAGTTTGAAACCTTCCGCTTCATGGATCAGTCGCGGGCGCAGACCTTTTCTGAACAAGAGGTCATAACACAGATATGCCTGCTCATTCGTACTCGTCAGAATCGCCGTACTATGCTCCGGTTTATGCCAGTTTTCAAAGACACGGATCAGTTCCTGTTCTATTCCGTTCTCTCTTTCATATCGAACGAAATCAACGAATCCCTGACCTTCATTCACCGAACAGATGTCCTCCGTCTTCATACGTTCCGACATGGTCTGCAGATAAGCATTTGTCACCTGTACCAGCAGATCTTTACTTCGGAAATTCTGCGTCAGTTCGTACAGTTTTGCACCTTCCTCCTTTGCAAATGACTGAAGATACTTTGATTTCGATCCGCGGAATTCATAGATGTTCTGATCATCATCTCCTACCGCGATCACACGCATATCCTCATTCTTCTCTCGCAGCGCCTGGATCATGCGATATTCATCACGACTGATATCCTGTGCCTCATCCAGCACCAGAACCGTCTTCGTTATCCGTTCCTCTTCAACTTCATCCTCAAGGATCCTCTTAGTCACGTCCGAAATCACATTTGCTGACTTCTCAACCGTTCCTATCTTTCCGAGCAGATCAAAAGCATAGGAGTGGAACGTCTTGATTTCAACATACTTCGCAGCATTTCCGATCAACTGATGCAGCCTTGCTTTAAACTCCGTTGCTGCGGCTCTGGAAAAAGTGAGCATCAACAGTTGTTCATACTTCACATCCTCCATGATCACCAGTGACGCAAGCTTATGTACCAGGATTTTCGTCTTTCCGCTTCCGGGGCCGGCTGCAACCACGATCATTTTCGACTCATCATCGTTAATAACTTCTGCCTGACGATCCGTGAGGTTCAGAAAGAGTTCATCATACTTCTGGGGCGTGATGTTTCTGTTGATCTCCCTCATACGGAATCCGGCAAAGTACTTCTTCAGGAAGAGACCATATTCCATCTGGAAATAATCATGAACAAATGTCAGAGCAGCCCCATAATCCCTCACGATCATATTTGCAAATTCACCCACGATGTGAATCTGCTGCATTTTCAGTTTATAGTATTCCTCGAATTGTTTATAATCCTCTTTTTTGTACTTGATCAGATTGTTCATCTCCTGACGATGGATCTCCATACGGTTATAGATCACCAGGAATCCACCCTCCATACGAAATGCACGTATCTTGGAGAGGAACAGTAATGTCTCTTCAAAATCATGATTTGACATATCCGGCCGGTCGTATCCAACCGGCATGGCATCATATCTTCTCTTCAGATCAACCGTTGAAAAATCAACCTTAATCGTTGTTACGGTTCTGCCGATCAGACTGTCACGTATGACAATTCCATCACTGATAAATGATTTCTCTATAAAATCACAAAGCAGTTGTCTCTTTCGGATTCTCTCCTCAAGTTCTGAAGGAGATAAGATCATATCAGGCTGAAAACCGTGATTGGTTTCCCCCGTCGGCTTTCTGATATATCCGCTGATAGTCCAAAAATGTACCAGTTCCTTCAGCATCTTCGGATCGGATTTGATTCCCTTCTCCTCTGCTGTTTCGTTCAACTCCTTATAGTTCAGTCGTTCATGTCTGTCAGTCACAACTTCAAACAAAAACTGCTCCAGCCTCAGATACTCCGTCATCTTCCGATTGGAAGTCTTCCGGTTCAGGTCTGCATCCTCAAGAAATACGGACATTTCCTTATCATCCGCCAGAATACCTGCATCCTTAAAGAGATCGACCAAGCAGATGACCCTTTCCTTCTCAAATCCAAGAACATCCGCAAGATAGTCCACTCTTGTAACCGGATCCTTCCGGTCCACGCTTCTCTCGGATAAGATGCGCTGAATCAGTAACACGCCATCTTCTTTATCCTTCTCGGAGAAGAGACCACTGTATTCTATCCGCTCTCTGGCCTCGGCTACATTATTGATCATAAGACTGTCGGCATACACCCGCGGACTGTTATCACCACGCTTTATATAACCTGTCTGCTCCAACGCCTGAACCGCCGTTCGTACCTTTGTTTCCAAGTCTACGTTTGTTTCCGCAAGCCACCCCGCGCTTTTTGCTATATCAAACGCTGAACAAAGAATTCTCTCGCTTTTGCCTGCCAGAAGTTTAATCCCGCGCCATACCTGCTGGATCTCATTTACAGTGAGTTTCGTCTGATTCAGGAACGTGAAATGCCCGTTCAGGTCATCTTCATTGAACAGTACATAGCATTCCGCCTTAAGATTCTCGTTCCGTCCGGCACGTCCGGCTTCCTGAACATAGTTCTCCAGGGAATCTGATATATCAAAATGTACTACCAATCCTACATCCGACTTGTCGACACCCATTCCGAACGCCGATGTCGCTACAATGATCTGAACTTTCCCGCTGATAAAATCGTCCTGGTTCCGGATTTTCTCTTCCTGATCCATTTTACCATGATATGGCCGGGCATTAAATCCGTCCTGAAACAATCGGTCCGCCAGGTTCTCTGTTCGTTTCGTTCTGGACGTATATACAATCGTCGGACAGTTCTTTTGCTCAAGAAGTTCTCTCAACGTCTTATACTTTTCATTCTTATCCTCACGATAGATCACTTCATAACGAAGATTTGTCCGTGCCGCATCCGTGGTATATAGTTCCAATTCCACTCCGAGCTTCTGCATAAAATACTCACGAATGTCACTGATCACCTTCTGCTTTGCAGTTGCTGTAAAGCATGAGACCGGAATCCTCTTATGTAGTTGCGTCTGAAGTTTCTGAATGTAGTCTCCGATATACAGATAATCCACCCGAAAATCCTGTCCCCAGGACGAAAAACAGTGTGCCTCATCGATTACAAAACGAATCACATTTCTCGATTCCAGCAGCTTCTGAATCGTCTTTGAACGGAGGGATTCGGGAGCAATATATAAAATTGAAGCTATTCCATTTTGGACACGTTCGATTGCCTCTTTCCGCTCTAATACATTTAATAGTCCGTTAATAGTAACCGCATCCGAGATTCCCTTTTCAGATAGTCCATCAACCTGGTCCTTCATAAGAGATTGCAAAGGTGAGATAACGACCGTCAGGCCCTTCTCCGTCTCTGCTCCGATCAATGCAGGAAGCTGGAAGGTAAGCGATTTACCTCCGCCTGTCGGGAATATAGTGAGGATAGACTTACCTTCCACCGCTGCTCGTACGGCGTCTTCCTGAAGCGGTGCCCCATTGTAGGTCCGGAACGAAGGATATCCAAACTTCTCCTTCAGTCTTGCAG